>DASYFS010000493.1:0-3325 GCA_036498305.1 Candidatus Elarobacter sp. | reverse complement strand
AGGTGATGTCGCCGTGCGTCACCTACAACAAGATCAATACCTATGCGTGGTTCAAGGAGCACGTGGGTGACCTCACCGCGACCGACGGCTATGCCCCCAACGACCGCTCCGTGGCGTTCGACGCCCTGACCCGCGAGGGGCCGATTCCGCTGGGGATCATCTATCAGGAGCAGCGGCCGACCCTCGAAGACCGGACCGGCCTGCCCGAGACGCCGATCGCCAGGGTTGACCTGGCAGCCCAGCGGCCGCAGTACGCCGCGATGCTGGAGCACTACCGCTAAGGAGGGGGCCCGGGGTCGCCGGGCCAAGGCCCGGGCGACAGGACGGTGACGCGAGACGGTTCTCGTGCGTTCTGGGAGCACGAGCGGGCGGTTCCCGCCGCCCGCCGTCCCTGATATCCGCCACCCCGAAAGGTTCTCTCAATCTGATGCGTCTGCGGCGTTTCGCTTTCGTCTGCGCGGTCGGTGCCTGCATTTTGGCAGCGTGCGGTAACAATGGTCTTCTCGGCACCACCGTCGCGACGCAGTCGGCGATCCGGGTCATCAACGGCTCCCCCGACGCGGCGGGCTCGACGGGCGGTATCAACGTCTTCATCAGCGGCACCACGACGGCGCTCAACGGCTCGACGGCGCTCGCCTACGGCAAGGCGACGACGCTCTCGTACGTCAACTCGCAGAGCTACACGGTGACGGTGAACCAGAGCGGTTCGACGAGCTCGATCCTGAGCTGCGCGACCCCGACGCTGGGCGCGAACACCCGGTACACGGTCGTGATCGCCGGCGAGAAGGCCGGGACCGGGAACTCCGCCCTGCAGTGCCAGATCTTCGCCGAGACGGTCTACAGCCTGCCGGCGGGTTCGTTCCAGCTCGCATTCCACAACGCGTCGCCGGCGCTCAACGCGATCTCGCCCCTCGGCGCCGGCTACGGAACGTTCGCGAACTCGTCGCCGCCGGTCTACAACAACGAAGCCGGCCCGCTCGCGATGTTCACCGCGCCGACGAGCGGCGTCGCCAACGGTATCGCGCAGAACGTCCTTCCCGCCGGCAGCCAAGCCCCGCCGGGGATCGGGGTGTACGTCTCGACCGTCACCAGCTCGTCCGGCGCGCCGAACCCGCCTTCGCCCGGCAACGTCCAGGCGACGCTGCTGCCGAGCCAGCTGCAGCCGGGCTACATCACCGCGATCTACACGCCGGCGCCGTCGTCGTCCGCGGCGCCGTGCACCGACCCGAACAACCTCTACCCGTACTACCAGTCGCCGTCGCCGACGCCGAGCCCGGCCAGCACGACGGCGCCGACGCCCAGCCCGACCCCGAGCCCGGTGGCCGGCGCATGCGCGGCGCTGAGCACGGTGATGAGCGTCTACGCGATCGACGCGCTGCCCGGTTCGGGCAACGTCGCGAGCCTGGTCGGCGTCAGCGACTGACGCCTAGCGGACGTACGATCCGCCGTTGAGGTCGATCGTCGATCCGTTGAGATAGCGCGCGAGGGGCGTGCACGCGAAGGCGATCGCGTGCGCGACCTCCTCGGCGTCGCCGATCCGCCCGAGCGGCACCTCGCCGGAGATGGCGGCGCCGTGCTCGTCCATCGACGCCGTAACCATGTCGGTCGCGACGAAGCCGGGTGCGATCGCGATCGCGACGATCCCGTGCGGCGCGCAGCTCCGCGCGATCGACTTGGTGAGATTCACCAGCGCGGCCTTCGACGCACCGTAGTCGGCGTAGGTCAGCTCGCCGCGGTGCGCCGCGCGCGAGGCGACGTTGACGATCGTCCCTTCACCCTGCGCGCGCATCCGCCGCATCGCGAGATACGCGAGGTCGGCCGCCGCGAACAGGTTGACGTCGAAGGTGCGACGCCAGCCGGCACGCCACGCGGCGAAGTCGTCGCCGTCGAACGGGTTGTCGGCGAAGATCGCGGCGTTGTTGATCAGCACGTCGAGCCTCTCGCCGTAGCGTGCGGCGCAGGCATCGAGCGCGGGCTGCAGCGCTTCGGTCTGCGCGACGTCGAGCCGGTACGGTTCCACGCGTTCGCCGAGCTCGTCGCGCAGCGCGCGCGCATCGCCGGTGCGCTCGCGATAGGTGAAGAAGACCGCGGCGCCGGCCCGGTGCAGGGCGCGCACCGCGGCGGCGCCGATCCCGCGGCTTCCGCCCGTGATGAAGACGACGCGTCCATGGAGATCGATCGTTCCGGCCGGCGCACTCACGAGCGGAGCGGTTCCGCCTGCGGGTCGCGGAGTCCGTCCGCGCTGCCGCGAAAGGACGCGCGTGCAGAGTTCGCCGTCCCAAACCTGGAGCGCGCAGGGATACGCCTCCAACGCCCGCTTCGTGGCGGACCTCGCCGGCGACGCCGTCGCGCTGCTCGCGCCGCGTCCGGGGCAGCGAATCCTCGACCTGGGCTGCGGCGACGGCGCGCTAACCTTGCGGCTGCAGGGGCTCGGCGCGCAGCTCGTCGGCGTCGATGCCGCGCCGGAGCTCGTCGACGCGGCGCGCGTGAGCGGGCTCGACGTGCGGCTGCAGGACGCGCACGCTCTGACGTTCGCGCACGAGTTCGACGCGGTCTTCTCGAACGCGGCGCTCCATTGGATGCGCGACCCCGATGCGGTCGTCGCCGGCGTCGCGCGCGCGCTCGTTCCGCGCGGCCGGTTCGCCGGCGAGTTCGGCGGTCACGGGAACGTCGCCGCGATCGTCGTCGCGCTGCGCGCCGTCGTCGGCCGCCGCGGCATCGATCCCGACCCGTTGAACCCGTGGTACTTTCCGGCGCCGGCAGCCTTCGCAGCGCTGTTGGAGCGGCACGGCTTCAACGTCGAGACGATCGGGCTGCATCCGCGGCCGACGGTACTCCCCACGGAGATGACGGGCTGGCTGCGGACGTTCGCCAACCCGTACCTCGGCGCGCTGCCCGCGGACCAGCGCGAGGCGGCGCTCGAGGAAACGGTGGCGCTGCTGCGCCCGGTGCTCTTCGACGGCGAGCAGTGGACCGCCGACTACGTCCGGTTGCGCTTCGCCGCGAGACTCCGCTGATGCGCACGATCGCGGGCCATACCGATCGTGCCTATTGGAACATGAACGGACCGTTCGGCGGCTGGATCGCCTCGCAGCTCCTCGGCGCCGTCTTGGACGACCCGGATCGGCGCGGTGAACCGATCGCGACCGGGACGAGCTTCGTCGGGCCGATCGCCGAGGGTGCGTTCACCATCGAGACGCGCACGCTGCGCGTGAACCGCTCGACCGACTTCCGGTGGGCCGAGCTGCGCCAGACGCAGGACGGCACCGAGGCGATCTGCGCCTACGCCACGGTCGCCCTGGCGCAGCGCCCGCAGACGACGACG
>DASYFS010000492.1:0-13695 GCA_036498305.1 Candidatus Elarobacter sp. | reverse complement strand
CGGTTGGTCAACACCGAGGCGGCCAACGTCGTGCGGGCGGCGGCGGCCGCCGCGGCGCAGCGGGAGGCGATCGCGTACCTCGCCGACGCCTACGGCCTGCGCAACCTCTCGCCGGCGCTGCGCGAGGCGGCGCAGCTGCGGCTCGCGCACCCCGACGAGACGCTGGCGGAGCTGGGCCGCCGCTGCACACCGCCGGTCGGGAAAGCGACGATCAACGGCCGGATCGCCGCGCTGTTGCGGCTCGTCAAGCGCCTGCGCGGCGGCCGAGAGGAGCCCGAAGTCTCCCCCGCTTAACTGCGAGGGGCTATGCGCATCGGAATCAACGGCTTCGGCCGGATCGGCCGCAACTTCACCAAGGCGCTCCTCGAGCGATACCCGGACGCCCAGATCGCCGCGGTCAACGACCTGACGAGCGCCGCCGAGTGCGCGCACCTCTTCAAGTACGACTCGAACTACGGGATCTATCCCGGCGAGATCAGCTCAACCGACGACTCGATCACGATCAACGGCAAGACGATCAAGATCCTCGCCGAGCGCGACCCCGGCAAGCTGCCGTGGCGCGACCTCGGCGTCGACCTCGTCGTCGAGTCGACTGGCCTCTTCACCGACGCGGCGAAGGCGCGCGCGCACATCGACGCCGGCGGCGCGCGCAAAGTGATCATCTCCGCCCCCGCCAAGGGCGAGGACATCACCGTCGTCCTGGGCGTCAACGACGGCGCGTACGATCCCGGCAAGCACAACGTGATCTCGAACGCGTCGTGCACGACGAACTGTCTGGCGACCGCGGTGAAGCCGATCGTCGACGGGCTCGGCTGGGTCAAGGGCTTCATGTCGACGATCCACTCGTACACCAACGATCAGAACATCCTCGACGCGCCGCACAAAGACTGGCGCCGCGCGCGCAACGCCGCGACGAACATCATCCCGACCTCGACCGGCGCGGCGAAAGCGCTCTACCTCACGATCCCCGAAGTCGAAGGGACGTTCGACGGCTTCTCGCTGCGCGTCCCGACGCCGACGGTGTCGATGATCTATCTCGTCGCGCAGACGAAGAAGCCGACGACGAAGAACGAGCTCAACGCGCTGCTGCGCGGCGCGGCCGGCGGCAACCTCAAAAGCTACGTCGAGTACACCGAAGAGGAGCTCGTCTCGAGCGACTTCAAGCGCAACCCGCACAGCTCGATCATCGACGGGAAGCTCACCAACGCCAACGGCGACCTGATCCAAATCGCGGCGTGGTACGACAACGAGTGGGGCTACTCGTGTCGCCTCGCCGACCTCGCGCAGATGGTCGGAGCGAAACTGCCTTCGACCGTCGCGTGAACCGCGCTTCCCGCCCGATGCTCGCCATCGCCGCCGCCTTTGCGGCGGCGACGTGCGTTTGTGCACCGGTCGCGGCCGCGCCGTCACCGTTCGGCTACGACGACGTCTACGCGGTCGTCTCGCTGTCCGCACCGCAGTTCGCGCCGGACGGCTCGCAGGTCGCCGTGATCGTGCGGACCGCGGATCGCGACGGGGACCGCTGGCAGCGCCGGCTCGACCTCGTCGATGTCGCGGACGGCGCGCACCGCACGCTCGTCTCCGCCGACGAGGGCCCGTCGTCGCCGCGCTGGTCGCCGTCGGGCGACCAGCTCGCATATCTCGCCGGCAGCACGGTCCGGTTCCGCTTCGCGGCGGGCGGCGCGGAGGTCCGGGCGTCGCCCGAGGCGATGAAGGTCGCGCAGTTTGCGTGGTTCCCCGACGGCACGGCGCTGCTCTGCGTCGCGCCGGAAACGCCGCCGCCGGCGAGCGGTGACGCGCGGTACCTGGACGCATATCAGGTCGGGAACGAGCCTGCGCTGGCGCGCGGCACCCCGCCGCCGGCGCGCCTGTGGCTCGTGCCGCTCGGCGGCGGCGAGCCGCGCCGGCTCGGCATTGCGGCCGGGAGCGTGGCGTGGGGCGATGCGGAGTCGACCCTGTCGTTCTCGCCCGACGGGGCGACGCTGACGTACCTGTGGACGCCGACCGCGGTCTCGAACGACGCCGTACACGCGCAGGTTCGGCGCATCGATCTGCGCACCGGCGAGGACCTCCCCGTCGCCGGCGCCCAGGATTCCGTCCGCGATCCGCTCTTGTCGCCGGACGGGGCCGCGATCGCGTACGTGCGCAGCGCCGGCGACGCGCAACTCCATCCTGCGCAGGCCTTCGTCGCGCCGGTCGCGGGCGGTGCGTCGCGCGACGTCAGCGGCCGCGTCGACCGCACCGTGCGCGACGTGGCGTGGATCCCGGGGACGCGCGCGCTTGCGTTCACCGCGCACGACGGTACGGCCAGCGCGCTCTTCCGCACCGACGAGCACGGCGCGCCGCGGCGGGTCGATCTCGGCGCGCGCAGCATCGCGTCCGGGCTCGACGGTGCGTTCGCGCGCGACGGGACGCTGGCGTTCATCGGCAGCGACGGAACGACGCCCGACGAGCTATACGTCGCCCGTCCCGGCGCCGCGCCGCGTCGTCTCACCGCGTACAATGCGGCGCTGGCGACACGCGCTCTCGCGACCACGGAGCGCGTCGTCTTTCGCACCGCGCTCGGCGTCCGCGCCGACGCGGTGCTCACCAAGCCCGCCGGCTTTCGCGCGGGCACGACGTATCCGCTGGTGCTCGTGCTCCACGGCGGCCCGACGAGCACGTCGACCGAGACGTTCGACGAGCTCGATCAGCTGCTCGCCGCCCGCGGCTGGCTCGTGCTGGAGCCGAACTATCGCGGTAGCGACAACGCCGGTGCGCGGTATCAGGGCGCCGTCGGCGGCGACAAGCTGCGCGGGCCGAGCGACGACATCGACGCCGCCATCGCCGCGGTGCGCGCGCGCGGCATCGTCGACGGGTCCCGCCTCGCGGTCAGCGGGTGGTCGTACGGCGCCGGGTTGACGTTGGCGATGATCGAGCGGCGCCACGACTGGCGGGCCGCGGTCGCCGGAGCGGCGGTGACCGACATCGCCGCCGACTACGCGACGGCCGACGATATCGCCGCGGACCGCGCGCTCGCCGGCGGCTCGCCGCTGGTGGGGCCGACGCGGGCCGCCGCCGCGGCGATGAGCCCGATCAACGACGTCGCGCGTGTGCGCACGCCGCTGCTGCTGATGACGTGCCGCGGCGATTTCCGCGTATCGCCCGTGGGCGTCTACGAGTTCTACCACGCGCTGCGCGACCTCGGCCGGCCCGTCGAGCTGGTCGCGTATCCGATCGACGGCCATTTCCCGAGCGATCCGGTCCGGCGCACCGACGTCTACCGGCGCTGGGTCGAGTACATCGGCCGGGCGTTTGAGAGCGATCGGCGCTGAACCCGTGTGCACGGTGCTGGCCCTGCTTCGGCCGGGCGAACGGTGGCCGCTGCTGATCGCGACGAATCGCGACGAGCGGCTGGATCGCGCGTTCGATCCGCCGGGACGCTGGTGGCCGGCGTCTCCGGAGATCGTCGCCTGGCGCGACCGCGAGAGCGGCGGAAGCTGGCTCGGCGTGGCCGATTGCGGCGTCGTCGCGACCGTCGTCAACCATCGCGACGAGCTCGGCGCGGCGCCGGGGAAGCGCAGCCGCGGCGAGCTCGTCCTCATGGCGCTGCGCGCGCCGACCGCGAACGCCGCAGCGGAAGCGTTGCGCGGACTCGATGCGCGGCAGTACCGCGGCTTCACGCTGCTCGTCGCGGACCGCCGCGCGGCGTTCTCGTGCGTCGCCAACGGCAAGGTGCTGCGCGTCACGGCGCTCGGTCCGGGCCACCACATGCTGACCCCCGAAGGCGTCGACCGCGCCGACGCGCCGCGCGTCGCCGCCCACGGCGACGCCTTTCGCAGCGCGCCCCTGCCGCGACCCGAGCGCGACGACTGGGCCGGCTGGATCGAGCTGCTGCGCCGCGAGGACGCCGCCGATCCGCACCAAGCGATGACCGTCGTCACGGATCGCGGCTTCGGGACCGTCGCCAGCACGCTGATCGGCGTTCCGGCCGCCGGCGAACCGGTCATGCGCTACGCCGACGGTCCGCCGACCCGAGCCGCGTTCCGTCCCGCGGCGCTTCACGGGTTCGTCGCCTAGGCGTCGAAGGCGGCGGCGATGCGTTTCAAGACCCTCAACGACGCCGACGTGCGCGGCCGGCGCGTGCTGCTGCGCGAAGACCTCAACGTCCCGATGAAGGGCGGCGCGATCGCCGACGAGACCCGCATCACCGCGGCGCTTCCGACGCTGCGCTGGCTGCACGACCACGGCGCAAAGACGGTCATCCTCTCGCACCTGGGGCGGCCGGACGGGAAGCCCGACCCGAAGTACTCGCTACGGCCGCTGGCGCCGCGGCTCGCCGAGCTGCTCGGGACGCCCGTCGGATTCGTCGGCGATTGCGTGGGCGACGAGGCGGTCGCGGCGTCGAAGGCGCTCCCCGACGGGGGCTTCGTGCTGTTCGAGAACGTGCGCTTCCACCCCGAGGAAGAGCGGAACGATCCCGACTTCGCGCGCCGGCTCGCGCAGAGCGGCGACCTGTACGTCAACGACGCGTTCGGGACGGCGCACCGCGCCCACGCCTCGACGGTCGGCGTCGCAGCCGATCTGCCGGCATATGCCGGCTTTTTAATGCAGGCTGAGCTCGAAGCGCTGGCGCGCCTCACCGACAATCCGGCGCACCCCTACGTCTGCGCGATCGGCGGCGCCAAGGTCGCCGACAAGGTCGGCGTTTTCGAGAACCTGATCGCGAAGGTCGACGCCTTCGTGATCGGCGGCGGGATGGCGAACACGTTCCTCGCCGCGCGCGGCGTCGACGTCGGGAAGTCGCTGCGCGATCCCGATCTCGGCCCGGCTCAGAAGATCCTCGCGCTCGCCGAAGCGAAGCACGTCGCGCTCCATCTCCCGGCCGACGCCGTCGTCGCCGACAGCTTCGACGCGGACGACACCGCGCGCGTCGTCCCGCTCTCCGACGTCGACGGCGGGATGATCCTCGACATCGGCCCGGCAACGGCGCAGGCGTACGCCGCCGTACTGCGCGCCGCGAAGACGATCGTCTTCAACGGCCCGATGGGGGTCTACGAGAAGCCGGCGTATCAGAACGGCACCAAGATCGTCGGCGAGGCGATCGCCACGGCGACCAAAGCGGGCGCGACGAGCGTCGTCGGCGGCGGCGACGCCGCGGCGGCGGCGCATCTGCTCGGCTTCGCGGACGCGATGACGCACGTCTCCACCGGCGGCGGCGCGACGCTGGAGTTCCTAGAAGGCAAAACGCTGCCCGGCGTGGCGGCGCTCATGCGATGAGCCAACGCGTGCCGCTGGTAGTCGGCAATTGGAAGATGCATAAGACGTGTGCCGAGACGCGCGCGTTTATCGCCGACGTTCGCGGACGCACGCTGCCGGACGATGTCGACGCCGTCATCTGTCCGCCGTTTACCGCGCTCTTTGCAGCCCGCGAAGAACTCCGAGGGATGACCGTCGGGCTCGGCGCGCAGAACATGAACTGGGCGGATCAGGGCGCGTTCACCGGGGAGATATCGGCGCCGATGCTGACCGAGCTCGACGTCGCGTGGGTCGTCATCGGGCACTCGGAGCGACGTGCGCTCTTCGGCGAGCTCGACTTCCGGATCAACGAGAAGGTGCGCAGCGCGCTCAGGCACGGGATCACGCCGATCGTTGCGGTCGGCGAAACCGCCGAACAGCACGCCGCCGGCGAGGCGGAGAACACGGTCCGCGAGCAAGTCGGCG
Source organism: Candidatus Elarobacter sp. (assembly GCA_036498305.1). Taxonomy (GTDB): domain Bacteria; phylum Vulcanimicrobiota; class Vulcanimicrobiia; order Vulcanimicrobiales; family Vulcanimicrobiaceae; genus Vulcanimicrobium. The sequence continues at coordinate 7,992 of DASYFS010000492.1, read as the reverse complement.
CCGCGTTCAGCGGGATCCCGGCGGCCGACGTCGCCCGCTGCGTCGTCGCGTACGAGCCGATTTGGGCGATCGGCACCGGTCATGCCGACACCCCTGAGAGCGCGAACGCGATCATGGGGACGATTCGCGCCGGCGTCGCCGGGCTCCAAGACGTTCGGGTGCTCTACGGCGGAAGCGTGAAGCCCGACAACATCGCATCCTTCGTCGCGCAGCCGAACATCGACGGGGGGCTGGTCGGCGGCGCGAGCCTGCAGCCCGACTCGTTCACCGCGCTCCTCGCCGAGGCGCGCAAAGGAGCCACCGCGTGAGCCGACGCCGTCCCTTCGTCCTCGCCATCCTCGACGGCTGGGGATACAGCGCCTCACCGCACGGCAACGCGATCGCGGCCGCCGAGCTGCCGCACTGGACGCGATTTTTGGCCACCTATCCGAACACGCTGCTCGAAGCCAGCGGCGAGCCGGTCGGGCTGCCGCCGGGGGTGATGGGGAACAGCGAGGTCGGCCACATCAACATCGGCAGCGGCCGCGTCGTGCCGCAAGGCGTCGTCGTCATCGACGAGGCGATCGCACGCGGCGAGTTCGCGCAGAACAAGGTGCTGCAGGGCTGCTTCGATCACGTCCGCCGCAACAACGGGCGCATCCATTTCATGGGCCTGCTCTCCGACGGCAAAGTCCACAGCTCGCTCGATCACCTCGAGGCGCTCGTCGCCGCCGCCGTCACCGCCGACGTCCCGTTCGTGATCGACGCCTTCCTCGACGGCCGCGACACGCCGCCGCGTTCGGCCGAGAAGTATCTCGGGCGCATCGACGCCTTCTGCAGCGGTCGCGGGCGCTTGAACGCGATCGCGACAATCGGCGGCCGCTACTACGCGATGGACCGCGATAAGCGCTGGGAGCGCACGCGCAAAGCCTACGATGCGCTGGCGAACGGTCAGGCCGAGTACCGCGCATACACGGCCGGCGACGCGCTGCGCGATGCGTACCTGCGCGGCGAGAACGACGAGTTCGTCATCCCGACGATCGTCGGCGACGCACGCCCCGTCGCCGACGGCGACGCGTGCATCTTCTTCAATTTCCGCCCCGACCGCGCGCGCCAGCTCACGCTCGCGTTCACGGATCCGACGTTCGATCACTTCCCGGTCCGCCGGTACGCGAACTTCGTCTTCGCGACGATGACGCGGTACGAGGAGAACTTCCCCAACCCGATCCTGTTCGGTCCCCGTCCGCAGTTCGGGGTGATGGGGGAGGTCGTCGCCCAGGCGGGGCTGACCCAGCTCCGCCTCGCCGAGACCGAGAAATACGCCCACGTCACCTATTTCTTCAACGGCGGGCGGGAGGACGTGTTCCCGGGCGAGGATCGCATCCTCATCCCGTCCAACCGCCACGTCGCGACCTACGATCTGGCGCCCGAGATGTCGGCTGCCGACATCACCTCCGCCGCGATCGAGGACGTCTCCCACCACCGGCACGACGTGATCGTGATGAACTACGCCAACGCCGACATGGTCGGTCACACCGGCGTGTGGGATGCCACCGTCTCCGCCGTCGAAACCCTGGACGTCGCGCTCGGTCGGCTCGAACAGGCCGTATTGGACGCCGACGGTATCCTTGCGATCACCGCCGACCACGGGAATGCCGAAGAGAAGATCGACCCCGACGGCAATCCCCTCACGGCCCACACCACGAATCCCGTCCCGTTCGTCCTCATCGCGAACGCGCCGCTCGGCGCGCTGCGCGAGGGCGGCAAACTGGGCGATATCGCGCCGACGCTGCTCCCGCTGCTCGGCCTGGAGGTTCCCGAAGCGATGACCGGCACGAACTTGCTGGCTCCCGCGGCAGCCGAAGTCAGGTGAAACGCAAGCGGCTGGAGGCCGCGGCCGACTACCTGCGCGCGAAGGCCGGCGGGGGCCTCGACTGCGCGATCGTCCTGGGATCGGGGTTCGGCGGCGTGCTGCGCGACCGGATCGAGGGGACGACGGTCTCCTACCGCAAGATCGACGGGATGCCCGAGCCGAGCGTCGCCGGCCACGCCGGGGAAGCGCGGATCGGGACCCTCCACGGACGCCGCGTCGTCGCCTTCAGCGGGCGCTTCCACCTCTACGAAGGGCGCGCGACCGACGAGGTCATCTATCCGATCCTCACCGCCGCGCACGCGGGCGCGAAGACGATCGTTCTCACCAACGCCGCCGGCGGCGTGAACGGCGACTATCGCGCAGGCGACCTGATGCTGATCTCCGATCAGATCAACCTCACCGGGACGAGCCCGCTGATCGGCGCCGATCTGCTGCCGGGACAAGAAGCGCGCTTCATCGACATGCTCAACGCCTACGACCCGCATCTGCGCGAGCTGGCGCGGCACATGGCGGCGGAATACGGGATCGTGATGCACGACGGCGTCTACGCCGGGTTGACCGGCCCCGCGTACGAGACGCCGGCCGAGGCGAAGTGGCTGCGCACGATCGGCGCCGACGCGGTCGGCATGTCGACGGTGCTCGAGACGATCGCGGCGCGCGCGCTCGGCTGCACGGTCGTCGGATTTTCGCTGATCACCAACGTCCACGGGTACGGCACGACGACCTCGCACGAAGAGGTGCTCGCGGCCTCGGCCCGCAGCGCCGAGAACGTCGCGCGGATGATCGAAGGGATCGTCGCGAACGCCGACGTCGTCGCCGCCGCACCGCTGCCGCCGCCCGATCCGCTCGTGGCTGTGCCCGCCGCCGACTAACCGCCGCAGGCCGCGGCGCGGTTGCGCAGCGCCTTGCGGTCGCGCTCGTTTCCGGCCAGCTCCGCCGCGTGCTTGAACTCCGCGGCGGCTTCGCCTGCGCGGCCGAGCTTCGCCAGCAGATCGCCGCGCACGGCCGGCAACAGATGATACGACGCCAGCGCCTTCTCGTCGCGCAGCGCGTCGACGAGCTCGAGTCCGGCTTGCGGGCCGTACGCCATCCCGACGGCGACGGCGCGGTTCAGCGCGACGACCGGCGTCGGCACCACCTGCGCCAGCGCGTCGTAGAGCGCGGCGATCCGCGCCCAGTCGGTGAGCTGCGGCTCCGTCGCACGTGCGTGGCAAGCGGCGATCGCGGCTTGCAGCGCGTACGGTCCGAGCGCCGTTTCGCTCGTCTCCGCGCGCTCTAACGCGTCAAGGCCCCGGCCGATCAGCAGCCGGTTCCAGCGCGCGCGGTCCTGATCGAGCAGCAGCACCGGGTCACCGGCCGCGTCAACGCGCGCGCGCATGCGCGAGGCCTGCAGCTCCATCAGCGCGACCAGCCCGTGCACCTCGGGTTCAGCGGCCATCAAACCGGCGAGAACGCGGCCGAGCCGCAGCGCTTCCTCGACGAGATCGAGCCGCAGCACGTCGCTCCCCGCCGTCGCCGCGTAGCCCTCGTTGAAGATGAGGTAGATCGCTTCGAGCACGGAGTCCAACCGCAGCGCGCGCTCGGCGACCGACGGCAGCTCGAACGGAACGTTCGCCTCCTGCAGCGTGCGCTTCGCGCGCACGATGCGTTGCGCGATCGTCGGCTCCGGGAGGAGGAAGGCGCGCGCGATCTCGGCGGTCGTCAAGCCGCCGAGAAGCCGCAGCGTGAGCGCGACGCGTGCCTCGGTGCCGAGCACGGGATGGGCGGCGATGAACATCAGCCGCAACAGGTCGTCGTCGATCTCAGCGTCGACGCGCGCGTAGTCGTCAGGCATCGTTCGCTCCAGCGCGCGCTCCAGCTCAACGCTCTTGTCGTCGAGTTTCTTGGTGCGCCGCAGCTGATCGATCGCGCGCCGTTTCGCCGCCGTCATCAGCCACGCGCCGGGATTGCGCGGGATCCCTTCGCCCGGCCACTGCGAGAGGGCCGAGACGAAGGCATCCTGCGCGAGCTCTTCCGCGCGACCGACGTCGCGCAGGATGCGCGTCAGCGCCGCGATGAGCTTCGGCGACTCGATCCGCCAGATCGCGTCGATCGTGGCGTTAGGAGAGTCCACTCTTCACGCGGAAGGCCGCTTCGGCGTCGCGGTGCTCGGGAGTGAAGCTGTCGCCGAAGTCTTCGACTTCGTAGATCTGCCGGATCTCGAGGACGTCGCCGGCATCGAACGGCGCGCTCTTGAACCGCTCCACGATCTCTTCGCGCGAACGACCCTGGACGATCCAGAAGCCGCCGACGAGCTCTTTGGTCTCGGCGAAGGGACCGTCGATCACGGTCGCCTTGGTGCCGTCGAAGCGCAGGCGAACGCCCTTCGACGACGGCTGCAGACCCTCGCCCGCGAGCATGATCCCGTCTTTGATGAGACGCTCGTTGAAGGTGCCCATCTCGGACAGCTTCTCGGTCGACGGCAGCGCGCCGGATTCGGACTGTGCGGTGGCTTTGACGAGAACGGCAAATCGCATCGGGGACTCCTTTGGGTGGCTGTTTTCCTGGACGTCGAACGGCCGCGGGCGTTTTCGACACGAGGCCGGGGCAATTTTCTGCCGCTTGACATGCCAAGCAGTGAAATTACATTCCTTCGGGTGTACCGTGACGAAATCGCGGGTGCCATAATGGGGCCGTTTCGCCCGTCCTGCTTTTCAAGCAAAGGGGTCCTGATGGTGCATCCGCGTCGGCCGTTGTTCGTCCTCGCCGTAGTGGCGCTCGCCGCCCTCGCCGGCGGCTGCGGAGGCGGCAGCTCCGGCAGCACGCCGAGCTTGATCGGGACGGCACCCGATAGCCATCAGATTCGGCCGCAGAGCGTCGTCGGACTCGGCAAGTACAACGTCGACAAGACGAAGACCACCGTCGCGGGACTCTCCTCCGGCGCGTTCATGGCCGTTCAGCTCCACGTCGCGTTCTCGAGCACGTTCCACTACGCCGCGATCTACGCGGGCGGCCCCTACTACTGCGCGCAGAACAGCCTCTCGACGGCGCAGACGTCGTGCCAGTACGCGACCTCGAGCACGCTCTCGGCGTCGGAAAGCTATCTCGATCAGCAGTCCTCGGCCGGGACGATCGACCCGAAGAGCAACCTCTCCGGTCAGAAAGCGTACCTGTGGTCGGGGACGTCGGACTACACCGTCGAGCAGAAGACGATGAACGACCTCAACACCGAGTACCAGCACTACGGCGTGTCGACGAAGTACGACAACAGCTACGCCGCCGGCCACGGCTGGGAGTCTCCCGACGGTGAAGTCGCCTGCGGGACGACGGCGAGCCCGTACATGATCAACTGCAGCAGCTACGACTCCGAGAACACCTGGCTGAGCTTCTTCTTCGGCTCGGTCAACGCCAAGAACACCGGGACGCCGACCGGGACGCTCATCAACTTCGACCAGACGCCGTACGGCGGCGGTGCGAACGACCTCGACACCAACGGCTACGTCTACGTTCCGAACACCTGCGCGAACGGAACGCAGTGCCGGCTGATCGTCGCGCTCGACGGCTGCGTTCAAGCGCAAGCGAACATCGGGACGAAGTTCATCACCGAGGCGGGCCTCAACAAGTACGCCGACACGAACAACCTGATCATCCTCTATCCGTACCAAGTCTCGAGCAGCACGCCGAACAACCCGAACGCGTGCTGGGACTGGTGGGGCTACGAAGGATCGAACTACTCGCTGAAGTCCGGCGTTCAGATGGCGGCGATCAAGAAGATGGTCGACCAGATCCAATCGGGCAGCGGCGCGACGCCGACACCGTCACCGACAGCCACGCCGGCGCCGACGCCGACGCCCACCGGCGGCGGCACCCCGACGCCCACGCCGAAGCCGACCGCTACGCCGACGCCGAAGCCGACCGCTACGCCGGTCCCGACCGCGACGCCGACGCCGGCCTGCTACACCACCGCGAACTACTATCAGGTCCAAGCCGGACGCGCGCACGACAGCGGCGGCTACGCGCTCGCCAACGGCTCGAACCAGAACATGGGACTGGATAACGTCTTCTATCAGACGACGCTCAAGCAGACCGGTCCGAACTACTACGTGATCGGCTGCAACTAAACGACAACGGGCCCACGTGCAAGGGAGCCTCGGGCCGCTGGCCCGGGGCTCCCTTTTCGTGTTTCGCTCACGGACGAAGAGCCTTGACATAGCACGGAGAGACGGTGACCGATTGCAAGTGGTCGACAAAGTCGCCCGGACCCGCCATGTGATCTACTAGTGCTTTCCGTCGAATGCGCGGATACCACGTGATGATCTGCGCCGGCGCCATAGACTGCGCTGGAAAGAGCGTAGGAACGTTGTACGAACCTTCCTCGTGACTGGCCGCGACGTTGAAGGGCGCGAACCATACTCCTCCGCTCTGCGATATCAGGAAGAAGCCGATCGTCCGCCATCCTCGATCGAGGACGACCCTCTGGTCGACGATTGTTGAGGGCTGCGGTTCTCCGGCTAGCGGGTAACCGACAGCAAAGGCGTTGATCGGCGTACAGTTGTCGCCGCGCGACGCGACACCGCCGATCCGTGCCGAGGCAGGAGTCGCTGCGGTCGACAATGCGAGCAACGTGGCGAACCCGACAACAGCGGTACGGACGCTCATGCCCTGAAGGTTCGGCAGTGGCGAAGCAATTCGTTCTGCGCGGTTCAGCGCGAGACGGCGGTAAGGGGCCTTACATCAGTCGGCAGAGAGCCGTGCTATCTAGTGGGCATGTCCACACTCACCGCGCGCCTGGCAGCGCTGCGCGAATCCCATGCTGCCAAACTGAAACCAGAGATCTCGGAACTGCTCGACCAGCAACTCGCCTTGCTCCACCAAGACCCCGGCTTTGACGGCGTCCCGAAGGTGGGTGAGCGCGCACCCTCGTTCGCGCTCGAGGACCAGCATGGGACGACGGTCTCATCGACGGTGCTACTCGCCCGCGGGCCGCTGGTTGTCTCGTTCTACCGCGGCACCTGGTGCCCGTATTGCAACGAGGAGATCGCGGCGTTGTCCGAAGTGTACGACGCGATCCGTGCTGAGGGCGCATCGCTCGTCGCGGTAAGCCCGCAATCGGCGGCTAGCGCCGAGTCTTACCGCAAGGTCCATCCCGTTCCGTTTCCGATTCTGGTCGACACGGACGCGCGGATCGCCGAGCAGTTCGGCCTGGCGTACACGTATTCGGCCGCGCTGAAAACGCTGTACCTCAACGCCTTCAAGAACGACTTGGCGGAGATCAATGCCGGCGCTACGTGGCGCATGACAGTGCCCGGACGTTTCGTGATCGATAGCGACGGCATCATCGCCGACGCACAGTTCGATCCGGACTATCGGTTCCGTCCGGACCCTGCCGACACGCTCCGGGTTTTACGCCGGCTGCGCACCGGATCGGCAGCGTAATATGGCCGTTGCAGAGCGTTGGGCGAATCGTCTCGGACCCATTGTCACCCGCTACGCGATCGTCGCGCTGCTGCTGCTCTTCGGGGCGATGAAGTGGACGCCCGACGAGGCGAAGGGCATCATGCCGCTGGTTGCGCACAGCCCGCTGTGGGGCTGGCTGTACGGCCCGCTGGGCGTGCAAGGCACCTCGATTTTCTTCGGCGTCTTCGAGGTAACCGCGGGACTTGCCATGGCAACGAGGCCATGGCTGCCGCTCGTATCAGCGGCGGGGAGCGCCTTCTGTATCATCATGTTCCTGACGACGCTCTCGTTTCTCATCACGACACCGGGACTGCTCGCCAGTCCCGGTGGCGGGTTCGTCATGAAGGACGCCGTGCTCTTGGGCGGAGCACTATGGACGCTCGGCGAGGCGCTTGCGGCACGCGGCCGCCAGACGTCGATGGAAGTTATAGGTCGTCGCGAGCGCGGCGTGCATCGGAAGCTCGACTGCCGTTTTCGATAATCTCGATTCCGGTAGGCGTGATGGCCCTGACAAGCAGCGTCAAATACGGTGGCTCGGCGTACTCCTGCCGATCGGCAATGATCGCGTGAGAAGCCATGAGGGACTCGAGCGCGCTATTCACTTGCGGCCACGGGTCTCCATCAATTTGCCCCTTGAAAGCCTCGACGTAGTTGCCCGTCTGCAACGGTAACTCGCCACGCTCGCTCGCATCGTAGGTCATTTG
>DASYFS010000491.1:0-8666 GCA_036498305.1 Candidatus Elarobacter sp. | reverse complement strand
CAGGCCCACATCTGCGAGCACGTCGAGATCATCGGCGTCGACACCGACGGCGCGTTCGCGGACTACATCCGCATGCCCGAGCTCAACGTCTGGAAGCTCGACCCGTCGATCCCCGACAGCTGGGCCGCCGTCTTCGACCCGCTGGGCAACGCCGTGCACACCGTCATGGCCGCCGACGTCTCCGTCAAAACCGTCGCGATCACCGGCGTTGGGTCGATCGGCCTCATGGCGATCCCCGTCGCACGAGCCGCCGGCGCTGCGACCGTCTTCGCGATCGACGTCAACAAACAAAAGCTCGAGCTCGCCGCGCGCGTCGGCGCCGACGCGACGTTCCTCGCCACGCAACCCGACCTCGTCGACGAGATCATCACTCGCACGAACGGCGACGGCGTTGACGTCCTGCTCGAGATGTCCGGCTCCGGCTCGGCGATCGACAGCGGTCTCGCGATGGTCCGCAACGGCGGCGTAGCCGCGCTCCTCGGCATCCCGTCCGACGACATCGAGATCAACCTCGCCGAACGCATCATCTTCAAAGGCCTCACGGTGCTCGGCATCAACGGCCGCCGCATGTTCGAGACCTGGTACCAAACGCAATCGCTCGTCACCAGCGGCCGCGTCGACCTCACCCCGATCATCACCCACGAGCTCCCGTTCGAAGACTACGACCGCGCCTTCGGCCTCATGAAATCCGGCGAAGCCGCAAAGATCGTTTTAAAGCTCTAACGTCCGGCCGCCGGGTGACGTTAAAGCTGAATGATCCGCAAATCGGTGCGCACGAGCGCTTTCACATGCGCAATCGGCACATGCTGGTGCACCAGAGTACGGTCCCCAGTGCGCACCGCGACGTCATAGTCCCCCGGAATAACGCCATGCACGACATACGCGCCCGCACTGTCCGTCCGCGTCGTATACGCCGTCCCACCCTTATCACCGTTGACATACACCGACGCATTCGGCACCGCCATCCCGACGCGATCACGAACGAACCCCGCGATCGCCGTGGACGGCTCCCCGTCGAGCGGCTGCCCCTCGCCGGGGACCAGCCCCCGAACGATCGTCTGCTGATAGCCGCCCAGCACGCCGACGCCGCGCACGAACAGCGAGAGGTACCCGCGCCCGGAGATCACGAGGTCGTACACGCCCTCGGGCAGCTGCGCGCTGAAGCGCCCCGCCTCGTCGGCGTCCAGCACCGAGACGCGCTCGTTCCGCCAGACGCAGGTGACGCGGGCGCCGGAGATCGGCACGCTCGACCGGCGGTCCAGGAGCGTACAGTGCAGCGTTCCGAAGGTCACCCTCACCTCGGAACTATCGGCGAGCAAGCGGCCGGAATCCAGGCTTGACCGTCGCCCCAACGGAGACTTGATGAACGCCGCCTTCGACGCCCGGCTCACCGCCGAACTCGACGCCTTGCGCGCCGCCGGGACCTACAAGCACCTGCGCCACCTCACCGGGCCGATGGGGGCCGAGGTGCACATGGAGGAGGCCGGCGACGTCATCGTGCTGTCATCGAACAACTACCTCGGGCTGGCCGACCATCCCGACGTCGTTGCCGCGGGGATCGAGGGGCTCAAGAAGTACGGCGCCGGCACGGCCTCGGTGCGCTTCATCTGCGGGACGTTCGACATCCACCGCGAGCTCGAGGAGAAGATCGCAAACGTCTTCGGCTTTCCGGCCGCGTTGTCGTACGTGTCGTGCTGGACGGCGAACGAAGGGCTGATCCCGACGGTCGCGACCGCCGGGAACACGATCATCTCCGACGAGCTCAACCACGCGTCGATCATTGACGGCTGTCGCCTTGCGGGCGCGAAGCGCGCGCGCTACAAGCACGGCGATATGGCGGATCTCGAACGACAGCTGCAAGCCGCCGAGGGCACAGCGTTCATCATCACCGACGGCGTGTTCTCGATGGAAGGATCGATCGCGAAGCTGCCGGAGATCGTCGCGCTGGCGAAGCGCTACGATGCGGTGACGATCGTCGACGACTCGCACGGGACCGGCGTGATGGGGAAGACCGGACGCGGCGTGATCGAGCACTTCGGCCTCGAGGGCCAGATCGACGTGTTGACCGGGACGCTGGGCAAAGCGCTCGGCGGCGCGGCCGGCGGGTTCGTCGCCGGTTCGGCGGCGCTCGTCGACATGCTGGTGCAGCGTTCGCGCACGCAGCTGTTCTCGAACGCGCTCCCGGCGACGGTCGCGGCGAGCGCGCTCAAGGCGCTGGAACTGCTCGAATCGTCGCCGGACCTGTTGGAGCGACAGCGCGCGAATACGGCGTACTTCCGCGCCGGACTCGAGCGGCTCGGCTTTGCGCCGCTCGCGGGGCCGAGCGCGATCATCCCGATCATCGTCGGCGACACCGCGTTCGCGATCGCGATGAGCGACAAATTGTTGCAGGAGGGCGTGTTCGTGACGGGATTCGGCTTCCCGGTCGTCCCCGAGGGGACCGCGCGGATCCGCGTTCAGATGTCGAGCGCGCTCACGCGCGACGAGCTCGACCGCGCGCTGGCCGCATTCGAAAAAGTCGGTACGGAGCTCGGGGTCATCGGGCGAGCGGTCCCCGGGCACGCCTGACCGCCCGACGACTGACGCACCGGGCCCCGATGCGATTCACCGTTCGTCTGTTGGCAGTCGGGGCGGCGGCGGGTAGGATTGCCAAACTATGAGACTCGCACCGCGCGACGCGGCGACGGTGTTCGTCGCGTCCTTCGTCCTCTTCTCAAGCACCGCGGCCCTGGCCGCCAAGCCCTTCGTCGGTCCCGACGGCTGGGACCACACCGTCGCCGTGACGCCGACCCCGCAACTCCCGCGCGCGCAGGAGAGCTGGAAAAAAGCTGACGGCGAGGTGCTGATCTATCTCTCCGACGGCGGCCTGTCGTACGACGACACCGTCGCCGCGGTGAAGAAGAACGTCGCCGACAACGCGATCAAGACCGCGGTCGACCGGGATCGCACGTGCGCCGGAAAGCGCGCGCACGAGATCGAGTTGACGTTCGCGCCGACGATCGTCCACCAGATCATCGTAGACGAAGCACCCGGCGTGACGAAGCTGACCTACTCCCGCCCGGTCGGCACCGCGATGGCCGCCGACGCGACCGCCGCGATCACGTCGTACTGCGGCTCGTAAGCGCCGTCTCCGCCGGCGCCGGCGCGCACCGCGCGCCGTCCGGCGCGACGACGTACGCGAGAACCGTGTCGTTCGCTCCGATCGTCACGTCGCTCGCGACCGCATAGACGGCTGAATCTGCATACGGATACGGCTGCAGCGTCGCCGGGAACGGCAGCGCCGCCGGCGCGAGCGTGCGCTGTTGCGCGAACCCCGTCGTGACGTCCCCGATCCACAGCGACCAGCCTTCGGGAAGCGCCGCGCTCAGCCCGACCACCACCGGCCCGCGATACGCGCGGCTCACCGGCAGCGCCGGATAGAGCGCAACGGGTCGCAGGGACGCAGGGCAAACGCCGGCCGGCACCGTTCCGGGCGCCGGATCGGCCGGCAGCATCGGGCCGGTACGGATTGCCGCGAGCGGCCTGCTCGTCGCGCTCTGCGCCGGAAACGGCATGAGGCTGCAGTCGACGCTGATCCTACAGTCGTCGGTTCGGACCGCACCGGCGCAGCCGCCGAGCAGCGGCGACGTCAACGCCGCGACGCAAACGAGCACACGGAAAGCTCGCAAGCAAGAACCTCCTCGGGCGAAACTACAAGACGGCGCTGAGAAGAGGCTCGGAATTCGCTAGGAGCGTCGCGTCACCGGGACAGCGGGGCGGGTTCGAGGCACAACGAACAAAGCAAGCATGAGCGAGTCTGGTTGGAGGGCGGGGCGTTTTCTGCTGCCTGCCTTTGTGCTGCTGTGGCTCGGAATGACGATCGCAGTGGCGGTCGGACCCGACGCGTACGGACCGGCATTTCGGCTGGACAACCCCGGCTTGTGGAGAGCGACCGTTACGGGCGCCAGTCCCGAACTGCAAACGCTCGGGATCGTGCCGGGGGCGCACATCCGACTTGATGCGATCCCTTGGGTTGACCGCATTCGCCTGCGTTACGGAGCGAAGGACGCGGAAGTGCGCGTGCCGTTGGAGACGCCGTCCGGAATCCGATTGATCGCCGTTCGAGAAACGGTTCCGCGCGCAGCCGACCTTTCGCAGCGAATCTTCGGCGCGTTTTCTGCGGCACTCGCGTTTCTTCTCGTGGGGTACCTCGGATACCGTCGCCCGAGCGCGATGCTTTTCGCCTTGATCCTGTTCATCGGCGGCGGCGGCTTGAGCTGGTCCTCGTTTGCCGCACAGCTCTTCTGGGTGCCGGCGCCTATTTTTGCGGTCATCGCTTGGACCTTGCGCGACCTGTGCAATATTTTTCCCGTCTTGGTGCTCGCGTCGTTTGCGATTCGCCTACCCGGTACCGCCCCGTCGCCGCAGCGGCTTCGCGCCATCCGCGTGATCGATGCGATCGTCGTCGCCGGGTTCTTTCTCGACATCATCGCAGAACAATCGGCGATCGGGTACGCCGTCATGTGTGCCTTATGGGCGCTGGTGCTTCTCTGCGCGTCGGTGCTCTCGCTGCGGCTCGCCCAACCCGAAGATCGCGCTCGCGTCGGCATCGTCTTTGCTGCGATCATGATCGGGGGCGTGGGCTATGCCATAACGATGATCGCCTTTTCGCTCGGGCGCATACCCTTCACCGTCTTTCTGATCTACACGACCCTTTCAATCGATCTGATTCCTATTGCGGTGACGTATGCCATCCTCAAGCACCGCGTCTTCGATATCGAGTTTGTGCTCAACCGCACCGTGGTGTACGGGATGACCTCGGCGATATTGCTGTTGATGTTCGCGGCGCTCGAATTCTTCGCCGAACGCGTCCTGCGGTCGTTAACCCGCGTAGAAAGCGCCGTCGTCGAGTTCGTGATCGCCATCGTCGTGGTCGTAAGCGCGCGAGTCGTGCATGCTCGGGTCGATCGTGTCGTGGATAACATGTTGTTCCGCACCAGGCACGCGCAGGAATCGGCTCTGGTGCGGTATGCGGGCACGGCGCAGTTCTACACGTCGACGAAGCCGCTCATCCGCGATACCCTCGAGACGGTGGGCCGATACGCGCTCGTCGATGGGGCAGCGGTCTACTTGGCGGTGAACGGCGGCCTTACCAACGCGGGGTCGTCGTGGCTTGCCGCTTCCGCAGAGATCGAGGAGAACGACATTGCATGCGCCGATTTGCGGGCGCATCACGAGCCTCGCGATCTGCACGACCTCGCGACGGCCTTCCCGGGCGCCCGCGCCTATCCCATGACCCTGGCCGGCCGCCTCGTCGGCGTTCTTTGTACCGGCGATCGTGCGCGCGGCGAGGCGATGCCGCCCGATATCGACGAAGCCGTCACCCATATCGCCGCGGCGGTCGCAATCGCGGTCGCCGCAATCGAAACCGACGCGATCCGCGAAGAAAACGCGCTGCTGCACCGTCGCTTGAGCACCCTCGCTCCCGCAACCTGATTCGGTGCTCAGCAGCCGGAAAACACACAGGTCCGGAAGGTATAGACCTTCCGGACCTGCTGTTTTGGTTGCGGGGGCGAGATTTGAACTCGCGACCTTCGGGTTATGAGCCCGACGAGCTACCGGACTGCTCCACCCCGCGACGGGCGACGGTCACTATAGCACCCGCGTCGAAGGGGCGTCAAGGTGCCACGTCTCGATCTCGCCGCGCTCCCGAAGGTTCAGCTCCATTGCCATCTCGAGGGGACCGTGCGTGCTGCGACCTTTCGCGCACTCGCGGCGAAGTACGGCGTCGAGCTCGGCGAGCGGGCCGATCCGGCCCGGACCTATGCCTTTGCGACCTTCGGCGAGTTTTTGCTGCTGTTCGCCAAGGTGACGCAGACGCTGCGCGCGCCGGACGACTTCGCGACGATCGCGCGCGACTACGCGGTCGACGCCGCGGCGCAGGGCGTTCGCTACGCGGAGATCTTCGTCTCGCCGTCGGTCTGGCGGTACTTCCACCGCGACCTCGACGTGCGGGCGTGCGTCGCCGCGATCCGTGAGGCGCTCGACGGCGCGCGCGACGAGCTCGGCATCGAGGTCGCGCTGATCGCCGACCTGACCCGCAACTTCGGCGTGGAACAGGCGGAGCGGTCGGCCCGCGAGGCGGTGGGCCTGCGTGACTTCGGGATCATCGGGATCGGCCTCGGCGGCGACGAGTCGAAGTACCCCCCGGCCGCCTACGCTCGCGCCTACGCGATCGCCCGCGAGGGCGGGCTGCACGGCGTCGTCCACGCCGGCGAGGCGGCCGGACCGGAAAGCGTCCGCGACGCGGTGGAGATCCTGGGCGCCGAGCGGATCGGCCACGGGGTCCGCGCCGTGGAGGATCCGGCGGTCGTGACGCTCCTCGCGGAGCGGCGAATCGCCCTCGAGGTCTGCCCCACCTCGAACAGCCTCACCGGCGCCGCACCGCTCACCGCGGAGCACCCGCTCGGCGCGCTCGACGCGGCGGGCTGCGTGGTGACGATCGACGCCGACGACCCCGCGATGTTCGGGACGACGCTGCTCGACGAGTACCACTGGGTCGCCGAGACCTTCGGCGAGGATGCCGTGCTGCGCTTCGCGCGCAACGCGATCGAGGCGTCGTTCGCCCCCGCAGCGACCAAGGCAGCGTTGCGTGCGGCCTTCGAGGAGTCCCGGAACTCCGTCGCCCCGTCGCGAACCTGAGGGCAGAATGGCGGGGCACACCCACTTCGACGAGTCGACGGAGGAGTATCTCGAGGCGGTCTACCGCCTGGAACGGGAAGGCCCCGGCGTGACTACCTCGGGGCTGGCCGCCGATCTGGGCGTCGCGCCGGCCTCCGTCTCCGGGATGCTGAAGAAGCTGACCAACGACGGCTACCTGACCTATGAGGCCCGCGGCACAGCGAAGCTGACCGAGAAGGGGCTGAAGGTCGCCGTCCGCGTGCTGCGCCGGAACCGGCTCGCCGAAGTCTTTCTCCAGGACGTCCTCGGGATGCCGTGGGACGAGGTCCACGAGGAAGCCTGCAAGCTCGAGCACGCGATCTCCGAACGCGTCGAGGAGCGGCTCGTCGCGATCCTCGGCGATCCGAAGGTCTGCCCGCACGGCCACCCCATCCCCTCGGCCGACCTGACCGAGCCGGTGCGCATCGAACGCTCCCTCGCCGATGCCGAGGCCGGGACGACGGTGCGCGTCGCCGAGGTGGTCGAGGACGTCCCGGAGACGCTGCGCTACCTCGATCGCGTCGGATTGCGACCGGGCGCCACGGTTGCCGTCGTCGAGCGCGGGCCGGTCGGCGGACCGATCACGATCGAGTCGCCGCACGGGCGCACCGCGATCTCGCTGGAGCTCGCGCGGCTGATCGCGATCACCGACGAGGCGAAGCCGGCCCTCACGGCGTGAGCATCACCAACATCCTCATCGCGGTCAACGTCGTCGCCTACGTGTGGCTGACGTCGACCGGCGGCCTGTCGTCGAACGAAGCGCTGCTGCAGCACGGCGCGCTGCTTGGGATCGCCTGCACGGAATACGGACAGTGGTGGCGCATCGTCACCGGCGGCTTCCTGCACGGCGGGATCGCGCACATCGCGCTGAACATGATCGCGCTCTACCAGGTTGGGAACATCGTCGAGCTGATGTTCGGCCGCGTGCGCTACGTGCTGCTGTACGCAATCGCGCTCGTCGGCTCGGGGCTCGCCGTCGTCTATGCCGCGCCGAACGAGATCACGGTCGGCGCGAGCGGCGCGATCTTCGGCTTGTTCGGCGCTCTGGTCGCGGTCGGGCTGCGCCACGGAAAGCGCGGGCGCAGCCTGATCACTCAGGTCGTCCCGGTGATCGCGATCAACCTCGTCTTCACGTTCACGTTCCCGAACATCTCGGCGGCCGGACACATCGGCGGCCTGCTGACCGGCTTCGTCGCCGGACTGCTCCTCTACATGGTGCCGTCGACGCGGTCGTACGCCTACGCCTACGTCACGCCGCCGCAAGACGAGCCGGGCGTCGTCACGATCGACCAGCCGCCGGAGGCGGCCGCGCACGAAGAAGCCGGCGCGCCGCCGCTGGAGCACCGCGACCCCCGCGAATGAAGCTCGTCGACGACGCCTTCGCGCCCGACGGGCCGATCGCGCGCCTTCTTCCCGGCTTCGAGCCGCGCGCGGGACAGCTGCGGATGGCGCACCTGATCCAGCGGGGCTTCCTCGAGAACGTCCACACCATCGTCGAAGCGGGAACCGGCGTCGGCAAGTCGCTGGCGTATCTCGTGCCGGCGCTGCAGGCCGGCGCGCGGGTCGTCATCTCGACGGGGACGATCGCGCTGCAGGAGCAGCTCGTCCGCAAGGATATCCCGCTCGTCACGCGCGCGCTCGGCGTGGACGCGCGCGTCGTGCTGCTCAAAGGCCGCAACCATTATCTGTGCCGGGCGAAGTTCGAGAAGGAGAGCGGGGCGCGGTTGATCGCGCCGTCGATCGCGCTCGAACGCCTCTGGGCGTGGGCCGAACGGACGGAGACGGGCGATCGCGCCGAGCTCGACTTCACCCCGCGCGCCGAGGACTGGGAGACCCTCGACGCCGACGCCGACGACTGCGTCGGCGAGTACTGCTCGCGCTTCGCCGACTGCCACTTCTTCGCGAAGCGCGACGCCGCGCGCTTCGCGGACGTGGTCGTCGTCAACCACGCGCTGTTCTTTCTCGAC
>DASYFS010000490.1:0-1773 GCA_036498305.1 Candidatus Elarobacter sp. | reverse complement strand
CGTCTGCAGCCCCATCATCCCGGCGTTGAGCGGATGGTCGTCGGGGATCGCGCCCCAGCCCATCAGCGTGGGGATCACCGGCGTGTTGGTGATCTCGGCGAGCTCGACGAGCAGCTCCGACGCCTCGGCGTTGATGATCCCACCGCCGGCGATGATCACCGGGCGCTCCGCGGCGAGCAGCAGGTCGAGCGTTTTCGCGATCGCCTTGCGGCCCGGACGTGCCTGCTCCACCGCCAGGGGTTCGTCGGCGTCGGGATCGTAGTTGATGATCTCGCGCTGCACGTCGATCGGGAGAT
The DNA here is from genome assembly GCA_036498305.1 of Candidatus Elarobacter sp. Classification (GTDB taxonomy): domain Bacteria; phylum Vulcanimicrobiota; class Vulcanimicrobiia; order Vulcanimicrobiales; family Vulcanimicrobiaceae; genus Vulcanimicrobium. The sequence goes on along the minus strand of DASYFS010000490.1, from coordinate 1,477 downwards.
CGATGTGGACGGGTCCCGGCCGCCCCGAGCGCATTAACTGAAACGCTTTGCGGAAGACGTACGGAACTTGCGCGCCTTCCATCACCGTCACCGACCATTTGGTGACCGGCGCCGTGATCGCGGCGACGTCGATCGCCTGGAAGTCTTCCTTGTGGAGCTTCGCGCGCGGCGCTTGCCCCGTGATGCACAAGATCGGGACGCTGTCGGCGAACGCCGAGTAGAGTCCGGTCACCATGTTCGTCCCGGCCGGTCCGGACGTCCCGATGCACACGCCGATCTTTCCGGCGCGCGCACGGGTGTAGCCCTCGGCGGCGTGCGTTCCGCCTTCTTCGTGGCGCACGAGGACGTGGCGGATTCCGCTGGGCCGCAGCGCTTCGTAGAACGGGAGAATCGCGGCGCCCGGGACGCCGAAGGCGAGGTCCACGCCCTCGCTCTGCAGCACCTTCACGGCCGCTTCCATCGCGGTCATCTTCGGCATCTCGTCGTCTCCAGGGTTCAGGCGGCGGCGGGTTTCCGCAGCGAGCGGTCGAGCATCTTCGTCAGCCCGTAGACGTGGCGCGTCGTCGAAACGTCGACGCCGAGGAGATCGCCGAGCTCGACGACCGCACCGATGATGCAGTCGATCTCGAGCGGGCGTCCGGCTTCGAGGTCTTGCAGCGTCGAGGTCTTGTGATCGCCGACGCGCTGCGCGCCGTCGATGCGCCGCTCGATCGAGACGTCGACGGTGACGCCGAGCGCCTCGGCGACGGCGAGCGCTTCACGCATCATCCCGTACACCGTCGGCGCGAGCAGCGGATCGCCGGCGAGTTCGCCGAGGGTCGAGCGCGTCAGCGCGCTGAGCGGGTTGAAGCAGACGTTGCCGAGCAGCTTCGTCCAGACGTCGGTGCGAATGCGGTCCGTGACCGGCGCCTTGAGGCCGCCGCGCACGAAGTCGGCGGCGACCGCCTCGAGCCGGCGCGAGATCGCACCGCTCGGATGGCCGAGGACGTAGCGCGTCCCTTCGATGTGCCGCACGATGCCGGGCGACGTGATCTCCGTCGAGCAGTAGACCGCGCAGCCGACGACCCGGTCGGGGTCGAACGCGGCCGCGAGCACGCCGCCCGGATCGACGCTCGCGAGCGCCGTTCCGTCGAGCGGGCCGCCGTGGCGCTGGAAGTACCACCACGGCACGCCGTTCTGCATCGAGACGACGAGCGTCTCGGGGCCGACGAGGTGCGCGATCTGCGGCAGCATCGGCGCGATCTGGTGCGCCTTCAGCGCGACGATCGCGACGTCGACGCGATCGACGTCCGCGCAGACATCCGTGCAGCCCGGGGTCACGTGGAAGTCGCCGCGCGGGCTGACGACCTGCAGCCCGTTGCGCCGCATCGCGGTGAGGTGGGGCCCGCGGGCCACCAGGACGACCTCGGCGCCGGCTCGGGCGAGCGAGGCTCCGACAAACGCGCCGATTGCTCCGGCGCCGACCACGGCGTAACGC
>DASYFS010000489.1:0-5188 GCA_036498305.1 Candidatus Elarobacter sp. | reverse complement strand
TCCACCGCCGGGACGTGACCGCGCTCGTGCTGGGCGTCGCCGGCGTCGCGCTTCTCGCGCTGACGCACTCGAACGACCGCGCCGCGCTGCTCGGCGACCTGCTGATGGTCTTCTGGCTGCTGTGCTTCGCGGCGTACTCGTGCGTGCTGCGCTTCGTCGGCGGCCGGGTCAGCACGACGTTCGTGATGAGCACGATCGGCACGGTCGCGATGGGCGCGCTGCTCGCCGTCGGCGTCGCGCTCGGCTGGGGGAAGGCGATCGCGCACGTGAACGACACGCCGCAGATCGCCGGCTGGTTCTTCGGCGAGATCGTCCTCGGCTCGACCCTGATCGCGCAGCCGGCCTACGCCGCGGCCGTCCGCCGCATGGGGATCGCGCTCGCGACGATCGGCAGCGAGTACACCGCGCTCGGAATCGGGATCGTCGCCTCGCTCGCGGCGCACGAACCGTGGACGCCGTTGACCGTCGTCGCCGGCGCGCTGCTCTGCTCCGCGCTTGCCGCGACGTTCGTCCCGATTCCGTGGCTGGTGACGCCGGCGAAGGCGGAGCGAGCAACTCCCTGAACGCAGCCACGGGTTTCAAAGAGCATCATGACGACTGAGCGCGCGATTTTAGCCGGCGGTTGCTTCTGGGGCGTCCAGGAACTGCTGCGCCACCGCCCCGGGGTTATCTCGACGCGGGTCGGATACAGCGGCGGCGACGTCGCGCACGCGACGTATCGGAACCACGGTTCGCACGCCGAGGCCGTCGAGATCGTATTCGATCCGGCACGAATCAGCTATCGCGAGCTGCTCGAGTTCTTCTTCCAGATCCACGACCCGTCAACGCCGAACCGTCAGGGCAATGACGTCGGGCCGAGCTACCGCTCGGCGATCTACTACACGACCGACGAGCAGCGCCGCGTCGCCGAGGACACGATCGCCGACGTCGACGCCTCCGGGCTGTGGCCCGGCAAGGTCGTCACCGAGGTCGCGCCGGCCGGCGACTTCTGGGAAGCCGAGCCCGAGCATCAGGACTACTTGCAGACGTATCCGCGCGGCTACACCTGCCACTTCGTGCGGCCGGATTGGCGCCTTCCGCAACGCGCGGCGGCTGCCGGCGACTAGTAGCCTTCGGTCCCGACGATCCGATCGATCGGGTCGATCGAGGAGAGCGGAGCGTCGTCGCCGTCGTGCGCGCCGCCGCTCACCTGGAGCCCGCGGGCCAGATAGTAGCGCCGCAGCGCCTCCGCCATTCCGCGGCGGCGCTTCTCGTCGGGCTCGACCCGCTCGGCGACGCGCTGCCAGGCTTCTTGTTCGCGTTCGGGATCGCTCATCGTTACCGTCTCTTGGCGTAGAACCGCGGGACGCGGCCCTCGTTTGCTCGTACCCTTCTTCGATGAAGGCGTTGCTGCGGTTGTGCGCCCTCGTCGGCGCCGTCCTCGTGGTCCATGCGTCCGCGCCGGCCGCGACCGGTCACCGGCTGATCTATTGGTCCTATGGCGTGCGGCAGATGTTCACCCCCGGGGCCGCGATTCGTATCGAGCCTCGCGCGACCGCGCCGGCCGAGGTCACCGCCGCGCTGTATCGGCTTTCCGTTGCCGAGGTTCTCGACCTGAACCTCCGGCGCGGCGACGTTCCCGAGGCGCTTCTCGACGGGCGCAAGTCCGTGCGTTCGAATCGCCGCCGCATCGTCCCCGAGCGGTTGCCGGGCGACCACGAGATCGTTCTCCCCGGCGTGCCGCCCGGTTTGTACGCGCTGCGGCTGCGCGCGAACGGCGGCACCGTTGCAACGCCGCTCGTCACAGTCGGAACACTCGGCGTGAGCATCCGGAATACGGAAAGCGGCGTCGCGCTCTACGCGGTTGACGTCGGCACGCTGCACGGGCGCGGCGACGTCACGATCGACGGCTACGCGGCGAACGGCGCGAAGCCCGAATCGCGCACGGTGCTCTCCGCCGACGACGCCGTCGCGGTCTTCCCCGTGACCCACGCCGGCCACGGCTGGTCCGCCTTCGTGGCTCGCGGGAACGACGGTTCGGTCGTCGTCTCGCGACCGCCGCCTGACCCGAGTGCCGAGGCCCCCGAGATCGGATACGCGCAGATCGATCGGCCTCTCTACCGTCCCGGACACCACGTCATGTATCGTGCGATCCTGCGCGCCGGGATGCCCGGCGCGTACACGGTACCGAGCGGCGAGCGGTCCGTGCGGCTGATCGCCCCCGACGGAAAGACGGTTGCACGGTCCATCCGGGCGCTGGACGCGTTCGGCGTCGTCGCGGGCGAGATCGCGCTCCCTGACGATGCGGCTCTCGGCACGTATCAGCTGCTGGTCGGCAGCAACGACAACGCTCCGGTCGCGGCGGCGTCGCTCGCCGTCGAGGCGTATAAGAAGCCGGAATACGTCGTCGACGTCGGCGGCCCGAAAACGATCGTCGGCGGCGAACCGCTGCGCTTCACGGCCGCCGCGCGGTATTTCTACGGGCGGCCGGTCGCGCAGATGAAGCTGCACTATCGCGCGTACGTGCGGAGCGCGTACGCGTGGTGGCGGCGGGGCGCTCCGTTCGAGTTCAGCGGCTACGCCGGACCATACGTCGACCAAACACCGGCCGTCGTCGAAGGTGACCTCACCGCCGACGCGCAGGGTCGCGCGACGATCGCGATTCCGACGCAGGCGGTCGCGACCGAGAAGCGCCTGCAGCTGGAGGTCGACGGCCGCGACGACTCGGGCCGAACGGTGACTGCTCTTGCCACCACGATTGTGGCGCCGGCATCGTTCTACCTCACGGTCGTCCCCGATACGTACTTCGTAAACGCCGGCGACGCGGCTGGCGTGACGATTCGCAGCCTGAACTACGGATCGGCCGTGCCGCGCGCGGGAACCGCGATTACGCTCACGGCGGTGAACGTGTGGCGGGACGCAGGCGGCCTTCATCGCGAGACGCTCGAGACCAAGGAGGTCGTCACCGACGCGAGCGGTGCCGCCGCCTGGCGGTGGCAGACGACGCACGGCGGGTACGTCGAAATTCGCGCAGCGGCGCGCGACGAGCGAGGGCGCGACGTGGTCACGGTCGGAAGCGTCTGGATCAGCGACAAGCGGTACGCCGATCGATACGTGTTCCAACGGGTCACGGTTGTTCCGCAGAAGGCCTCGTATCTGCCGGGCGAACGGGCGCGCGTGCTGGTGACGGCACCGGTCGGCGACGTCGACGCGCTGATTCGCGTGACGGGTGGGCCGGCCGATCTCGTCTTCGTCCGCAGACTTCCCGCTACGGCGTCGGCGATCGACGTCGACCTGCCGGCGGATGTCCCGAGCCCGATCGTGGACGTCGAAGTGCCGACGCGACGCGGCATCGTGTCGGCGAGCGCGCGACTGCACATCGCGCCGCCGCCGCATCGCTTGCAGGTTGCGATCCGGCCCGACAAGACAAGGTACGGGCCCGGTGAGCGCGCGCGCTTCGCAATTGCGGTCCACGATCTCGACGGAAAGCCGATGCGTGCGGAAGTCGGGATGGCGGTCGTCGACGACGCCATCTTCGTGCTGCGCGCGCCGTCGTCGGTCGATGCGTTCGCGCTGCTGTACGGAACGCGATACGCGTTCCGCGCCGGCACGGACTCATGGAACACGGTCGACGCGCCGCTGAGCGGATCGCTCTACGGTCCTTTGCAGATGATCGGCAACGTTACGTCGCGGTCGATGTCGGATCTCGTCCGCCCGGGTACGACCGCGGATGTCTACTCCGCCAGCGGTTTGCCCGCCGCGCCGGAGCCGTCGTTTGCTCAGCTGCGCAACGACTTCCGCGACACCGCCTTCTGGGCGCCGGCGGTCACGACCGGCAGCGACGGTCGCGCCGACGTCACGTTCGATTGGCCGGACTCGCTCACGTCGTACACCGCGGCCGGCGTCGCGGTCACGCAGGCGTCGGATGTCGGAAGCGGCACGGCCGCCGCCACGGTCAGCAAAGACTTTCTCGTCAGGCTGAGCGCGCCGCGCTTCCTCCGCAGCGGCGACGCCGCGCGGGTCACCGCGGTCGCCCAAGGCCGGCCCGCGGCGAAGAGCGCGAAGCTGCGGTTCTCCGCGCCCGATCTCGGCGTCGCCGACGTCACGTCGACTGCGGCGTTCGACCCGAGCGCGACCGCGACTGCGCGCTGGACCGTACGCGGCACGGCGCTCGGCAGCTCGTCGCTGCGCCTTGCCGGCACCAGCGGAGCGCTCAGCGACGGCGTGCGCATCGCCGTTCCGGTCGAAGCGGCCGGGTCCGCCGAGCACGACCGGTCCGCGGGAGTGCTGCCGTCGAACGCCGGCGTCGCGCTTGCGCTGCGAGCAGGGGCGCAGCCGGGCGACCTGCGCATCGACCTCGCGCCGAGCCCGCTCGCACAGCTCATCGCAGATACGCGGCTGCTGCAAGTCTATCCGTACTACTGCGTCGAGCAGACGATGTCGGCTGCGCTGCCCGCGATCTACGTCGATCGGGTGCGCAAGCATGTCAAGCTCCCGCTGATCGATGGGCCCACGCCGGAGTCGGTCGCCAAGCGCGCCGTCGATCGTCTCGTGAAGCTGCAGCACGCCGACGGCTCGTGGGGCTGGTGGGAGCATGACGCCGCCAACCCGTTCATGACGGCCTATGCGCTCTACGGGCTCGCCGAGCTGTCGCACGAAGGTTACGACGTCCCCGCGGCGACCCTCGCGAACGGCGTCTCGAGCGTCGTGCAGCAGCTCGGCGCGGGCGACACGCTTGCGTTCTGGGGCGGCGCGCAGCCGAACTCCGAATGGAACACGCGCGCGTACATGCTATTCGCGCTCGCGGACGCGGCGCCGGCCGGCGTCGATCGCGAGCTGCTGGTGAAGACCGACGCGCACGTCGCCGACCTCAACTCGTACGCGCTCGCGGTGCTTGGCCTCGCGCACGTCGAGCTCGGCGACCGCGACGGTGCACGGCCGTTGCTCGACCAGCTGCTGCGGCGCGTCACCGACGACGGTTCGTTCGCGCACTGGGCGGGTCAAGGCTGGCACTACCGCTGGGAGGACGACCCGATCGAGACGACGGCGTACGCCCTGCGCTTCGTCCACGCGCTGGCTCCTTCCGATCCGCACGTCGCGCACGCGGTGAACTGGCTGCGCGCGCAGCAGCACGGCTCGTGGTTCGTCACCACCAAGGACACGGCGGCGGCGATCTACGCGATGAGCGAGGCGCTCGCGGTGACGCCGG
>DASYFS010000488.1:0-4624 GCA_036498305.1 Candidatus Elarobacter sp. | reverse complement strand
GTTCATGAAGGGCACGATAACGGTCAAATAGGCGAGCGCAGCCCTGCGGCGGGCGCCTGCAGCGCGGGGACAACGGGGGCGTGAAAAAGCAGCACGCGTTCAGCATCGCCGTCGTCCTGTCGTTCGCAGCGCTTCCGGCGCTTGCGCAGACGACCGCACAGACGATCCCGCCCGGCGGCGCGTCCGTCGCCGCGGCAGAACGGGCGGCCGCCGTGTACTTCACCCAAGACTCGGTCGGCGACGTTCAACTCGGACAGCTCGGTCTCGAGAAAGGCCAGAACGCGGCGGTCCGCGCGCTGGCGAAAGCGATGTCCGACGACCACACGCGGACGGCGAACGACGGCCTGGCGGTCGCGAAGAAGCTCGGTGCCGACGTTCATTTTAAGCCGGGCGACGACAACGTGATCGAGTACGCGCACCTCGCCCGGTACTCGGGCGCGCAGTTCGACAAGGAGTTCGCCGCGGCGATGGTCGACGCGCACAAGAACGACATCAAGACGGGACAGACCGCGCTCGAGTTCGCGACCGACCCCGCGCTGCGCAAATACCTCACCGACGGACTGGCGATCAACAAGAAGCACCTGCAGATGGCCGAGACGGCGCAGGCGCAGGTCGCAAAGGGCAGCTAGAGCCGGTCAGGGTGCGTGGAGCACGACGCGAACCGCGACGTTGAAGAGTAGCGCGCCGATGAGCGCGAGCCAGAAGCCGAACGCGACCATCGAGAGCGCGGCGACGACGATCGAGCCTCGCGTCGCGTCCGGCCGGCGGTTCGGACCCATGCGCCAGGTGATCGCCCAGCCGATCGTGCCGTCGGCGAGGCCGGCGATCGCGCCGGCGATCCCGGCCAGGCGAATGTCCAGCAGAACGTACATCGCGACGAAGCCGAAGACGACGTAGCAGCCGAACTGCAGCGGCCACAGGCGGCCGTAGCGGAACGACGAGCTGCCGCGCACGAGCGCCGCGGAGATCGCGTCGAAGGCCAGGATCGCGACGACGCAGCCCGCGACGACCAACGGGAACGCGGGCGGAGGCGGCCAATGGGTCACGCCGTACGATGGCGTCCGACGGTGTGCTTCTCCTGTCATCGCTCGCCGTTCCGGTCGTGTATGCGGTCGTCTTTGTCGTGCTGCTCGCGCCGGGTTATCTCGCCGCTCGCGCGCTGCGGCAGCGCTGGGACGACGATCCGGCGACGACCCTGATCGTCGCCTACGCGATCTTGGGCCTCGCCGGGTGGCTCGCGTTTTGGTGCTACTTCGCGCGGCCGGAGCTCGGACGCGCGCTCGCGCTGTGCTGGACTGGGCTTGCGATCGTCGCAGCAGCGCTGATAGCCCGCCGGTCGACGCGCTCCGAGCTGCGTACGATCGCCTTGACGTTCTGTGTCGGGCTACTCTACGTCGGCGTGCTGATGATAGCGGGGACGGCGGCGACTGCCGAGCATCGATTCTTCGCCGAACGTCCCGACGACGACCGGCTCCCGGCGCTCTTCGCGGAGCGGCTCTATTGGGGCACCGACGCGACGAAGCCGCTGGGGGTTTGGCAGAGCAGCGATCGTCCGCCGCTGCAAACCGGGATGTTGGTGCTCGTGCGGCCGCTCGCGGGCTTGGTAGCCCACGCCGTGCCGGTCGACGTGCCCGTCGTCATGCTGCTCGCCGGCATCACGGCGCAGCTCATCTGGATCCCGGCGATGCTGATGCTGTGCGCACGTCTGGGCTTCGACGGACGGCGCCTCGCACTCGTCCTCGCGTTCGCGATCTTCAGCGGGTTCTTTCTGTACAACAGCGTGTACGTGTGGCCGAAGCTGCTCGCCGCCGGATTCGGGATCGGCGCTCTGATCTTCGCGACGGCGCCGCGCGAACCGCGCACGTCCATGCTCTGGGCCGGTACCTGCGCCGCGCTCGCCCTCCTCGCGCACGGCAGCGCAGTGTTCTTCCTCGTGCCGGCCTTCGCGCTCGCGCTGATCGCGCGCCGCATCGCGTTTGCGCCGGCGGCGCTCGGCGGCGTCGCGATCTTCGCGGCGCTGCTGCTGCCGTGGGCGGCATATCAGCATTGGGTCGATCCACCCGGCGACGCGCTCGTCAAAGAGCATCTGGCCGGCCTCGGCGAGCCGCATATCGCCGGCGGCGTCGTCGTGCGCGACCCGCGCAGCGCGACGCGCGCGATCGTCGACGCGTACCGGCAGACGCCGGCGGCGACGATCCTCGCGAATAAGGCCGCCAACGTCGCGACCGCTCTCGGTGCGGCTCCGCTGCTCGGCTCGGCCGTGATCGGCGAGCCCCGCGACGTCGTGGACCGGTGGCGCGCGAACGAACGCGAGCACGTGATCGCGGCGCTCGGCGGCCTGAACCTCGGTTGGCTCGCGCTCGCGTGGTGGTGGTTCGGCTCACGGCGCGAGGAAGCGCGGCGCGCGACGGGCGCGCTGCTGGCGCTCGCGCTTGCGATGGCGGCGTTCTGGTGCGCCGCACTGTGGGGTCCCGGCACGACGGTGACGACGCACGGCCCGTACGCGCTCGACCTGCTGCTCGTCGTCGCGCTCGGTGCCGCCGTCGCGGCGCTGCCGACGACGGTCGCGCGCGTCGTTCTCGCGTGCGCATGCGCCGACTTCGCGGTCATCTGGGTGTTCGGCTCGCTTCCCGACGCGTGGCGGTACGCTCCCGGTTCGCTTCCGGTCGCGGTGACGATGCTCGCGCTGATGGCGGCCGCGACGTGGGCGATCGTCGCGCTGCTGCGTCGGCTCGTGCGCGAAGCGAGCTGACGTGGTCTTTAGCAGCGAAATCTTCCTGTTCGCGTTCCTTCCCCTCGTGCTTGTCGTCTACTTCGCCGCGCCGGGCGCGCTCGCGAAGAATCTCGTCCTCGTGCTCGCGAGCCTGGCCTTCTACGCGTGGGGGGAAGGGCGGTTCGTCGCGCTCGTCCTGTTCTCGGCGCTGGTGAACTACGGCTTCGCGCTTGTGCTCGGGCGGATGGAGGGCGGCGCGACGAGGCAACGGCGGCTGCTCCTTGCCGCGGCGATCGCAACCGACCTCGCGATCCTCGGCTGGTTCAAATACGCCGGCTTCCTCGCCGACAATCTCAACTTCGTCCTCGGCAACACGATCGGCCGGAACGTCGCGCTCTCGCAGATCTATCTTCCGCTCGGGATCTCGTTCTTCACCTTTCACGCGCTGTCGTATGTGATCGACGTGTACCGCCGGACGAACGCGCCGCGCCGCAACCCGCTCGACGTCGTGCTGTACTTCGTCTTCTTTCCACAGCTGATCGCCGGACCGATCGTGCGCTACAAGGACGTCGCGGCACAGCTGGGCCGGCGGACGGTAACGAGCGCGCTCTTCGCCGAGGGCGCGCGGCGATTCGTGGTCGGACTCGCAAAGAAGGTGCTGATCGCCAACACGCTCGGCGGCACCGTCGACGTGGTCTTCGCCGCACCCATCGCGACGATCACAACGCCGCTGGCCTGGTTCGCCATTTCGGCCTATGCACTGCAGATCTACTACGACTTTTCGGGATACTCGGATATGGCGATCGGGCTCGCCCGGATGTTCGGGTTCCGTTTCCTGGAGAACTTCGATTTTCCGTACGTCTCCGGGTCGATCACCGAGTTCTGGCGGCGCTGGCACATCTCGCTGTCACGGTGGTTTCGCGACTACCTCTATATCCCGCTGGGCGGCAACCGCGTTACGCCGTGGCGCGTCTACGCGAACCTCCTCGTCGTCTTCTTCCTGTGCGCGCTGTGGCACGGCGCGAAGTGGACCTTCGTGGCCTGGGGGCTCATCCATGGCACGTTTCTCGTCATCGAGCGCGCCGGCTGGCTGCGGCGGGTCACGCTGACGCCCGTGCTCCGTCACGTGTATGCGCTCGGGGTCGTGCTGTTCGCGTGGATCTTCTTTCGCGCCGACTCGTTCCCGCAGGCGCTCGCGTTCCTGACCGCGCTCGTCGCGCCGACGCCGGCGCGTACGCTCGGGTTCGATCAGGTCGCGGACAACGTGACGCTCCTCGCCTTCGCTCTGGGGTGCTTCTTCGCGACGCCGGCGGCGTCGCGCGCGGTCGAGACGCTGCTGCAGTCGCGAGCGCCGATGGCACGCATCGCCGCCGGCTCGTTCGCGGTACCGGCGGCCCTCGTCGTGCTGTTCGCGGCCTCGACCGTCAAGTTCGCAGCGGGGACGTACAACCCGTTCATCTACTTCAGATTCTGATGGACGTGCGCAGCAACCGAATCGTCGCGGCGGCGTTCCTCGCGATGCTTTTCCTCCCGGCCGCCCTTGCCGCAGGCGGATTCGCCCGTCCGGACGCCCAGTTTCTGCTGCACACGGAGGAACGGCTTCCGTTCGTCGCGCCGGCCGTCTCCTCGGGCGCGCTGGCGACAGGCGGCTACGAGCGCGATCTCGAGCGCCAGGTCGCGGACGCGTTTCCGCTGCGCTCCCAACTCATCGCGGCGTACGGGCGGTTCGTCTACCGGCTCGGCGGGACGACGACACGCGCCGTCATCCGCGGCCGCGAGGGCTGGCTGTTTTACGGCAACGAGGAGCGCGGGTACGTCACCGGGAGCGGTCCCCCGAGCGATGCGGACCTCGTGCGCATCGCCGATCTCTACGCCGCACGCGTGCGGTGGTGCGCGCAACGCAGGATCGCG
>DASYFS010000487.1:0-2572 GCA_036498305.1 Candidatus Elarobacter sp. | reverse complement strand
GCCGTCGCGCACATCAAGCGGCGTGCGGCGGAGGTGGCGGCCCGAACCAAGATCCTCCTCGAGTACTCCCCCGAGACGTTCTCCGCGACCGAGCTCCCGTTCGCGAAGCGGATCTGCGAAGCGGTGATCGACGTCTGGCAGCCGTCGGCCGGCGAGAAGATCATCCTGAACCTGCCGGCGACGGTCGAGTGCGCAGGCCCCAACGTCTACGCCGACCAGATCGAGTGGTTCCACCGCACCATCCGGGATCGCGACAAGATCGTGCTCTCGCTGCACCCGCACAACGATCGCGGGACCGCCGTCGCCGCCGCGGAGCTCGGGCTCATGGCCGGCGCCGATCGCGTCGAAGGGACGCTGTTCGGCAACGGCGAGCGCACCGGCAACGTCGACATCGTGACGCTCGCGCTCAACCTCTACACGCAGGGCGTCGCGCCGAACTTGGCGCTCGACGACATCCCGGCGATGGTCGCGATCGTCGAGGAGTGCAACCGCCTCCCGGTGCACTGCCGCCACCCGTACGCGGGCGAGCTGACGTTCACCGCGTTCAGCGGCTCGCATCAGGACGCGATCAAGAAAGGCTTCGCGGCGCTCGATCCGAGTCCGGACGCGCTCTGGGAGGTGCCGTATCTCCCGCTCGACCCCAAGGACATCGGCCGGACCTACGAAGCGGTCGTGCGGGTGAACAGCCAGTCGGGGAAAGGCGGCGTCTCGTACATCCTGCACGCCGACCAAGGCTTCGATCTCCCGCGCGGCTTGCAGATCGAGTTCAGCCGGGTCATCCAAACGAAGAGCGAGGCGAGCGGCGGCGAGATCTCGCCCGCGGAGATTCGCGACGCGTTCGACGAGACGTACATTCGCGGCGGCACGCTGCGGCTGGCGGGCTACGTCACCACCAACGACGGCGTCGCGGGGACGCCGTGCACGATCGACGCGACCTTGACCGACGGGATGCGGCCGTTCACGATCTTCGGCGACGGGACCGGGCCGATCGACGCTTTCGTCGACGCGCTCGCCCGTACGTTCGAGGTCGACGTCCACGTGCACGACTACCACGAGCACGCGCTGCGCGCCGGCGAGGACGCCGCCGCCGTCTCGTACGTCGAGCTCGCCGTCGGAGGACGCAGCGTGTGGGGGGTCGGAATCGATCCCAACATCGTCACCGCTTCGCTGGCGGCGATCGTCAGCGCCGTCGGGCGGACCGGGGTACTCCATCCCTCGGGCCGCGCGCTCGGCACCCTGAACACCAAAGAGGATACGGATGCCGCGGTCGCTGTTCGATAAAATCTGGGATGCGCACGTCGTCGAGGAGCTCCCCGGCGACAACGCGCTGGTCTTCATCGACCTCGTCGTCGCGCATGAGATCACGACGCCGCCGGGCGCGATCGCGATCGAGAAAGAGTTCGGCGACCGGCTCTACGAGCCGGACCGGATCGTCGCGATGATCGATCACGTCGCGCCGGCGAAAGACGCCGCGACCGCGATACAGGCGCAAACGGTGCGCACCTGGGCGAAGCGGCAAGGGATCCGCTTCCATGACATCGGCAACAATGGGATCTGTCACGTCCTCGTCCCAGAGCGCGGCTACGTCGCTCCCGGGATGACGGTCTGCTGCGGCGACAGCCACACCTGCACGCTCGGCGCGTTCGGCGCGTTCGCGCTGGGGATCGGGACGACGGCGCAGGCCGGCGCGATGCTCGCCGGGTGTCTCGTGCTGCAGCGCCCGAAGGTGATGCGCATCGAGGTGACCGGCGAGCTGCCGCCCGACGCGACGGCGAAAGATCTCACGCTGTCGGTGATCGCGACGATCGGCTTCCGCGGCGGCACCGGCTACGTCCTCGAATACACCGGCGAGGCGATCCGCAAACTGAATATGGAACAGCGCATGACGCTGTGCAACATGGCGATCGAGGCGGGCGCGACGACCGGGCTCATCGCCGCCGACCAGACGACGGCCGACTATCTGGCTGCGACGCCGGGCGCACCGACCGGCTGGACCGCGCTGCAGGCCGATGACGATGCGGAATACGCGGCGACGGTGACGATCGACGCGACGACGATCCGGCCCGTCGTCTCGTGGGGGACGAATCCGGGTGAGAACGCGCCCGTCGACGGAACGATCCCGCTCGACGCGTCGCCCGAGTCGCTGCGGTACATGGATCTGCAGCCGGGTCAGGCGATGCGCAGCATCGCCGTCGATCAGGCGTTCATCGGATCGTGCACCAACTCGCGGATCGGCGACCTGCGCGCCGCCGCCGCCGTACTCAAGGGCCAGCAGGTTTGCGTGCCGACGATCATCACGCCGGGTTCGCAGCTCGTGCGGCGCCAGGCCGAGCGCGAAGGGCTTCACGACATCTTCCAGGATGCCGGCGCGCTGTGGACGCACTCGTCGTGCGGCCCGTGCCTTGGGATGTCGATGGGCGTGATCGCCGCCGGGACGCGCTGCGTCTCGTCGTCGAACCGCAATTTCCCCGGACGGATGGGCGACGGCGGACGCGTCCACCTCGCCGCGCCGGCGGTCGTTGCGGCCTCGGCGATCCTCGGACGCTTGGCGTCACCCGACGAAGTCACGGCG
>DASYFS010000486.1:0-2710 GCA_036498305.1 Candidatus Elarobacter sp. | reverse complement strand
TCGGGCCGAGCGTAGTCGAGGTCCGACCCCCGATCGCGACGGCCGAGATGAGGCGTTCCGCTCGGCTTCGCTCGCGGAACGACGAGGGTCCCTCGACAAGCTCGGGATGACGCGGGGCGTCTACGGTACAGCGAGTGCGCGGGTCCAGGCTGTCCGGACCCCGCGCAAGAGCGACGGGTACACGATCAGCTTCCGGAACGGATCGACCAGCGCAAGATAGACCGGCGTCAACGGAGTGACCGCGCGAACGTACACCGCTAGGTAGAACCGGTAGCCCGTCTCGGTCTCCACCAGCGCGCTGAGCGCGGCGGCGTGTGCTGTTGCGTTGATGAGCTCGGAGAGTTGCTCGTTCTCGAACCGGTACACGATGTGGAAGGCGCCGTCCCGCGTCCCGGCGGGAACGAGCGAGCGCGCTCGGTCGTCAGCCGTTAGCCGATCTGCGAACGTCTGAGCCGCGGTCGCCTTCGCCGCAGCACGATCCCAGCCGAAAGGCCGTCCCACTGCGTAACGAATCCGCAGCAAAGCGCGCACGATCGGCGACGGTGCGAACAGCTGGGTCCCGGTGCGGAGGTACGCGTCGAGCGTTACCCCGCCGCGCGTGCGCGGGAGTTCGACGGCCCAGGCGTCGTGGAGCGGGATGCCGGCAAGGAACTTGTGCGCGCGCAGCGGCAGCGCTTCGTACTCGTGCCGCGAGATCTGCGGCACGCGACGTTACCGCGCCGTTGCGGCGAGCGCGATCGCCACGTGCGCTTCGATCCCGGTTTGCATCGCCGCTTCGTCGATGTCGAAGGCGGGGTGGTGGTTCGGGAACGCGTGCGCGTCGTCGCCGGCGCCGAGGAAGACGAAGCACGCCGGGACGCGCTGCGCGAAGTACGAGAAGTCCTCGCTTCCCATGATCGGCGCGATCTCGAGGACGCGCCTCTCGCCGAACGTATCGACCAGCGTCTCGCGGACGAACGCCGCTTCGGCCGGGTCGTTCTCGGTGACCGGATACGACGGCTGCCAATCGAGATGGCAGCGCGCGTTCGCTGCAGCGCAGGTGTGCTCGGCGACGCGCCGGATTCCGTCTTCGAGCGTCGCGCGTGTCGCGGCGGAGAACGAACGGACCGTTCCTTTGAGCGCAACCCGCGGCGGGATCACGTTGTAGGTCGAGCCGCCGTTGATCGCGCCGACGGTGATCACCGCCGACTCCAACGGGTCGACTTCGCGGCTCACGATCCGCTGCAAGTTCGTGACGACCTCGGCGGCGATGACGACGGGATCGATCGAACGATGCGGCATCGCGCCGTGGCCGCCTTTGCCTTCGACGACCAGATCGAACTGATCGACGGCGGCGAGCAGCGGGCCGGGGCGCAGGCCGAGCGTTCCGCTCGGCATCACGCAGGTGATGTGGATTCCGTACGCACGCTCGATGGCGAACCGCTCGATCAGGCCGTCGCGGAGCATCGCCGGCGCGCCGCCGCCGCCTTCCTCGGCGGGCTGGAAGACGAAGGCGATTCGGCCGCGGAGCTCGCTCCTGCGATCGCGCAGCACCTGCGCCGCGCCGAGCAGCATCGCGACGTGCGCGTCGTGACCGCAGGCGTGCATCACGCCGGGATTCTGCGAGGCGAACGGGACGGCGCTCTCCTCCGGCATCGGGAGCGCGTCCATGTCGGCGCGCAGCATGACCGTGGGCCCGGGGTGGGCGCCGTCCAGCAATCCGACGACGCCGGTGCCGCCGATCCCCTCGTGGACCTCGAGGCCGAGCGCGCGCAGCTTCTTCGCGACCAGCGCGGCGGTGCGGTGCTCGGCGAAGCCGAGTTCGGGGTGCGCGTGGATGTCGCGGCGTATCGCGACCGCCTCGTCGAGCAGACCGTCCGGAAGGGCGAGGGTCGTCATCGCTTCTCGGTTCGGGCGCACACCGGCTGCTCCTCGGCCGGGGCGGGTGCCGCCCGGTCGCTTCGGGTTGACAGTCCCGGCCGCCGGTGCTTCAATCGGGCGGTATGCTCGCTCGCTCGTATTTTTATCGCCGGTACGGCTGCACGCTTTGCGTGTCGGTCGGCTTCGGCGTCTCGTAGCGCAGCGCACACGACGACTGCCCGCGAGCCCCTCGCCGACCGGCGAGGGGTTCGTTCTTTTTCCGAAGGATGATCGAAAGACCCCATGGCCCCGCTTCGCGTCCCAGGAGACAAGTCGATCGCGCACCGCGCGGTGATGTTTGCCGCGCTCGCCGAGGGGACGTCGACGCTGCGCAACGTGCCGGCCGGGCTGGACGTCCGCTCTACGCAGCATGCGATGCGCATGCTCGGCGCGACGATCGAGGGCGACGGTGCCGAGCTGCAGGTGACCGGAACCGGCGGCCATTTCACCGTGCCGGCCGAGCCGATCGACTGCGGGAACAGCGGGACGACGATGCGCCTCCTAAGCGGGATCCTGGCGACGCGGCCGCTCACGGTCACGCTGACCGGCGATGACTCGCTGCGCTCGCGGCCGATGCGGCGCATCGCGGCGCCGCTCGCGGCGTTCGGCGCGCAGATCGAGCTGACCGAACGCGGGACTGCGCCGTTGACGGTGCACGGAAACGGTGCGGCGCGCGGTGCGACCGTCGAAGTGAAGATCGCGAGCGCGCAGGTGAAGTCGGCGCTGCTGCTCGCGGGGCTCGGCGCGCACGGCCGCACGACGCTCAGCGGCGAGCTGCGGACGCGCGATCACACCGAACGGCTGCTGCGCG
>DASYFS010000485.1:0-10695 GCA_036498305.1 Candidatus Elarobacter sp. | reverse complement strand
TGGCGATTGCGGCGGCCGGCGTCGTCATGGCGATCGGCGCCTCGATCGTCCCGGCGTACCGGGCATCGGCGGAGCCGCCGGCGCTCGCGGTGCGCGGACCCGAGCGCCAACCGTCACCACGCGCAGGCCGCGCGAGCATCGTTACGGCGACCGCGGCGGCCGGCGCAGCTGCGGCGGCGGCGTTCGTCGCGCTGCTCCATCCCGGCGTCGGGATCGCCACCGGCACCGTTACGGCGGTGTTGGTCGCCGCACTCGCAGCGCTGCCGCTCGGCGTCCGGACCGCGACGTCGCGACTGCGCGCGGCGACCCGCAACCTTTCCGGCAGCGAACGGCTGGCGGCGATCAACGTCGGCACGCCGCCCGGTCGTGCCGCGCTGACGGTCGCGACGTTCGCCGTCGCCGTCGCGACGATCGTCTGCGCCGCCGTCGTCATCGACTCATCGCGCTCCACGGTGACGCTCTGGGCACGTCGCACGCACGCCGCCGAGCTCACCGTCACCGGCGCGCCGTTCGACCTGCGCGCGATCGAGCGCGTGCGCGGGATCGAAGGCGTCGCGGACGTCGTCCGGACGCGGGACGAGCTCGACGTCTCCCCGACGCCTTCGGCAAACCTCTCGCGCCTCCGCGTCGAGGTCGTCGCAGCGCTCGCTCCGCAGCCGGTGGAGATCGTCACGAGCGGCGAGCTGCGCCGTCATCTCGGCGAAGTCTTCGGCGCCGTCTTCGCGGCGACGTCGGCGCTCGCGGCGTTGGCCGCAGCGCTCGGGATCGGCGGCGTCGTCGGCTCGCTGATGGCCGTCGTCCTCGAACGGCGCGAGGAGCTGGCGCTGCTGCGCTACCTCGGATTGTCGCGCGCAGCGCTGCGGACGCTGCTGCTCGCGGAAGCGCTCTTCGTCGCGACGCTCGGCGGCGGCCTCGGGACCGTGCTCGGCTTTGGGTTCGCCGCGGTGCTGCTGTTCGGGAGCCATACCGTCGAGGCCGGCGGCGCGCTTCGCTGGTCGCCGTCGTACCCGAGCATCGCGGCGGCGCTGCTGTTCGCGGTCGCGGCGGTGCTGGCCGGAGCGTTGATTCCGGCTCGCATGGCGGCGCGGATCCGGACCGACGAGGTTCTGCAGAGCACGTGAGGGCCGTCCTTCGCTGGTGCGCGCTCGCGGTCGCATTCGCGACCTTTCCCGGCGCGGCGTCGCCGGACACGAACGGCGCGCACCCGAGCTACCGCAACGAGTGGTGGCGCCTCTTCGGACACGTGCAGACCTCCGGCGGGCGGTCGTTCTCGTACGAGGTGACCTTCTTCCGCTTCGGCGTCGCCGCGGGACGCGGAGTCGTCGAGTTCGTCCCGGCGACGGTCGCGGTCACCGATGATCGGCGAAGCACGTTCGCCTACGCCGAACGTGCGGGCCGGGGCGACGAAGCGACGGCGCGCGCGGCGTCGTCCTCGCTCGACGTTCGCGTCGACGACTGGAGCTTGGCACAGACCGAGCGCGCCGGGACGTTCAGGTCGCGGGCCGGCGACACGCGCGTCGCGATCGATCTCACGCAGGTACCCACGCGCGGACGCGTCACCAACGGCACGGAGGCTCTCCTGCGTGTCGATACGTGTGCCGCGTGCGTGCTGCACTCGACGTCGTACACGCGGCTGCGCACGAGCGGCTCGCTTCGCGTCAACGGCGCATCGTTCGCCGTAACGGGAACGTCGTGGCTCGACCACGAGTACGGCAACGCCGTGCTTGGCGAGGGACTCGCAGGCTGGGACCGCTTCTCGATTCACCTCGAGGACGGCGCCGACGTCATGCTGTTCTTGCCGCGCGCACGGCGCGTCCGTCTCGGCACGGCCGAGGGGACTGCGGCGGCGTCAGGGATGGTCGTCCCGCGCAGCGGCCCGCCGGTCCGTCTCGCTCGAGGAGACTTTTCCGTGACCGTGCGCGGCGGGACGACGTGGCGCAGCGATCGCAGCGGCGTGACGTATCCGGCGCTGTGGGACGTCGTGGTTCCGTCGCTCGGCCTCGACGTCTCGATTCAACCGGTCGTGCCGTCGCAAGAGATCGTCCCGGCGACGGTCGGCGGCTCGCCGTTCTGGAGCGGCGCCGCCGAGGTTCGCGACAAGGCCAGCGGCGGGACGACCGTCGGCTGGGCGAACGTCGAGCTGCTCGGGTACGGCCGGCCGCTCTCGCTCTGAGACCTACCGCAGCAGCGGCCGCACCCGCTCGTAGGGCAGGTTGTAGTACGTTACGCCGCCGCGGCCGGAGATCGTGTGCGCGCTGAAGAGCGCGTCGTCGATCGCCGACTCCGTCGCGGCGACCGTCGCGGCGAACAGCGCGTCGATGCGCGACTCGTCGGTCTCGAGCGGCGGCCCGGCGACGCCGCCGCCGCGCGGATAGCGGTGCGTCGTGGAGAACGCGATGAACAGGTCGCCCGACGAGACGTGCGACGTCGCGCCGGTTCGCGCGAGCCCCATCCCGGCCCGTTTGGCGACGTCGTGCAGGCGGTTGTGGTCGAGCGGCGCGTCGGTCGCGATCACGATGATGATGCTGCCGTCGGCGGCGCGGCCGCGGGTGGGCGCATAGCCGGCTTGCCGCGGATAGACGGGCAGCAGATCGTGCGCGAGCGCTTGTCCCACCTTGACGCCGTCGATCAGCAGCTCCGTGCGCGAGCCGGTGTTGGCGTTGACCAGCACGCCGACGGTGTAGCCGCCGAGTTCCTTCGGCAGGACGCGCGACGCCGATCCGATCCCGGCGGCGAAGCCGAACGCGCGCATCCCGGTGCCCGCGCCGACGTTGCCGCGCGGAAAGTCGCCGCCCTTCGCGCCGTCGAGCATTGCGACGACGTCCTCGGCGTGGACCGCGCGCTGCTGGATGTCGTTGATCCCTTGATCGTCGCACTCGGCGACGACCGGGAGCGGCACGTCGTCGCGGACGCCGATCTGCGGGTGCTTCGCGATCATCCACGAGACGACGCCGTCGTCGACGCGGCCGACGTTCAAGGTGTTGGTCAACACGATCGGCGTCTCGAGGAACCCCGCCTGGTTCACCCAGTGCGCGCCCGTCATCTCGCCGTTGCCGTTAAGATCGAAGGTCGCGGCGGCCGGACGGTCGTTCCAGGTATCGGCGTTCGCGATCACGCCGGTCGCGCCGGTGCGGATCGACGTCCCTTCGTTTTTCGTCACCTGGCCGACGCGCACGCCGGCGACGTCGGTGATGCCGTCGACGGACCCGCTCGGGAACGGTCCGATCGGTATGGGGGATCGCGCGTCGGCGGGGAGCACGCCGCACGCGAGGGCGGCGATCAGGGCGAGAGCACGGCGCATTCGCGCCGGTTCTCAGCCGAGGATGCGGACCCCCTCGGCTTCGATCTCCACCAGCACCTGGGTGCGGTACTCGTTCGTCGTCGAGCCGTCGGTGACGCGGCTGCGCACGCGCAGCGCGTAATAGCGCGTTCCCATCCGCATCGTGTAGCCGTCGAAGGCGTACTCGATCAGCGGCAGGCGCCGCCCGGCATGATAGGTCAGCCGGCCGGCAGCCGCCAGCGCTTCGGCGATGCGATGCTGCTTCTCGGCCGAGAGCAGGCTGTCGCGGAGGCCCGGCGTGAGGATCGTCCCCGGCGCGATCTGCGCGTCCTCGACGAGGAGCTCCATCAGGTACTCCCAGTCGCGGTCCGTGATCGTCTTCAACCGCATCCCGTGACGGTAGCGCGTCCCCTCGGGAGAGATGAACGCGGACGTCCAGGCGCGGGTCGCCTTCACGCGGACGCGGCGGCCGTTGAGCATGACGGTCAGCTCGATCGCGCCGCGCGACGCAGCGCTGAGCGGCTCGCGCGTCAGCAACTGCACGCCGCCGCCGCCGAAGTCCAGCCCGTAGGCGGGCTGCACGTTCTCACCGTCCGTCGTGTACGTCGCCGGAAAAGTAACCCGCCGCCGCGGATAGATGCGCCGGTTGGACACCTTG
This sequence comes from Candidatus Elarobacter sp., assembly GCA_036498305.1. GTDB lineage: Bacteria > Vulcanimicrobiota > Vulcanimicrobiia > Vulcanimicrobiales > Vulcanimicrobiaceae > Vulcanimicrobium. The sequence continues at coordinate 6,757 of DASYFS010000485.1, read as the reverse complement.
CGACCTTGGCCGAGCGCTGCCCCCACACCCCCCGGGCGGGTAGCGGTTCCCATGGATCCTCACCTACCCAAGCGGGGCGCCTCTCGCTACGTCCAGTGTGCGGTGGCCCACATTCTCGCGCCGCAGCGCCTCGTACGCGGCCTGTAGGGCCAGGAGTCGCTCGGGGTCGATCCGCCGGCCGGCGTTCGCGCCGGCGGGGATCGGCTCGGCGAAGAACCGCTCCGGGAGCGTGTCGTCGCCGGGGGTCCAGCCGAGGCGCGCGTTGATCGCGCGCTTGCGCTCCCAAGTCCGCTGCGCCGCCCGGCGCAGGCCCTCCGCGTCGAGAGAGATCCCGGCGACCGCGCTCCACAGCTCCGACGCTTCTTCTTCGAAATCGGTGAAGCAGTCGCGGACGAACTTGCACAGGACGAGACTGTCCCAGGCGACGGCGCGGTCTTCGGCCGCGATCGCGTCGCTGGCGCGCGCGAGGTCGTCGCGGTCCTCGCTCGGGTCGCGCAGATCGCGGTCGTAGGTCGCGGCGCGGTTGTGACACGCACCGCGCGTGCAGGTCGAGAGGCCGAGCGCATACGTCGGCAGCGTTCGCGGCTCGTAGCCCGGGAGCTCGAGACCCTTCGCGTGCATCGCAAAGCGCGACGCACCGCCGCCGATCCGTTCCGCCGCGGCGCGCACGCCGTCGGCGAGGACGTCGCCGAATCCCCGACGCTCTGCGATCGCGTCCAGCGCCGGGACGAGGACGGCGCCGTTGCCGAACCGCAGCGCCGGACCGAACGCCTCGCGTGGAACGAGGCCGTGGTCCGCGCACTCCATCGCGAAGGCGATCGTCGAGCCCGCCGAGATCGTGTCGAGTCCGAGCTCGTCGCAGCGCGCGATCGCGTCGAGCACCGCATCGAGGTCGTCGACGCCGCAGTTCGGGCCGAACGCCCACACCGATTCGTACTCGCTCGCCGCCGCGCCGCGCCGGTCGCGATCCTTGCGAACGTAGAGGTGCTCGCACTGCACCGGGCAGCCCGCACAGCCTGCGCGCAGCTCGAGATAACTGTTGCGCGACTCGCGCGCCCGCTCCGGCGTGACTTGCTCGGCGCCCTCGAACACCGCGGCGGTGAAGTTGCGCGTCGGGAGCTGGCCCATTCGCTGCAGGACGCGCAGGTTCGCACCGGTGCCCAGGACGCGGTACTTCGCCGTCTTCGGGCCGACGGCGCGCTCGCGCAACGTCGCGGAGATCTCGGCGGTGCGCTGCGGGTCCGCGATGCGCACCTCACCGCGCCCGCGCAGCACGATCGCCTTGAGGCGCTTGGCGCCGAAGACGGCACCGGTTCCGCCGCGCCCCGCCTGGCGCCCGTCGTTCTCGACGGCGGCGTAGCGGACACCGTGCTCGCCGGCGACCCCGATCGCGCAGACGCGCACGGAGCGATCGCCGTACTCCTCGCGCAGCGCGCGGGTCGTCTCGCGCGCCGAACATCCGAGCAGCGGCGTCGCGTCCTCGAAGCGGACGGTGCCGTTGTCGATCGCGAGCGTCGTCCACTCGTCGGCGGTGCCGGTGATGACGAGCGCTGCGAGGCCGCAGCGGCGCAGCACGGCCGAGAAATGGCTCGACGAGAGCCCTTCGTTCAGCAGACCGGTCAGCGGCGAGATCGACGCCAACGCGTGCTTGTTCGCGGCGGGGACCGGTGTCGAGGCGAACGGACCGGCGGCGAACACGATCGGGTTCTGCGGCCCCAACGGATCGACGGGTCCGCGAACGCGCTCGTCGATGAGCCGCACGGCGAGGCCGACGCCGCCGAGCGCGTCGGCGAACACGTCGTCGCCGAGTACCGTGCGCACGGCGCTGCGGGTGGTGAGGTCGACCTCGAGCAGATCGCGCGGGCCGGCGTAGCTCATCCGCCGCTCGCCAAGAACAGCACGCACGGACGATCGTCGGCGCCGAATTGCTCGCCGTTGCGCGGCGCGCGGCGTCCGTCGAGCAGCAGCAGGTTCGGTTCGACCAGCTCGTCGCGCGACGGGTCGATCACGTCGGGAACCAAGGCCGGCACGGCGTCCGCCAGCGCCCGCACGAACCCGGCGTAATCGATCGGTCCTTCGACGGCGAGCTCGATGACGGCTCGCCCCGCGAGCGCGCGCGACATTCCGAAGAGCTCGACCGTCACGCCGCACCTCGCGGTTGCGCGTCGGGTTCGACGATCCGGACCGACCCGGCGTGCGTGCAGTCGTATCCGCCCAGCGACTCGACCTCGGCGCGGAACGCCGGATCGCGCAGGATCTCGACGATCGCGGCGATGCGCGGCTCCTCGAGCGATGCCGCCGGCAGCGCGAGGTCGTACGGCTCGAATGCGAGCGAAACGAAGTCGAGGCCAAAGACCTGCGCTGCGGCGCGGATCGCCAGCCCCGCATCGGCGCTGCCGTTCGCGATGAGTTGCGCGACGGCGAGGTGCGAGAACTCGACGCGGTCGTAGCCGGCGATCGCGGCTGCATCGATCCCTTCGCGCGCGAGCAGCGCATCGAGCAGGATGCGCGTCCCGGCGTCGCGCTGACGGTTCACGAACCGTGCGCCGCGCGCGGCGACGTCGGCGAGCGCGTGTATCGCGAGCGGGTTGCCGGGCGCGACGAGCAGCCCTTGCTCGCGTTCCGCCAATCGGATCAGCGCGACCGGCACAGGCGGTCCGTAGCGCTTTACCGCGAGGTCGTTGTACGTCCCCGTCGCGGGATCGAGGACGTGCGTTCCGGCGAGATGCGCGGCCCGCTCGCGCAGCGCGACGAGCCCGGCGATGCTGCCGACATGCGCCGAGACGAGCTCGGTGCCGTTCGCGGCGAGCCGCCCTGCGAGAAGATCGAGCGCGACGTCGTGGCTGCCGATCGCGAGCAGCGTCGACTCGATCGCCGCGAGCGGCCGCAGCGCGCGGGCCGGAACCCGTGCGCCGGCGTTCGCGCCTTCGCTGAAGCGCGGGATCGTAATCAGCACGTTCGCACGCGACAGCGAGGTGATGACGCCGGCACCGCGGCGCAGCGGCGTCGCGACGAGCCGCCCGTCGACGCGCGCGGCGACGGCGCGGACGAACTCGTCCTCGCCGAGCGGCGAGAACAGCTTGCGCGCGAGCTCGACCTCGACCTCACGGACGTCCGGCGGCTCGCGCCGGCCGAGCCGTTCGAGCAGCGGACGCAGAAACAGCTCGGCACAGATCGCGGCGCTCACCGGATAGCCGGGGATCCCGAGCAGCGGGACCCGCGCGTCGCGCGCGACGCCCAGCACGAGCGGATGCCCGGGCCGGATCGCAACGCCGTGAACGACGACGTCGCCGTACCGCCGGAACACGCGCGCCGTGTAGTCGTCGCGGCCCGCCGACGAACCGGCGTTGACGATCACGACGTCGGCGCCGGCGATCGCGCGTTCGACCGTCGCGACGAGGACCTCTTCGACGTCCGGGACGCGAACCTGGAACGTCACCTCGCCGCCGTAGTCGCGCACGCACGCCGCCAACAGCACCGCGTTCGAGTCGAGGATCGCGCCGGGCCGCGGCGCGTCGATCGTGACGTCGACGAGCTCGTCGCCGGTCGTGACGATCGCGACCCGCGGCCGTCGCACGACGGCGATCTCGGCCAGGCCCGCCGCGGCGCACGCCGCCAGATCGGCCGGACGCAGCCGCCGGAACGCGGGAACGACGACCTCGCCGGCGACGACGTCCTCGCCGATCGCTCGCACGTGCTCGAACGGCGCGACCGCGGCGCGGATCGCCACCGCGCCGTTCGCGCGCGGTTCGACCAGCTCGATCGGGATGACCGCGTCGCATCCCTCCGGCAGCGGATCGCCGGTGTCGACGACGATCGCTTCGTCGCGCGCGAGCTCGAGCGGCGCGGTCTCGAGCGCACCCGACGTGCGCGCTGCGCGAACCGCGATCCCGTCCATCGCGCAAGCATGATAGTGCGGCGAGGAGAGCCGCGCGATCGCCGCCCGCGCGGCGACGCGACCGAGCGCCGCGGCCAGGGGTATGACCTCCGCGACCGGCGCGCGCTCATCGACGCCGCTCTCGGCGAGCGCCGCCCCGAAGCGGGCGCGCGCGTCCTCGAGCGGGACGTCGTGCAGAAAGACCGTACGTTCGGCATCGCGTGCGTTCGTCACGGCACGATCACTCGGACGTGCTCGCCGGCACCGAGGCCACTGCGATCGAGCGGGACGGCGATCAAACCGTCGGCGCGGACAAGCGTGAAGATGAGGTTCGACGCGCCGAAGACCGGCGTCGCGTGCAGCGCACCGTCGGCACCGGTCGTCAGCAGCGCGGGGACGTAGTCTTCGCGGCCGGGGCGAGACGGGACCGGCACGTCGAGGATGGCGCTGCGCTCGCGTTCGTCACCCAGCTCGTCGCGGCGCGTCTCGCCGCCGAGGTACCGCACCAGCGGCCGCACGATCCGCCACGCGACGACGAGCGCGCTGGCGGGATTTCCCGGTAGGCCGACGACCGGTTTCCCGTCGCAGACGGCGAGGACCGTCGGCTTTCCCGGCTTGATCGCGATCCCGTGGACCAGCACGCCCGGACGGCCGAGAGCGTCGACGACGCGCGCGGTTAGGTCGCGCACCGAGACCGAGGAGCCGGCGGAGAGGACGAGCGCGTCGGCCGACCCCAGCGCGTCGCGCGCCGCCGCGAGTAGCGCGGCTTCGTCGTCGGGGGCGATCCCGGTCGGGAGCGGGATCCCGCCGGCCTGCTCGATCACCGCCGCGATCGTCGCCGCGTTCACGTCACGCACCTGGGCCGGTCCCGGCGCCGCGTCGGCCGGGACGACTTCGTCGCCGGTCGAGAGGATTGCGATGCGCGGGCGCGCGCGCACCGTGACCGCGGTCAGCCCCAGGGCCGCGAGACCGCCGAGGTCGGCGGGACGCAGCCGCCGGCCGGCCGGGACCGCGATCGACCCTCGCTCGACGTCCTCGCCGGCGGTCAGCACGTTCTCGCCCGGCGCCGCCGCGGCGACGACCTCGACCTCGCCGCCGACCAGGTTGGTGTCCTCGACCATGACGACGGCGTCGGCGCCGGCCGGGATCATCGCCCCGGTGTGGATGCGGACGGCTTGGCGCGGGAGCACGCCGACCGTCGGCACGATGCCCGTCGGGACGTCGCCGGCGAGTTCGAGGTAGGCCGGCGACTGCTCGGAGGCGCCGTGCGTGTCGGCCGAGCGGACCGCGAAGCCGTCCATCGTCGAGCGCGCGAACGACGGCAGCGTCTCGGGCGCGACGACGTCGACCGCCGTGACCCGATCGAGGGCGTGCTCCAGCGAGACGATTTCCGTCCGTTCCGGCGGGGAACATTCGTCCGCAAGACGGCCGAACGCCCGCCCCGGCGGGACGACCGTGAACAACTCAGCCAACGAGGCTACCCTCCCTCGTCGGGCGAAACCGCTGTCTTTCCCCGCCCAGGAGCACGACGATTCTCACGCTACCCCACACTTCGCAGTCGTTCGACGAACATCTGTCCGCGCTCGGCCTTGCCGGCGTCGGGACGGTATATCGCAATCAGAGCGTGGCGCAGCTGTACGAGCAGGCCCTGGGCCGGAGCGAGGGCGTTCTGGGCGCCGACGGCCAACTGCTGGTCGACACCGGCAAGCACACCGGCCGCTCCCCGAAGGACAAGTTCTTCGTGCGGGAGCCCGGGAGCGAGACCCACATCGACTGGGACGCGAACGCGGGCGTCGAGCCGGCCGTGTTCGACAACCTCCTCGCACGCGTGGGACAGTACCTCGAGGGCAAAGACGTCTTCTCGCTCGACTGCTACGTCGGCGCCGATCCGCGTTACCGGCTCCCGGTGCGGATCATCACCGAGTACGCTTGGCACAGCCTGTTCGCGCGTGACCTCTTCATCGACGGACCGGGACAGAATCAAGCCGCGGCCGACGCGTTCTCGCCCGAGTTCACCGTCATCAACGTCCCGACGTTCGAGGCCGATGCCGCGCGCGACGGCGTACGCTCGTCGACGTTCGTCATCGTTAACCTCGCCAAGAAGATCATCCTGATCGGCGGAACGCGCTACGCCGGCGAGACAAAAAAATCGGTCTTCACGGTGATGAACTACCTGATGCCGCTGCGCAACGTGCTCTCGATGCACTGCTCCGCCAACGTCGGGAAAGAGAACGACGTCGCGATCTTCTTCGGCCTCTCGGGAACCGGGAAAACGACGCTGTCGTCCGATCCGCACCGCCCGCTGATCGGCGACGACGAGCACGGCTGGTCGGCCGACGGCGTCTTCAACTTCGAAGGCGGCTGTTACGCGAAGACGATTCGCCTTTCGCAAAGCGCCGAGCCGGAAATCTGGTCTGCCGCGCACCGCTTCGGCACGGTACTCGAAAACGTCGTGATGAATCCGGCGACGCACGCGCTCGATCTCGACTCCGAAACCCTCACCGAAAACACGCGTGCCGCCTATCCGGTGGACTTCATTCCGAACATCGTGCCCGAGCTGATGGCCGGACACCCGAATACGATCGTCATGTTGACCGCCGACGCGTTCGGCGTGCTGCCGCCGATCTCGAAGATGACGCCGGCACAGGCGATGTATCACTTCCTCTCCGGCTACACGGCGAAAGTCGCCGGCACGGAAAGCGGCGTGACCGAGCCGACCGCGACGTTTTCGACCTGCTTCGGCAAACCGTTCATGGTGCATCACCCGACGGTGTATGCGAAGCTGCTCGGCGAGCGCATCGCGAAGCACAACGTGCAGTGCTGGCTCGTGAACACCGGCTGGACCGGCGGCGCACCGCCGGCCGCGCCGCGCATGAAGAT
>DASYFS010000484.1:0-3354 GCA_036498305.1 Candidatus Elarobacter sp. | reverse complement strand
CGTCGTCATCGGCGGCGGCGTGATCCAAGAGGACGACGTTCCGAAGCTCAAGGCGATCGGCGTCCGCGAGATCTTCAACGCCGAGGCGTCGACGCAGGAGCTGATCGACGGCATCGAGCGGATCGTCGCCGAGTACGGCCGCGCTTCGACACGCTCGGCACAGGCGGCAACGGAAAAAGCCGCGGCGCGCTGATCGTGATCGCACCCGACCGCGCGATGTGGCCGCCCGCCTACGACGCCGGATATCGTCCGCCAAGTGACGCGCCTTACTGGGACCCCGCGCGCGAGACGATGTCGGAAGACGAACGCGCGACCGTCGTTCTTGCGAAGATCCGCGCGGTGATGGCGTGGGCGTGGGAGCGCGCGCCGTTTTATCGCAGCCGGTGGGAAGCCGTCGGACTCGAGCCCGGCGACATCACGTCGCTCGAAGTGTTCGCGCGTTTACCGACGATCACCAAAGCCGATCTGCGCGCCGACCAGGCGCAGCATCCGCCCTACGGTTCCTACTTGTGCGTCGACCCGGCGGAGATCGCGCGGCTGCACGGGACCTCCGGAACGAGCGGCCGGCCGACGGCGTTCGCCTGGAGCCGCGATGATTTCGGGCGCATCGCGGAAGCGCACGCGCGCATCATGTGGAGCTTCGGCCTGCGGCCGAGCGACACCGTGTTCATCGGTTCGATCTTCTCGCTGTACGTCGGCTCGTGGGGCGCGCTCGCCGGCGTCGAGCGGCTCGGCGCAGCGGCGTTCCCGTTTGGCGCCGGCGTGCCCGGGATGACGCTGCAAGCCGTCTCGTGGCTGCGCCAGATGCGGCCGAGCGCGTTCTACGGGACGCCCTCGTACGCGTTACGGATCGCCGAAACCGCGCGTGGCGAGGGCATCGACCCGCGCGAGTTCGGGCTGCGGATCATGTTCTTCTCGGGGGAACCCGGTGCCGGGATCCCGGCGACGAAGCGGCTGATCGAAGAGACGTTTGGTGCGATCTGCATCGACAGCGGCAGCATGGGCGAGGTGACGCCCTGGATGAATATCGCCGAGTGCGCCCATCGCACCGGGATGCACCTCTGGCAAGATTTCGTCTACGGCGAAGTGCTCGATCCGCGGACGATGGAACTTGTGCCGTACGGCGGCACCGGAACTCCGGTCTACACCCAGCTAGAACGCCGCACGCAGCCGATGATTCGGCTGGTCTCGGGCGATCTGGCCGAGTGGACGAACGAACCGTGCCCCTGTGGTCGCACGTATCCGCGCTTCCCGCGCGGGATCATCGGCCGCATTGACGACATGCTCGTCGTCCGCGGTGAGAACGTCTACCCGAGCGCGATCGAGGACGTGCTGCGCACGTTCGCCGAGCTTGGCACCGAGTTCGAGATCGTCCTCACGCGGCCGCGCGCGCTCGATGAGCTCACCGTCGTCGCCGAGCTCGCTGCCCCATGCGACGAGGACGATCTGCGCGCGCGCGTCGTCGCACGGATGAAGCGTCAAATCGGGATCCGTCCCACCGTGGACTTCGCGCCGGCCGGGACGCTGCGGCGAACCGACCTCAAATCACGCCGCGTACGTGACGAACGTGGTCAGGGGTAGGCTCGAGTTCAGACCTCGCGCTTCCAGAGGCTCCAGGCGCGCTCGACTTGCCCCGCGTTCGTCTCCGCCGAGCGCGCCGCTTCCAGCTCGCTGAGGTACGTGACCGCGCCGAGGTGCGTCGCTTGCGCTTGCAGCAGCGCGTTCTGTTCGGTGTAGATCGCCCGGAACACCGCTTGGCGGACGTTCGCGCCGACGATCGTCGCGCCGTGTCCGCGCATCAGCACCGCGACGTGGTCGCCGAGCGACGCGGCGAGCGCCGCGCCGAGCGCGTCGGAACGGACGAGCATGTCGTTGTCGGGGCCGGCCGCGTCACGGATCTCAAACACCGGGACCGGCCCGCCGAGAAACGAGCTCATGTGGTACACGGGGCGCAGCGGCACGTTGCTCACGACGCCGAACGGGATCAGCGAGGCCGCATGGCTGTGCACGACCGCCCCGACGTCCGGCCGCGCGCGATAGATCGCGCCGTGGATGAAGCGCTCGTTGTACGCCGGCCGCTCGTCGCCGTCGAGCGCGGTCCCGTCGTGCGCGAACGCCATGACGTCCTCGGTCGTCACCAGCGCCGGCGCCATGTTGCGCGCGAGCAGAAACCGCTCGGGGTCGCGGTCGTGGCGGACGCTGACGTGCCCGAACCCGTCGACGATCCCGTGCCGGAACAGGATGTGGTTGGCGGCGACGAGGTCGGCGACGAGCGAGGGGTCGGCGGCGGAGGCACGGTGCGGAAGGTTCACGCGCGGGCCCTTCGCGACGGTAGGAGGCTCGCCCGGCGAAGTAGCCCCACGGTCGCAACCCTGCGGTTAGCACTCTCGGTTGTAGAGTGCGAATGAACGTCGAACGTATGACTTCGCGCGTCCAGGAGGCGCTCAACGCGGCCTACACCCGGGCGCTGACGGAGCACAACACGCAGACGACGCCGGAGCATCTGCTGGTCGCGATCCTCGACCAGACCGACGGCGTCGCCGTTCCGATCCTCCAGAAGGCCGGGATCGATCCGAAGGCCGTCGACCTCGAAGCCGCGCGCGCGATCGAGTCGCTGCCGCGCTACAGCGGCGCGAACGCTGAGACGAGCCAGGTGACCGTCGCCCCCGGCCTCTCGCGGCTGCTGGCGAAGGCCGACGAGGAGGCAAAGGCGCTCAACGACGACTACGTCTCGGTCGAGCACCTGCTGCTGGCGATGGTCGGCGACAGCGGACCCGTCGGCGGGATCTTCCGCCGCCTCGGCCTGAGCCGCGAGCGTCTCTTGACGGCGCTGCGCGAGGTGCGCGGTAATCAACGCGTGACGAGCCAGAATCCCGAAGGCACGTACCAGACGCTCGAGCGCTACGGCCGTGATCTGACGCGCGCCGCGGAGAAAGGCGAGCTCGATCCGGTCATCGGGCGCGACGAGGAGATTCGCCGCGTCGTCCAAGTGCTCTCGCGGCGCACCAAGAACAACCCGGTCCTGATCGGCGAGCCCGGCGTCGGCAAGACCGCGATCGTCGAAGGGCTCGCGCAGCGCATCGTGCGCGGCGACGTCCCCGAAGGGCTCAAGGACAAGCGCCTCATCTCGCTCGACATGGGCGCGCTCATCGCCGGCGCGAAGTATCGCGGCGAGTTCGAAGAGCGGCTCAAGGCCGTCCTCAAGGACGTCACCTCGTCCGAGGGTCGCGTGCTGCTGTTCGTCGACGAGCTGCACACCGTCGTCGGCGCCGGCAAGACCGAAGGCTCGATGGACGCCGGCAATCTCATGAAGCCGCTGCTCGCGCGCGGCGAGCTGCACATGATCGGCGCGAC
>DASYFS010000483.1:0-2271 GCA_036498305.1 Candidatus Elarobacter sp. | reverse complement strand
GGGGAATCGCGTGTTGACGTAGCAGCCGGCGAGGAACAGGTTCGACGCCGGCGTCCGCCCGTGCGGACGCAGCGCCTCCGAGCCCGGGCTCGCGCGGTAGACGCTCTTCGGAATGCGCACGAGCTTCGCTTTGACGACGCGGTCGCGCGTGGCGAGCGGGTAGAGCGTCGCGAGGTCGTCGAGGACGCGGCCGATCACCGTCTCGTCGTCCTCGCGGATCAGCGCATTGGCCGGCGCGATGCAGGCCTCGATGAACGAACGCCCGCTCCACGCGTAGCCCGGCGCGCCCTGACCGAGGTCGGCATGCACCGCAAGCAGCGTGCCCGGCGAGAACATGAGGTTGGTGAACGGCGAGACGGGGCGATCGAACCACACGTGGGCCGTGATCACCGGCGAGCTCTCCAGCAGTGCGACCCCGCGCACCGACGGATCGCGAAGCATCGCCGGGGGCAGCAGCTTCTTTGCATCGTGAACCGGCGTGGCGAGGATGACGTTCTCGGCTTCGAAGAAGCGTCCGTCGCGCGTCCGCGCCCCGATGCACCGATCGCCCGCGAAAACCAGCTCTGCGACCGGCGCGTCGCTCTCGATGTGCTGGCCGCGCGCACGCACATGCTCCGCCAGCGGCTCGATGAAGCGCGGCCCGGGCGGACCGTCGAGGAAGCCGGCGCGACTCGCGTTGCGTTCGGAGGCGAAGTACGCCATCACGCGGAGCATCGCTTCGGCCGAGATCTCGTCGACGGCGGTGAAGTTCAGCGCCAGCGCCATCGGCGCGAAGAACGTCCGCAGCATGTGCTCCGACATCCCGCGCCGGCGATGCCACGCCGCGTAGCTCATCGAGTCCTGACGGGTCGCGTAGTCGTGGTCGCGCAGCAGCACCGGCAGCGTCCCGGTCGCGAACAGCACCTTCTCCCACGCGTTGAAGACGTAGCGCGCGTTCAGCACCGCGCCGATCCCGTTGAACGGCGAGGGCGCATCGACGAAGCGGAACTCCTCGTACACCGCCTGCCCGTTCCAGCGCGGCGAGAAGTTCGGCGGCATCGCCCACGTGAGCGCGTGCGGCTGCCACCGCACGTGGTGCGCGATCCCGACCTCCTCGAGCAGCGCGCGCAGCGCGGCGTAGCCGCCGAAGAACGCGTGCAGCCCGCTTTCCAAGACGTCGCCGTCGCGGTCACGCCACGAGGAAAGCTTCCCGCCGAGGATGGGTCGCTTCTCCAAAACGGTCGCGCGACGGCCGGCCGCAGCGAGATAATGGGCCGCTGCCAGCCCGGCAGGACCGCCGCCGACGATCAGGGTGTCAACCATCGCTCCACAGGACGGGTCGAAGGAAAGAACGGATTGCGGCGGCGCGGACCCGAACCCTCACCGCTTGCGTCCACAACGTTCTTCCGACAAAGGTCACCGCTCCCGCTGATGTCCGCCTCCATCGAGATCGTCCCCCAGACCAACATCCGTGCGCTCGTCGCCGAGCTGCCGATCGCCGAAGACGTCCTCGGCGCATTCGGCCTGCACTGCGCCGGCTGCGGCGTGAACAAGTACGAGACGATCGAGCAGGGCGCGAAGGCGCACGGGCTGCGGCCCGAACCGATCGTCGCGGCGCTCGTGCAGGCTCGGCTCTCCGGCCGCGTTCCCACGATCATGAACGACGATAAGACGCCGCAGCGCCGCGCGCCGGGCGAGTTTCACCGCCGCGCGCGCTTCACGTACGTCGTCCCCGTCATGTCGGGGAAGGGCGGCGTCGGCAAGTCGCTGACGACGGGGCTCTTCGCGGTCGGACTACGCCGCGCGGGCAAGAAGGTCGGGATCCTCGATGCCGACATCACCGGTCCGTCGATTCCTCGGCTGTTCGGCCTCACCGAGCCGCTCGGCCTCGAGCCCGACCCGGCGACGCCCGCGGGCCAGCAGCCGAAGCCGCTGATGGTCCCCGCGACCTCGCGCTCCGCGATCGAGATCGTCAGCTCGAACCTGCTGACCGACAAAGAAGACACCGCGATGATCTGGCGCGGCCCGATCCTCTCGGGGGTCATCCGCCAGTTCTACGAGCAGGCGCTGTGGAGCGACCTCGACTACCTGCTGATCGATCTCCCGCCGGGGACCTCGGACGCGCCGCTCACCGTGCTGCAGTCGCTCGCGGTCGACGGCATCGTGCTGGTCACGATGCCGCAGCGCCTCGCCACGATGATCGTGCGCAAGGCCGCGAACCTCGTCCACCAGCTCAAGAAACCGATCGTCGGCGTCGTCGAGAACATGTCGTACTTCATCGCGCCCGACACG
>DASYFS010000482.1:0-10306 GCA_036498305.1 Candidatus Elarobacter sp. | reverse complement strand
ACCGCCGGCCAGGTCGCGGCGCGCCGGCGCGCACGCGCGGCAACCTCGGACTGGATGGAGCTCGAGCGCGAGCGCGGGATCTCGATCACCTCGACGGTCCTGCAGTTCCCGTACCACGAGCACACGATGAACCTGCTCGATACGCCGGGTCACCAAGACTTCGGTGAGGACACCTACCGGACGCTGCTTGCCGCCGACGCGGCGGTGATGCTGATCGACGCCGCCAAAGGCGTCGAGCCGCAGACCCGCAAGCTGTTCGCGATCTGCCGCGCGCGCCGCATCCCGCTGTTCACGTTCATCAACAAGATGGATCGCCCGAGCCGAGATCCGCTCGAGCTGCTCGACGAGCTGGAGAACGTGCTGGGCATCGGCGCGTACCCGATGAACTGGCCGCTGGGGAACGGCGAGACGTTCCGCGGCGTCTACGACCGCCGCTCGCGCGAGGTCCACGTCTTCGAGCGCACCGAGCACGGGTCGAAGCGCGCGCCGGTGACCGCGAGCGATCCGCGCGATCCGAAGATCGCGGCGCTCGTCGACGAGCGGACCTACAAGCAGTTCCTCGACGAGCTCGAGCTGCTCGAAGGCGCCGGCGCCGACTTCGAGCGCGATGCGATGCTGCGCGGCGACGTGACGCCGGTCTTCTTCGGCAGCGCGGTGACGAACTTCGGCGTCGAGCTGTTCCTCGACGCGTTCGTCGAGATGGGGCCGCCGCCGGCGCCGCGCGTCGACGCCGCGAAACAGGTCGTCGAGCCGACCGACGAGCGCTTCAGCGGCTTCGTCTTCAAGATCCAAGCCAACATGGATCCGCGGCACCGCGATCGCGTCGCGTTTCTGCGCGTCTGCAGCGGCAAGTTCGAGCGCGACATGACCGTGCGCAACGTTCGCACCGGCAAAGACGTGCGCCTCACGCGCGCGATGAAGCTGTTCGCCTCCGACCGCGAGTCGGTCGACGTCGCGTTCGCCGGCGACGTCGTCGGCCTTGCGAACCCCGGCGTCTTCGCGATCGGCGACACCCTCGCCGAGGGCGAAGCGACCCCGTTCGATCCGATCCCGGCCTTCGAGCCGGAACATTTCGCGCTGGTCCGCAGTACGGACACCGCGACCTACAAGTCGTTCCAGAAAGGGATCGCGCAGCTCCGCGAGGAGGGCGCGATTCAGGTGTTCTACCCCTACGGACAGACCCGCGTCGAACCGATCCTCGCAGCGGTCGGCGCGCTGCAGTTCGAGGTCGTGAAGTACCGCTTGGAGTCGGAGTACAACGTGAAGACGATCTTCCAGAACTTGCCCTACACGACGGCGCGGCGCGTCGCCGGCGAGAACGCCGGCGCGGCGACGCTCGGCTCGAGCGCGCGGCTGGTCGAGGACTGGGAGGGCCGTCCGCTGGCGCTGTTCGAGAGCGAGTGGAGCATCGGGCTCGCCGAGCAATGGAATCCGTCGCTGCGCTTCCTCCCCTTCGGCGCGACCGGCGTCGCGGAGGTTACGGTATGAACCCCACCAACCCGCCGCCGCCCCCGCTCGCGCGTCCGATCGGAACGTCGACGATGCCGCCGCCCGCCGTCGGACGCTCGCGGTTCCGGCAGATGCTCTGGGCGGTGGTCGCCGTGCTCGTCGTTGCGCTGGTGCTGCGGATGTGCGCGGGCGGCGAGAACAAGTACGAGAAGATCGCGCACGAGCTCACGCAGGCGATTGCGAACGGCGACGTCGCGGCCGTGCAGCGGCTCGAGAACAGCGGCACCGCCGCCGACATGTCGCGCGCGCGCCTCGGCGCCGCGACCGACAAGTTCACCGCGCTCGGCAAGATCGAGCGCGTCCACGAAGATACCCCCGCGACCGACCCGCCGCGCGTTCACGAGTTCGACGTGACGTTCGCGAAGGGCACCGTGCACGAGAAGATCGAGCTCGACCCGCAGGACAAGGTCTTTCACTTCCGTTGGGACACCGTACAGCCGAAGTGATCGAAACCGAGTTCGTCACCTCGTTCGACGACGTGCGCGCCGCAGCCGAACGGCTGCGCGGCGTCGCGCATCGCACGCCCGTCGTCACCGCGACGACGCTCGACGGGCGCTTCGGCGGGCAGGCGTTCCTCAAAGCCGAGAGCTTCCAGCGCATGGGCGCGTTCAAGTTCCGCGGCGCCTACAACCGGCTGGCGCAAATGACGCCGCAGGAGCGGCGCGGCGGCGTCGTCGCGTTCTCGAGCGGAAACCACGCGCAGGGCGTTGCCCTCGCGGCGAAGCTGCTCGGCGTTCCCGCCGTGATCATCATGCCGTCGGACGCCCCGGAGGCGAAGCTCGCCGCGACGCGCGGGTACGGCGCCGAAGTCGTGCTCTACGACCGCGTGCGAATGAACCGCTCCGAGCTCGCCGCGTCGATCGCGCGCGAGCGCGGCGCGACGCTCGTCCCGCCGTACGACGATCCCGCGATTATCGCCGGTGCGGGAACCGTCGTGCTCGAGCTGATCGAGGAGGCCGGACCGCTCGACGCGCTGTTCGTCCCGCTCGGCGGCGGCGGGCTGCTCGCGGGCTCGTCGCTCGCCGCGACGGCGCTTTCGCCGGGGGTGCAGATCTACGGCGTCGAGCCGGCGGCCGGCGACGACTGGGTGCGCTCGTTCGCCGAGAACCGCATCGTTTCGATCCCCGTGCCGCAGACGATCGCCGACGGACAGCAGACGCAGGCGCCGGGTGAGCTGACCTGGCCGATCGTGCGGCGCCTCGCCGCCGGGATCGTCACCGTCACGGACGACGAGATCCGCGCCGCGATGAAGTTTGCCTTCGAGCGGCTCAAGCTCGTCGTCGAGCCGAGCGGCGCGACCGCGCTCGCCGCGCTGCTGTTCGAGAAGGCGCCGGTGCGCGGCAAGCGCACCGGGATCGTCATCAGCGGCGGGAACCTCGACGCGGCGGCGCACGCCCGTGCGCTCGCCGCCGCGCCGCCGCTGCCGTAGTTTAGAGCTTCACCCGGATATCCAGCGCCGCTTGGAGCGGGATCTTGACGCCCGCGAAGCCGGTGTTGAGGTTGTTGCTGAAGTCGCCGTAGGGATATCGGAGCTGCACCGGCGTCTGCGCGAGCGGCAGGAAGTTCCCCGACGGCCCGACCCCGGCGCCGCCCGACGGCAGCTCGGAGTAGACGCACATGTTCGGATCGTCCCACGCGTAGCCGCGTTGGAAGCACTTGTCGACGATCCCGGTCAGCGTGAGGGTCACCTTCACCTGACGGCTGAACTCGTACGATGTCGCCAGGTTGAGCGTGAAGCGTGACGGCTCTTTGAACGCGCCGAGGTTGTCGAACGAGCCGGTGAAGGCGTCGGGGATGAACAAGAAGCTCGCGCTCTGACCGCTCGCGCTCGTCAGGCCGCCGCACGCGGACGGCGAGAACGCCGTCGTCGACGTCGCCGGCGTGCACTTGTCCGGAATGTAACCCGGATAGCTCAGCGGCGAGCCGTACGACGCGCCCGAGCTGTAGGTGAAGCTCGGCGTGATGGCGAGCTTGTCGTGCTTCCACTGGAGGACGCCCGCGATCACGTGCGGCGTCTCGTAGCCGTTCTCGCCGACGAACGGCTGCGGGATCTGATCGTAGGTCGTGTACTGGCCGTCGACCGGGAACAGGCTCTGCACCGGCTGGCTGAAGTACGGGTTCGCGACCGTCCCCGTCGGACACGCGCCGCCGGCGAGCTGCATCGGGGTTCCCGAACCGTCGTAGCACGGCGCCGCGGCGGCGCCGCCGACGGTGGTTCCGCACCGCTTGTCGTTGGGGTTCGAGCCGCAGAACGACGTGTACGCGTTGTAGTCCTTGATGAAGAGGTTCATCGAGTCGATCACGCTCGTGCCGGACGGGAACTGCGAGTACTTGATCCGGCTGTGCGTGTACGTGTAGGCGAGCTGCCCCGCGAAGCCGTTGCGCGCGAAGTCGCCTTTGCGTAGCGCCAGCTCGACGCCGTACGAGGTTTGGTGCCCGACGTTGAAGCCGCTGACGATCCCGCCGATCCCGATCGGAAACGCCTGGAGCTGGTTGCGCGTGCTGCGATAGAACGGCGTCAGCTTGAACGAAGCGTCGGTCCCGCGCAGATGCTGCTCGAGCGAGAAGTCGTAGTTGTACGAGGTGTCCGGCTGCAGCTGGTGCACCGGCGAGTTGAACCCGTAGCCGAGAAAGTTCGACGCCGCATACAGGGTCCAGTCGCGGTCGTTGAGGTCGTTGTACTGCAGCCACGATGTGTTGACGGGCCGCGAGTAGACGCCGAACGAGCCGCGCAGCACCGTGTCGGGGTTGACCGTATACGTGAAGGCGACGCGCGGCTGGATCACGCTGGCCGAGATCTTGTCGAGCGTGCTGTTCTGGAAGTTCGCCGGGAGGTAGCCGGGGCCGGCCAGGGCGGCGCAGTTCGCGGGGGTGGCGAAGACGCCGTTCGCATCGGGGGTCGCGGCGCTTGCGATGTTGATCGCCCCGAACACGCCGGGCTTGTAGCAGTTCTCGTTGTTGAACGCCTTGACCCAGAACGCGCGGTTGAGCGCGCTGCCGGCGACCGGGCTCGCGGTCGTGTCCCCGAGCCGGTTCGTGTAGTTCTCGAAGCGCACGCCGAGGTTGAGGTTCAGCTTCGCGTTGACGTTCCAGTTGTCGCTCAGCGAGGCCGCGGTGAAGAACGGTGAGACGTTGTTGACGCGCCCGAGCGGGCCGTTCTCCGTGACCGTCCATTGCGGGTTCACGCCGGCGAACAGCGCGGCGATCGGCGGGGCGGGATTCGCGAACGTCCCGCGCGTCCCGCCGTAGCAGCTGGTCAGGCCGCCGGTCGTCGGATCGTAGCAGTTCCCCGTTTGCGCTGCGGTGCGCGGGTCGATCAGGTTGGTGAACGGCGTGCTCATCCCCTGATTGCCCGGGAAGCCGTAGAAGTAGCGGCGCTGAATCTTCGTCTGGCTCTCCGTCGCGCTGAAGTTGAGCAGGTGCTTGTCGGTGAGCTGATTGGAGTACTGCAGCGTCGCGCCGTAGGTGTGGCTGGGGATCTCGTAGTCGTTGAGCTCGGCGCCGAAGCAGCAGGTGAACTCCTGATTCGCTGCGCCGTGGATGAACCAGTTGGAGTACACCGAGTAGCCGTAAAGGCGCAGGAACGAGCGGTCGTTGATGTTCTTCTGGTACTGCAGCTTGAGCACGGCGACGCCGTTGTCGTTGGTGTCGCGCGTGCTGTTCGAGAGCGGCGCGTTGAACGGCCGGTTCGCCGGGCTGTTCATGAAGTAGTACGGCGTCACCAGACCCGCGTTCGGCGCGGCGAACACGGGGCCGTTGTACGTGTAGCCGTCCTGCCACGTCGCCTGGAACGGCGTGCCGCCGTTGAGCGCGTTGCCGACGTACCCGGCGCCGCCCTGATCGTTCACCGAGCTGTAGTAGCTGTTGAAGATTTCGCTGGTGACGTAGAGGAACTGCACGTCGTCCTTGCCGCCCTTGTGCGGGATACCCCAGTGCAGGTTGACGACGCTGTCGCGCTGGCTCATCGACGAGATGGTGTAGGTTTGGCCCGGTGAGAAGTAGAGCGTCCCCGGCGTCCCGTCGTAGATGTTGAAGCGCCCCGGCCACGCCATCGGATAGAAGAAGCGCGGATCGCTCGCGCCGTTGTATTGGTCGAGATACCGGAAGTCTTCGTTCGCTCCGGACGTTCCGGCATAGTACGAGAAGTTGCGGTTCGGCGTCGCGCCGCCGATCTCGAACGAACCGTGATGGTAGAAGGCCGGGAAACCGACCCCGCCGTTGAGCGTGACCGAGGTCGGGAACGTTCCGGTCTTGATCACCTGGTTGACGTAGCCGGAAAGTCCCTGTCCATCCGACGTCGCAGGCGTCCCGCCGGTGTAGACCTGCAGCTCTTGCTGGCCCAGCGTCGAGAGCATCGTCTGCGGCGCGTTGTCGTAGACACGGTTCACCGGGATCCCGTCGAGCTCGTAACCGACTTGGTCGATGTCGCCGCCGCGAATCGAGAGCTGCTGGTACCAGCCTTGCTGTCCGCCTTGAACGACGGTTCCAGGCACCGATGCGATCGCGGAGTACGCGTTCGTCAGCCCGCCGGGTCCCCCGAGCGCGCCCGCGGCGTCGGCGTTGGCACCGCTCACCGAGTAGACGTCGCTGGTCGTGCCGGGCTTCACCAGGTCGCTCGCACGGCGCGACGTCGTGCTGCCGATCGTCGCCAGCCGCGGCGCGAGGTCGCGGTTGAGCGTCTGCGTCTGGTCGGCTTGGACCGTGATCCCCGCCAGCTGCAGCGTCTCGTAACCGGTGCGCGACACCGTGACGGTGTACGTGTCGGGCGAGAGCGAGAGGAAGCGGAAGCCGCCGTTCGCGTCCGTGGTGGAGCGTTCGGTCTGCGACGGCGAGGAGGCGACGACGCTCGCGCCTGCAAGCGGCGCTCCGGTTTTCTGGTCGACGAGCTTTCCGACGATCGAGCCGGTCGTCCCGGCGAGCGCCGGACTCGGCAGCAGCAAAACGGCGATGAGCGCCGCGGCGAGAAGCCGCGCGGCGGAGGTGAACCCTTGCATTGCGCCCCTCTACGCGGGCGGCGGCTTGGTCCCTTTCGCTAGCCGGTTAACGTGGCGCGCGCCCCATGTCGTAGAACTGCGGGTTCGGACGCATGTCCATCAACCCGGCCATGCGGTTCGAGAAGCCGAAGAAGCCGGCGATCGCGCCGATGTCCCACACGTCGGCGTCGCTCAAACCGACGGCTTTGAGCTCCGCGAGCTCCTTGTCGCCGGCGGCGAAGCCGCGCTCGTTGACGCGCGAGGCGAACGTGAGGATCGCGCGCAGCCGCGGCGCGAGGTCGGCGGTGCGCCAGTTGGTCGCGATCTGATCGGCGACGATCGCGTCCTTGCCGAGGATGCGCAGCGCGGCGCCGTGCGCGGTGACGCAGTAGAGGCAGTCGTTCTCGGCCGACACGGCGACGACGATCGCCTCGCGCTCGGCGCGTGAGAGCCCGCCGGGACCCTTCATCAGCAGGTCGTGATAGTGCATGAACGCGCGGAAGTGCTCCGGGCGCTTGGCGTACGCGAGGAAGACGTTGGGGACGAAGCCCAGCTTCGCGCGCGTCTCCTCGCAGATGGTGCGGATGTCGTCCGGCATCTCGTCGAGCGACGGGACGCCGAAGCGCGAAGGCGCCGCGTCGTGCGCGGCGCCTTCGTTGAACGGCGGGTGGCTACTTGGGCGCGACGACGTTCCCGCAGCTGACATAGACGGGAACCTCCTCGGCCGACTTGTGGACGTTGATCGCGAACGGCGCCTTCTCGAGGTCGGCGATCGTCAGCCCCTTGATCGTCGTCTCCGAGGCGCCGTCTTTGACCGGCGATAGCGGATACGTCGGCTTGGGATCGAGCTTGTCGCACGTCCCCTTGTGGATGTGCGCGGGCTGCACTGCCGCCGTCGGCTTCGTCATCTTCAGCTTGACGACGAGGCTGCCGTCGGCGCCGTCCTGGAGCGTTGCGACGCCGGTCTCGCCGGAGTCGTTCTGCGCCGGGAGCTTGAGCTCGAGCGGCTTGCCGGCGGGTGCCGGCGACTGCGCGGTGGCGGCGACGACGAGCGCGAGCGCCGCGACGAACGATTTCAGCATCTCGCCTCCGCGCTCACATCTTCATCGCGGACGACTTCGCGACGTCGCCGCAGGCGACGTAGGTCGCGATGTCGGTCGTCGACTTGTGGACGTTGATCGCGCTCTTCCCGGCGATCTGCGCAATGGTGACGCCCTTGACGACCGTCGTCGACTTCCCGCCGACGACGTTGCTCAGCGGATACCACGGCTTCGGGTCGAGCTTCGCGCAGCTGCCTTTGTGGATGTGCGCGGGTTGCGCATCAGCGGGCGCACCCGTGATCGCGACGACGACCTTGAGCCCGGCCTTCGTATCGGTGAGGGTCGCCGTTCCGGATTCACCGGAACCGTTGAGCGGCTTGATCTGAACGACCGTCGCGTGCGCCGCCATCATCGAGCCCATCGAGTTGGCCGCAACGGCGGGAAGGGACACGGCGGCCACGGCCAGCGCGGCGAGGCCGGCATACATCGGCAGCGTCTTCATAAAGTTCCTCCGGTTTGGTGCGTAGGAAGGCCCTTCCGCCATCCGCGTAGGGCTGCCTGCTCTACGAAAGCCGCGCCGATCCGTTGCGGCCGCGATGCCTGGGCTGGAACGGCGCGCCGACCTTGTATTTCCCGCCCCGCGGCAGGTCGGTGTCGACGTCGTCGCAGCCGATCGGCGTGAACGCGCCGCAGTCGTGCGGACGATCCTCGTAGATCCCACAGTAATACTTGCCAGAGCGCGGTCCCATCAGGAACTTGCACTTGTCGGCGACGTCGTCGGTGACTTTTGCCAGCCATCCGACGTACGAGCCGTCGGCCGACTCGCGCGGAACGACGTACTCGGCCATGACCTCCTCGTACGTCCAGCCGAAGCGGTCGGCGATGCGCTGCACGTCGGCGCGCGAGACGAACGGCTCGTAACCGCTGCAGCACTCGGCGCAGCCCGGCGGGCACGCGAGGTTCTCCGGCAGATCGTAGAGGTGCTTGCGCGCGAGCTCGATGACGTTCCGCACCGCCGCGACGAACTCCGCGTCGTCGTTGTACTTGTACACCCACTCCTTGTGGGTGATCTCGTTCGCGTTGTAGCGGCGCTTCGTCGTCTTGTTGTACTGAATCGTGATGTGCTCTTCGTCGATCTCGATGTTCTCGACGCGCGTCATCGTTTCGAGATCGAGATCCGCGAGCTTCGTCGGCTGTCCCGTCTCGCGCGTATAGCGGCGCAGGTTGCCCAGTTCGCGATGGGCGATGAGATCGATCGTCTCTTGCATGGTCGCCGCTTCTTCGTGACGGATGGCGGACGAACCCGGCGATCCGGAGAATGGGCGCTATCGCATGAACCGCCGCCTCGCCTCGCTGCCCCTGCTCGCCGTGCTTGCGGCCCTCCCGGCCGCGGCGAACGCCGACGATCTGGCGACGGTGCGCACCCGGGTCGCCGCCGCGATGCAGGCCGCGAAGTCATTCGTCGTCACCACCACGTCGGGGAGCGGGACGTTCGCGATCGCGATGACGTTCGTCGCGCCCGACCGCTATCACAGCGTCCTCGTCTTCGGCGGCGAGCGCCGCGACGTCATCCTCATCGGGCAGCTGGCCTACGTCAGCGCCGACGGCAAATCGTACCGCAAGGTCGACGCGCCGCCGGACGTCGTCGCCGCCGAGGGGAATTTGCGGTCGATCGCCGTCGACAACGTTCTCCCCGACGCGACGGCGAACGGGAAGACTTGGGGCCGCTTCGTCACGACCGCCGCCGGACCGCAGAAGGACCAGAGACTGACATGCACCTACGACAAGACGACGTACCGGCTCGCGGAATGCTCGAACGCCGGGTTGACGCTGGCGTTCTCGCGCTACGACGATCCGGCCAACGCCGTCTCCGCGCCGCTCATCAGCCGGTGACCCGCTGATGCCGAAGGCGGCAATCGGCGTCGATCTCGGCGGCTCGCACGTGATGGCGGCGCTCGTCGACGAGAACGGTGAGATCCGCGACCGCGCCGAGCGCGACATCATCGACCGCTCGCCGGTCGCCGTGCTCGACGCGCTGGCCGCGGTCGTCAAAATCGCGATCGACGGCGCGCGCCAGGACGTCGTCGGCATCGGGATCGGCTCGCCGGGGAACATCGACCCGCTGACCGGCTTGATCCGCTACTCGCCCAACTTCGGCTGGGAGAACGTTCCGCTCGGCGACCGCGTGAAGTCGGCGTTTCCCAAGTACGAGGTCTTCGTAGGGAACGACGCGCGCTGCGCGACGCTGGGCGAGTACGCGCACGGGGTCGGCCAGGGGACGAAGGACTTCGTGCTGCTGACGCTCGGGACGGGGATCGGCGGCGGGATCGTCACCGGCGGGATGCTCGCCCTCGGTCATCAGATGGGTGCCGGCGAGATCGGCCACCACCAGATCAAGCCCGACACCGGCTTCATCTGCGGCTGCGGGAAGATCGGCTGCTTCGAGGCGCAGGCGTCGGGGACGGGCCTGATACGCCACGCCTACCGCCTGGCACCGTCCTTCCCCAAGTCCCCGCTGCTCGATATCGCCCGCGAGAAGCTCGGTTCGAAGGCGATCCGCAAGGCGGCTCAGGCCGGCGACCAGCACGCGCTGGCCGCCTTCACCGCCTGGACCGACGACCTCGCCTACGGCCTGGCCAACATCATCGCGTTCGTGAACCCCGAGGTCATCGCGCTGGGGGGCGGGGTCTCGAGCGCCGGCGACTTCCTGATCGACCGGCTGCGGCCGCTCGTCGAGCTGCGGACGACGATGGTCCCGCGGGGAACGACGCGCATCGTCCGGGC
>DASYFS010000481.1:0-2917 GCA_036498305.1 Candidatus Elarobacter sp. | reverse complement strand
GAGCCGGCCGCCGCTGCGGTTGGGGCCGAACACCGCGATCCCGGCGTCGCGCAGCTTGTCGCCGACCGCCGCCGCGATCGCCGTCTCGGGACCGAGCACGACGAGATCGACTTTGGCTTCCTGTGCGCGCCGCAAAATCGTGCGCGCATCGGTCGCGGAGACGTCGCTCCAGTTCTCACCGCGCGACGCGGTCCCGGCGTTGCCGGGTGCATGAAAGAGCGCCTCGGTGGAAGGGGACGAGGCCAGGCGCCAGGAGAGCGCGTCCTCCCGCGCCCCGCCGCCGACGATCAGGATTCTCATGCGTTACGGCGCAGACTCCGCTGCGCTACTCCCACTCGACGGTTGCGGGCGGCTTCGAGGTGATGTCGTAGGCGACCCGGTTGACGCCGGGAACTTCGTTGACGATGCGCGTCGAGATGCGGGCCAACAGATCGTGCGGGAGCCGCGCCCAGTCGGCGGTCATCCCGTCTTCGCTGGTGATCGCGCGAACGCCGACGAGGTAGCCGTACGTGCGGCCGTCGCCCATCACGCCGACGCTGCGCACCGGCGTCAGGACGGCGAAATATTGCCACGGGCGCGGCGAGAGCTCGTTCCCGGCGGCATCGATCTCGCTGGTGACGATCCAGTCGGCTTCGCGCACGAGCGCCAACGACTCCGCGTTGACCTCGCCGATGATCCGCACCGCGAGCCCCGGGCCGGGAAACGGCTGACGTTCCACGATCGCGTTCGGCAGCCCGAGGACCCGCCCAGCCTCGCGAACCTCGTCCTTGAAGAGCGCGCGCAGCGGCTCGACCAGGCCGAGCGCCATCCGCTCGGGGAGTCCGCCGACGTTGTGGTGGGATTTGATCTTGTGCCCGGCTTTGGAGCCCGGCGTCTTCGACTCGATGACGTCGGGATAGAGCGTACCTTGCACGAGATACTCCACACCCGGGATCTTCTTCGCCTCTTCTTCGAAGATCGCGATGAACTCGTGGCCGATGCGGATGCGCTTCTCTTCAGGATCGCTGATGCCGGCGAGCCGCGCCAGAAACCGCTCGCGCGCATCGACGTGCACGACGTTCAGGTGCAGCACGTCGCGGAACGCGCGCACGACGCCGGCCGACTCGTCCTTGCGCATCAGCCCGGTATCGACGTAGATGCAGGTGAGCTGCTTGCCGATCGCGCGCGACACCAGGGTCGCCGCGACGGCCGAGTCGACGCCGCCGGAGAGCGCGCACAGGACGTTCGCGTCGCCGACTCGCGCCTTCACCTTCGAGATCGCGTCGTCGACCCACGAGTCCATGCGCCAGGTCGGCGCGATCCCGGCGACGGTGTGGAGGAAGTTCTCGAGGATAGCGGTCCCCGCTTCGGTGTGCACGACCTCTGGATGAAACTGGACGCCGTAGCAGCGGCGCTGGTCGTCCCCGATCGCGGCGACGGCACAGCGCTCGGTGTGGGCGAGCGCGGTGAAGCCGGGCGGCACCTTCGTTACCGAGTCGCCGTGCGACATCCACACGCGCGATTCGGACGCGACGCCGAGAAAGAGCGGCGAGTCGGCGCGGTCCAGGACGAGCTGCGCCGGACCGAACTCGGCGTGCTCCAGCGGCACGAGCGCGCCGCCGAAATGCTTCGCTAGGAGCTGCATCCCGTAGCAGATGCCGAGCAGCGGCAAGCCGCTCGCGTAGACCCGCGGATCGCAGTCGAGCGCATCGGCGCCGAGCGTCGACTCCGGGCCGCCGCTGAGCACGATCGCGGCAGGCTCACGCTTCGCGATCTCTTCCCACGGCGCGTCGTACGGCAGCAGCTCGGAGTAGACGTTCGCCTCACGCGTGCGGCGCGCGATCAGCTGACTGTATTGCGCGCCGAAGTCGAGGATGACGACAGAACCGACCGCGCTCGGGGCGGAGACACTCACGGACCCGGCCCTTCGACGGGACGCTTCGAAGGTCCGCGCCATCCCCGCGCCGGAGCAGCCGGCATGAAGAATGAGGCGAACATCGGGGGAATCACCGTCGGGGGGCAGCCGACCCGCGACGAGCTCGAGTCCGGTCGTTTCGGGACGGTCGTAAACATCCGCGGCGCCGGCGAGGAAGGCAACGACACCGCGCAACTGCTCGCCGGGAGCGACGTCGCCTACGCAGCTGTTCCGTGGACGATCGACACGGTAACGCCGGACGACATCGACCGTATCCGCGACGCGGTCGCTTCCAGCGAGGGCCCCGTCCTCATCCATTGAGCAGGTGGGACGCGCGCCGCGGTCGCGGCGGCCATCATCACCGCTCAGCGTGAGGGAACGGGCGCGCGCGGCGCGCTAGCCGCGGCGACGGAAGCCGGGTTCGCGGTAGAAGGAACACCCTACGGGGCGTTTATCGAACGATACTTCGCCGAACGCTCATAGCGCGCGGCAGTTCGGTCACCCAAGCAAGCAGGGATTGCCGCGGGTTTACCCACAACCGAATAGCATGTTCGGTCTGCTTCGCCATGTAGCCGTCCTCTTTCTCGCTGCCGCCGTGGTAGGCTGTGCCGGCGGCACCCACGCGGTGCCGCCGGCTCGTTCGCAGGCCGCCGCTGCGCGAGTGCCCGTGACGATCAAGATCGATGTGCCGAAGGCAACGTCGACCGCCCGTGCCGCGCGCCGTCCCGCGTACATCTCGCCGGCGACCACACAGATGACGCTCGACATCCAGACGGGCTGTCCGGGGGCGTGCGCGAGTGTGTCGGGCTATCCGACGACGGTAGCGCTGACGCCGACGACGAACGGCTGCACCAGCACGCTCGCATCGACATCGTGCCAACTGTCGATCTCGCTGGCACCGGGCAGCTACACCGCGACGCTCAGCACGGCGGACGCAGGCGGCAACATCCTCTCCACGGCACAGCAGATCGCGTTCACGATTCTGGCAGGGCAGGCCAACACGATCTCGCTCTCGCTCTCCGG
>DASYFS010000480.1:0-1854 GCA_036498305.1 Candidatus Elarobacter sp. | reverse complement strand
TTGCGAGCGAAATGACGGCGCCGCCGAAATTGGGCGGAACATCCGTGCCGAATGATCGGGACGGCGCGAGCCACCATTGCCCCTTGGAGTCCAGCAATGCCCACGCAAACAGCCGCCATCCACCGACCAGCACGACGCGCTCATCGACGATCTGCCCCCCGACGGGAACTTCGAGGCCGACGGCAAGTCCGTTAACCGGTGAACAAGTGTCCCCCGGCTTTGCGGTTGCTCCAAGCTCAGCCGATGCTTCCGACCGAGCGATAACGATCGAGGCGGCGAGCAGCACCGCCGCGATCAGCTTTGAAAAATCCATCAGTCCGGCCACGTTAAGCGCTCCTCATCCCCGGGGCGGAAAGGCGCCGGAGCGGACTTCCGCGGCGTACGCGCGCAGCGCGTTCGTTGCGTCGTTGGCGAGGTTCGCGTAGGCCTTCGCGAACTTCGGCGGGTCGGGGTAGAGTCCGAGCACGTCGTGCAGCACGAGCACTTGCGCGTCGCACGACGGCCCGCTGCCGATCCCGATCGTCGGGATCGCGATTTCCTTCGTGATCGTTGCGGCGACTGCGGCGTCGACCATCTCGAGCACGACCGCGTACGCGCCGGCATTTGCGACGGCGTGCGCGTCGCGCAGGAGTTGCTCGCGGGCGCGGCGCGGGCGGAAGCCTTCGCCCAGCGCGGCGGTTTGCGGCAGCAGGCCGATGTGCGCGCAGACCGGGATTCCGGCGTTGACGATCGCGCGGATTCGCGGTGCCGCGGCCTCGCCGCCCTCGAGCTTCACCGACGAGGCGCCGCCGGCTTTGACCAGCGTGACGGCGCTCGCGACGGCCAGCTCGTCGGAGGCTTCGTACGTTCCGAACGGCAGGTCGCCGACGACATGCGCGCGGTTCGTTGAGCGCACGACGGCCCCAACGTGGCGGACCATGTCGCCGAGCTCGACGGACGTGGTCGCCGGGTAGCCGAGCACGACCATCCCGAGCGAGTCGCCGACGAGCAGGAAGTCGATTCCGGCGGCCTCGGCGCAGCGCGCGAACGGCGCGTCGTACGCGGTCATCATCGGGAACGGCGTCCCCTTCCGGGCCGTGATCTCCGCGGCGCCGACGCGGCCCTTCACGTGCGCTGCCTCGCGCGGACGAGCTGGAGCATGGTGCGCGTTAGCGGCACGTCGACTCCGAGGCGATCGGCGTGGCGGACGACCGCCCCGCAGATCGCCTCGATCTCAGTCTGGCGTCCGGCTTCAAGATCTTGCAGCATCGAGTTCCGGTTCGGCGCCGTCGCGCGCGATGCAGCTTGGGCGATCGGCCAGGGATCGTCGAGCGCGATCCCGGCCGCTGCCGCGACGGCGCCGGCTTCGCGCGCGAGCTGCTCGCCCAGCATGGCCAGGTCGGGATCGCTCGCGATCGCGCCGTTCGGCCGGCGCGAGAGCGCGCCGAGCGGGTTGATCACCGCGTTGACGATCAGTTTGCGCCACAGCACCGGCGCGATCTCGTCGACGACGCTCGCGGCGAGGCCCGCCGCTTCGAACGCCGCGGCGAGATCGTCGCTCGTAGGCGTCGCGCTCGAGTCGCGCTCGAAGATCGTCGGCGCGTTGACGACGGGTCGCACGACGCCGTCGCGCAGCTTGATCGCGCCGAACATCGTCGAGCCGCCGATCACGCGGTGGCCGGGGAGCACTGCCCGCGCTTCGTCGACGTTGTCGATCCCGTTCTGCACCGAGGCGACGAGCGTTTCGGCGGCGAGGACGCCGCGCAGCGGCGCGAGGGCCGGACCCGTCGCGAACGCTTTCACCGCGACCAGGACCACCTCGCGGTCGGCGAACGCCCCAGGGTCGGCGGTCGCGACCGCCGGCACATACTCGAC
>DASYFS010000479.1:0-1760 GCA_036498305.1 Candidatus Elarobacter sp. | reverse complement strand
ACGAACTCGCCGATCGCGCGCGCGTTCTATCTCGGCGAAGGGTTCAGGCTCTAGCGCGATGACGGCGGCAGAACAAAGGCATCGCGCCTGGGGCGGAGCGCCGTTAAACTTGATGCGCCCCACCATCATGGATCGTTACCTCGTGGCGGAGCTGCAAGGGCCGTTTCTCTTTGGGCTCTCGGCGTTCACGCTGATCTTCGTCGCGACGCAGATCCTCGCGATCGGGCGGCTCGTCTCCGAAGAGCATGCGCCGCTGTGGGCGGCGGTCGAGTACTTCCTGTGGCAGATGCCCTACTATCTGCTGCTCGTGATCCCGATGGCGATGCTGCTCGGGACGCTGCTCGCGATGCAGCGCCTCTCCGGCGAGAGCGAGATCACGGCGATGAAGGCCGGCGGGATCTCGCTGTCTCGGATCGTCGCGCCGCTGCTGATCGTGGGCCTGATCGTCTCGTTCGTCGCGTTGACGGCGCAAGAGCTGTTCGTCCCCTTCGCCAACGACAAGGCCGCCTTCGTGCGTCAATCGGTTATCGAGCACGCATCGGGGGCGCTGGCCAACCTCTCCGCGGTGACGGCCCTCCCCGGCGGCGGGAAGCAGGTCACGATCGCGGGCGCCTTCGACGTGCAGACGCAGGCGCTCCTCAACGTCACCGTGATCCGTTACGACGCGGCGCAGAAGCCGCAGGAGTTCATCATCGCCGACCGCGCGACGTATCTTGCGCCGACGTGGTCGTTCACCAACGCGACGACCTACAAGTTCGCGCCCGACGGGTCGACCGCCGTCTCGACGTTCCCGACGCTGGCCGTCGACATCGGCGAGCGCCCGAACCAGATCGCGAAGCAGTCGCTCTCGATCACCAACCCCGAAGACCTCTCGCGGGCCGAGATCAAAGAGCGGCTCGACTCGGGGCAGCTCTCGCCGCAACAGCAGAAGCTCTTCACCGCGACCTACGCGGCGAAGCTCGCGCGTCCGTTCTCCGCGTTCGTCTTCACGCTGATCGCGGTCTCGTTCGGCTTGCGCGCGGTGCGCGGCGGCGGGACGGGCCTGGGCTTCGGGATCGCGATCGCGATCGTGTTCACCTACTACGTGATCTCGACGGTCTTCCTGACGGTCGGCAGCCTCGCGACCTGGCTCGCCGGGCCGGCCGCCTGGGCGCCGAACCTCCTCTTCACCGTCATCGGCGCGACGCTGCTGCGCCGGGCTTCGCGCGTATGATCTCGGTCCTGCCGGGGATCATCTCGGTCCTCGCGATCACGATCGTCGCCGGCGTCATCGCGTACATCGGCGACCGCGTCGGTCATCAGGTCGGCCGCAAGCGGCTGACGATGTTCGGGCTGCGGCCGAAGTACACGTCGACGATCGTCGCGGTCGCGACCGGGATGCTGATCGCGCTCTCGGTCACGCTCGTCGCGCTCGTCGCGTCGAGCACGGTGCGCACGGCGTTCTTCCGTCTGGGCCAGTTGAATTCGCAGATCAACGCGCTGCAGGCGCAGGCGGTCGCGCAGGGGCGCGAGCTCAACACGACCCGCAACGCGAACCTCGTGATGGTCAAGGGCAGCCTGCTCGCGCCGGGCGCGCTGATCGAGACCACCCAGCCGGAGGATCAGCAGCTGCGCGCGTTCTCGGCCTTCTTCGACGACACCGTCAAGATCGCGAACCAGAACGCAGCGCGCGTCGGGCTGCAGCCGGACAAGAAGCGCTCCAGCGATCCGCAGGTGCGCGCCGACCTGCTCGCGGTGCTGCGCGACGCGCGCGAGCACTG
>DASYFS010000478.1:0-7056 GCA_036498305.1 Candidatus Elarobacter sp. | reverse complement strand
GCAGGACGAGAACCGCGCGCTCGTTTCGCAGATGGTGGCACTCCACTGCGCTTCACCCACGGAGCAGCTGCTGATCCCGGCATTCGTCTTTTTCTTCCGCATGCTCTACCCGTTCGCGTGGGTCAACGACGACCGGCGCGCGACCGCGGCTGCGGCCGGCGGCTGCGTTCTGCTCGCCGCCGACGCGCTCGACCGTATCGGCGGCATCGAGCGGATCGCCGGCGAGCTGATCGACGATTGCGCGCTCGCGGTGGCGGTGAAAGAGAGCGGCGGCGGTCTTTGGCTGGGCCTCGCGCGGCGGTCGCGCAGCATACGCCCGTACGCGTCGCTGGAGATGATCTGGTCGATGGTCGCGCGGACCGCCTACACGCAGCTCCGCTACTCGCCGCTGCTGCTCGCGGGGACAATCGCCGGGATGCTGCTGCTCTACGTCGTGCCGGTCGCGGCGGCGGTGCGCGGTGCGCGCGCACGACGTGCCGACGTCGCGATCCCCGGCCTCTTAACGTGGACCGCGATGGCGTTCGCGTACGCGCCGACACTGCGCCTCTATCGCGTGCGCCCGGCTGCGGCGTTCGCGCTTCCGCTCGCGGGCGCGCTCTACGCCGGGATGACCCTCGACTCGGCGCGCCGCCACCACCGGGGCGCGGGCGGTGCGTGGAAAGGGCGGACGTTCAGCCCGAAACGCTGACCGCGACGTCGCCCAGCCGGCGTAGCGCGCGCCGGACGTCGCGAACGAACCCGTACGCGGCACGCGGCGCGCGGACGAAGGCGGCAGCGATACGCAGCGCGTCGACATGTCCGTCGGCGCCGACGGCGTTTTCGATCTCCGGCAGATCGCGAGCCGCGTCGTCGCTGACGACGCGGACGATCGCAAACGGGATACCGCGCTGCGCAAGCACGGCCGCGAGGTGCGTGCCTTCCATGTCGACGACGCTCGCAGCAGATCGCGCGGCCAGCGCCCGCCGCTCGGCGACGGTCGTCACGACGTGGTCGACGCACCACGCGTCGACGAGCGGCGCATGGAGCGTCGCGGCCAGCGCTTCGGCGGAAGCGCCATCGAGCGTGAGATCGTGCTGCTCGTCGGCGACGCGCCGGTAGACGACGACGTCGCCGACCCGCAGGTCGCCGAGCGCGCCGCACAGCCCAACGACCACGACGGGTTCGCCGGCCGCGAGCGGCGGCAGTTGCGCCGATGCCGCACCGGCCGCGATCTCGACGACCGTTGCGTTCGGCGTGCGCTGCCGTACCGCGCGCGCTTCGGCGCCGCGCGGTACGAGGATCGTCACGGCGCGATCGTCCCGTCGGCGTCGATGGCGAGCCGATCGCCGGACCACGCGACGTCGCGGCCGGCGAACGCGGCACACCATTCTGCGAGACCCAGTGCGTCGCGCAGCGGCGCCAGCAGCGCATCGGGTCGCGCGCCGAACGCCCGCGCCGCCGCGAACGACAGCGCGACACGCAGGGCGACCGCCGCGCCCGTCAGCACGACCGCCGCACCGCGGCGGCGCGCGAGCGCGAGGTGAAGGAGCGCGAGTGGGATCGGAAACGTCAGCGCGACGCCGGCGAACCCGGCCGGCTCGAGCGCGCGGTGCGTCCGCATCCAGCGCAGCTCATGTGACCACAGCGCGCCGAGCGAAGGCTCCGCGACGACGTTCTCGACGACGTACCGCGAGAGGACGACGGTCGATCCCCGCGCAGCGACTTCGGCGCAGAGCTGCGCATCGTCGGCAAGGTGGGTCCCGAGTGCGTCGAGGCCGCCGATCTCCTCGAGCAGCGCGCGCCGCACCGCGATCGTGCTGCCGAATCCGAACCGCATCCCCATCAGCTTCTCTGCGACGAGCACGGAGGGCGCGAACTGCTCGTTGTTCGCCGCCGCGCCGAGGCGCGAGGCGAGGTTCGGCTCGATCGCCGCGCCGCGATAGAGGCACGTCACTGCGCCGACCTGCGGGTCGGCGAACGGCTCGACGATCGCCAGCAGGTAGTCCGGCGTCACCCGCATGTCGCTGTCGGCGAAGACGAGGATCTCGCCGCGCGCGTGCGGCACCAGCGCGGCGAGCGTGTCGACTTTGGGATTGCGGTGGTGCGGCGTCTGGGCGTCCGCCCACACGACCCGCGCGCGGTCCGGAAACGCCGCCGCGACGGCATGCGCGGCGGCAAGCGCGGAATCGTCGTGTTCGCGCGCGCCGAGCACGACGTCGTACGCCGGATAATCCTGATCGCAGAACGATCGCAGCTTCTGCGCGAGCAGCGGTTCGTCGCCGTGGAGCGGCTTGAGAATGGTGACCGCCGGCGCGTTCATCGTCGCGCGGCGTGCGCGTCGGCCGAAGGCGACCGTCCGTTCGAGCGCGATCGCCGTATAGGCGACGCTCGCGAGTGCGAGCGCACCGGCGGCACCGGCGGCGATCCGCCGCAGATCAGCCACGGGCGACGTCGCCGAACGCGATCGTCTCGACCCCCGGCGCGTGCAGCGCGCGCGCGACGCCGGCGTCGGTGAGCGCGGCCAGCTCGTCGGCATGCCGGTACGCACGCAGTCCCGGTGCGATCCCCGGCCACTGCCCGGTCGCCGGATGGAAGAAGATCTCCGTCACGCCGGGTTGGAGCTGCGCGAGCAGCGCGGCGACGCGGTCGGGCGTCATTCGCCCCGAGTCGCCCAGGCCGAAGACGCGATCGTTGTGCGCGATCCCGGCGGCGCGCAGCCGCGCCTTGAGAATCGCGAGCCACGGTGCAAGCAGATAGGCGTTGGCGAAGCGCAGCGCGCGCGCATCGTGCGTCGCGCGCCACGATGCGGCGAACGGTTCATAGGGGATCCGCATCGGCGGCCGCCCGTACTCGCGCGCGACCTTCAGGATAATCCCGAGCACCGTCGGATGCAGGTGCATGTGGCACTGCGCGTTGACGTGATCGAACGCGAGGCCGGTCGCGGCGAAGGCGGCGAACTGCGCCCGGATCTCCGCTTCGAGCTGACGCCGGGCGCGCGGGTGAAAGAAGTAGCGCACCCCGGCGGCGGCGAGGTTCGAGCTCAGCATCCCGCGCGCATCGACGAGCTCGGGAATCTGCTCGGGCGGCAGCAGCGGGCGCCCTTCTACGACGACGACGTGCAGGCCGACCCGCAGCGTCGGAAGCGCGCGGGCGCGGCGCACCGCGTCGTCCGCCGCCGGCTCCGCGACCATGAGGCTCGCCGCGGTGAGCACGCCCTCGCGGTGCGCCCGTTCAACCGCTTCGTTGACGGGGACCGCGAGGCCGAAATCGTCCGCCGTTACGATGACGCGGCGGGAGGGGCGCTCAGCGCGCGCTCTTACCGTCCGACGCAACGGCGTCCGTCACGATCTGGTAGTCGGTGAACGTGGCGTGGCACACGACGTGATACGCCGGGAGCTTGATCTCCGCATCCTCGCTCGCCGGGACGGGGATCCCGTGGACCTGCTGCGGGGTGACGGCGAGGCCGATGTTCCCGCCGTTGACGTAGGCCCACTCGATCTTGCGCAGCCCGTCGGCGTCGAGCTCGGCGTGGACGTCCTTGATGTGGCCGTCGACGCGATCTTTCATCACCAGCACCGTGCGGTCGCCGGCATGCGACATGCTGGTGACGTCGTAGTGCTCGGGCCATGTCGAGGGGACGAGCGGGTCCATCTTCATATCCTCGAATCCTTTGCCGAACCACGGCACGTGTTCGAAGTGGACCGAATACAAGTTGGGTCGCTTGAACGCAATCGTACCATTCAAGTGAAACTTGACGTACGGGAATGACTTCAACGCGACGTCGACGTGCAGCCGAGACGTGTAGGATTGGACGGCGGCGGTTCGCGTGCTGCTCACGGCAAAAACCCGCGCCGCTTCTTCAGACGGTGCCGAAGGCGTCGGGGCTTCGCCCAGCAGCGCGATCGTCGCCGCGAGAACGGCGAGACGGTGCAAGGGTCGCATCTTCCCCCGTAACGTCCCACGACGCGACTTGGTTGCCGGGTGGGCAACGAAGTTTCGCTTCCTTGTGCCCGGGTACGGAATTCGGAGCAATGGTAGCGGAATACCAAATCCCGGAATCTGTCCCGGACGTACCGGCGATGCCTGACGCGCCGCCCGATATGCCGGGGATCCCGGCGGATCCGACATCGCCGACGGGCGACCCGGAACCGATGGACACGCTGACCGCAGCCTAAGACTTTTGTAGGAGGTTCACGGAACGATGCGCATCATCACACGGCTCTCGATCCTGGTCCTGGCGCTCTTTCTCGCGCTAGCACCGTCGTTTGCAATCGCGCAGACGACCGGCGGCGGCACCAGCGGTGGGACGTCCACCGGCACGTCGACCGGCGGCGGCGGCGGCACGTCGAGCGGCACGACCGGGACGACGCCCAGCACGTCCAACTCGTCCACGACGACGACCACGACGACCGACAACACCGGAGTCAACTGGACCTGGATCATCGTGGGCGCGGTCGTCCTGGTGGTGATCGTCGGTTTGGTGGCGATGTCGAACAACCGCGGCGGCAGCTCGTCAACGACGATCCGCCGGGAGTAATCCTTCGTCGGGATGACACCCGGCGATTGAAGCAAAAGAGCCGGTCGTGCGCGATCGGCTCTTTCCTTTCGTCCTCGAACCGAAGTTGGCGCCCGCGATCTGGGGCGGCGATGCGCTCGTCACCCGCTACCACAAACCCGGCGACCCGTCGCAGCCGCTCGGCGAGTCCTGGGAGTGCTGGGACGAGAACCACATCGCGAATGCGCCGCCGTCGACGGTTGCCGGCCTGCGCGCATCGCTCGGGTCGGAACTCACCGGCGCGATCGATCCGCAGCGCATCTTCCCGGTGCTCACGAAGATCATCGACGCGCGCCAGCCGCTTTCGGTGCAGGTCCACCCCGATGACGCCTACGCGCAACGCGTCGAGCACCAGCAGAACGGCAAGACCGAATGCTGGTACATCCTCGCCTGCGAGCCGAATGCCGAGCTCGTCCTCGGCTGGACGCACGACACCTCGCGCGACGAATATCTGCGCCGCGTCGCCGACGGAACGCTCGGCGAGATCCTGCGGCGCGTCCCCGTCCATCCCGGCGACGCGTTCTACTTGCCGGCCGGCACAGTACACGCGATCGGCGCCGGGATCCAGCTCTTCGAGACGCAGCAGGCCAGCGACCTGACGTACCGGATGTTCGACTGGAACCGCGTCGGCGCGGACGGCAAGCCGCGCCCGCTCCACGTGGAAAAAGCCGCCGACGTCCTCGACTACCGCGCGACGAAGCCGAACGCCGTGAAGCAGTTGCAATACGACGCGGACGGCCTCACGCACACGCTGCTCATCGCCGACCGCCGCTTTCTGGTGGAACGCGTCGACGTGCACGCGTTCGCGACGTCGCTGCCGACCGACGGCCTCCCGCTGACGATCACCGCGATGGGCGCGCACCTCCGGGTCGACGCCGACGCGGGCAGCACGGTCCTCGAGCCGTGGCAGAGCGCGCTGACGCCGGCTGCGGCGCAGACGGTCACGCTCGTCCCGGGCGGGACGCCGACCAGCGCGCTCGTCGTCCGACCGCAGCCGGATCTCGCCGCGATCCGCACGCGCGCTCTCGCCGCCGGCGTCGACGCAGCCGTGTACGACGCATTCGCCGCGCAGTTCACCGCGGCGTGACGGGTACCGCGAACCGCGGATTGGTTCGCGGCGTCGGCGTGCGTGGCGCCGTCGCGATCAACGTCATCACGATGATCGGGATCGGACCGCTGATCACGATCCCGCTGGTGCTGCGCGCGCTGCACGGTCCGCTCTCCCTCGCCGGCTGGATCGCGGGCGCCCTGCTGGCGCTGTGCGACGGTCTGGTCTGGGCCGAGCTCGGCTCGCGGTTCCCCGGCTCGGGCGGCACGTACGGATTCTTGCGCGAGGCGTTCGGCCGCGACAAGCTCGGCCGGCTGCTCGCGTTTCTGTTCGTCTGGCAGACCATCTTCAGCGCGCCGCTGCTCCTCGCGACCGGATACATCGGCTTCGCGAGCTACGCCGGATACTTCTCGCCGGCGCTCGCCGCGAACGCGAACCTGCAGGGCGCCGTTGCAATCGCCGTCGGGATCGTCACGCTGGTCGCGCTGTATCGCGGAATCGCGCCGGTCGCGCGGTTCGCGACGTGGCTCGGCGCCGCCGCGATCGTCGCGCTGCTGTGCGTCGTCGCCGGCGGCTTCGCGCACTTCGCGCCGGCGCGGGCATTCGCGCTCGGCGGCGACGCGTTCTGGCCGGGCCTGGCCGCCGGTTTCGGTCAGGCGCTCATCATCACGATGTACGACTACTTCGGCTACGGCGCGGCGAGCTGCGTCGGTGACGAGGTGCGCGAACCGTCGCGCACGCTGCCGCGCGCGATCGTGATCTCGATCCTGCTCGTGGCCGCGCTGTACGTCGCAATGCAGGTCGGCGTGCTCGGCGCGATGCCGTGGCAGACGATCGTCGCCGAGCACGGGATCGGCCAGTTCATCGGTTCCGCGATCGTCGAGCACGCCTTCGGCGTCGGGGCGGCCGCGGTTGTCACCGTGCTGATCCTCGTCACCGCGTTCGGCTCAGTGTTCGGTAACCTGCTCGCGTTCTCGCGCATCCCGTTTGCGGCCGCGACCGACGGGATCTTCCCGCGCGCCTTCGCGCGCGTCCACCCGCGCGGTCGATTCCCCCACGTCAGCCTGCTGGTGATCGGCATCCTCGCACTCCCGGCGTGCCTGCTCCCGCTCGACATCGTCATCAACGCGCTGACCGCCGGCATGGTCCTCATTCAGTCCGTCGCGCAAATCGGTGCGCTGTTCCTGGGACGGGCGCGTGGCGAGCGAGCGCCGTATCGCATGTGGCTTTTCCCGCTTCCGGCACTGGTAGCGCTCGCCGGCTGGCTCTTCGCCTTTTCAAACGCCGGAACGTGGCCGATCGTGTTCGGCGTGCTGACGCTCGTTTGCGGCTCGGCAGCCTATCTAGCGTCTGCAAAACGGTCGAGTTCTTGGCCGTTCCCCAGCCGCTCGCCAGACGAAGCGAGCCTGGCAACAACCTGAGAACGATTCTCATTTAGACTCAAGCACTTCTCGGCTGTTCCGGGCGTAGGTTC
>DASYFS010000477.1:0-4905 GCA_036498305.1 Candidatus Elarobacter sp. | reverse complement strand
AAATGCGGACCGCGATCCATCACGTGCAGCACCGCGCGTTCGCCTTCCCATTCGAGATCGACGTCGATCGCGCCGGGGCCGTGACGGACGACGTTGCCGATCAGCTCGCCGAAGATCAGCTCGGCCGAGGCGAGGTCGCTCTCCGCCGTCGCGAGCTCGCGCAGCCGCTCGACGAACTGGAAGCGCGCGCCCTCGGCGCGCATCGCGTCGTGCGAGTGAAAGATCCAGTGCGAGCGGCGGCCGAGCGCGACGGTCATCACCGCCACGTCGTCGTGCCCGCCGTCGTGCAGCACGCTGTCGACGAGGAACCGTGCGGGGTTCGCCGAGCGGCGGAACGCGTCGCGGCTCATCGCGTCCGTGACGCGGCGTTCGCCTTCGGTGACGTCGCGCGCCGACTCGATCAGCCCGTCGGTGAAGAGGACGAGCGTCGCGCCGCGCGAGAGCGTGACCTCATTCGCCGCGCGTTCGACGACGTCGGCGACGCCGAGCGGCGGCTGTGATGAGCCGGGCAGCGGCGAAACCGTTCCGTCGGGCTCGCGAACGTAGGGGCTCGGATGGCCCGCGCGCGCGTAGGTCAGCCGCCGCGTCTGCGGATCGAGCACGCCGACCCACGCGGTGACGAACGACTCCGGCGCTTCGATCGCGAGCGCGAGCGCGACCGTCGCGAGGATCTCGCTTGCGACCGGGAGCTGCAGCGCGGCGGTGCGGATGCTATTGCGCACGCTCGCCATCAGCACCGCGGCGCGCAGTCCTTTTCCGGCGACGTCGCCGATCGAGAGCATCAGCCGCCCGTCGGGGAGGACGACGGCGTCGTACCAGTCGCCGCCGATCTCGGCCTCGCTCTCGGCGGCGCGATAGACGGCCGTCAGCGCCATCCCCGGCAGGCTCGGCAGCGTGCGCGGGAGCGCGGCGTCCTGGAACGTCTCCGAGATGCGGCGTTCGCGTTCGAAGACTTCGGCGGTCTCGATCGAGAGCGCGAGCCGGCGGGCCAGGATCTCGGCGAAGCGCACGTCGCGCTCGTCGAGCCGCCGCGCGTCGGGGCCGTTCGCGAGCTGCAGGACGCCGACGACGTCGCCCGAGCGCGCGAGGAGCGGGACGAAGATCGCCGAGGCGATGTTGAACGCCTCGAGAAACGCGCGATGCCGTTCGTCGCGCGCGAGGCGCGTAATCAGATCGGGCGGGATCTTGTCGAGCAGCGACGCCTTCTTCGTCTCGGCGACCTGCATCGCGACGTCACCGCGGCGCAGGGGATAGAGCCGGCGCACCTCGCGCCATGCCTCCAAACCGCGCGGATCGCGATGCGCGATCGCGGCCGGCTCAAGCGTTCCGTCGCCGTCGAAGGTGAAGATGGTAACGAGATCGGCGACGGCCGCAGCGGCTTCGTCGGCGAACTGCTGCAGCAGCGTCCCGATCTCGACCGGCGCCGCGAGCAGCTCGCCGCTGCGCGCCAAGAAGCGCAGGTGCTCTTCGCCGCGCTTGCGTTCCTCGATGTCGGTGTTCGTCCCGAACCAGCGCAAGATCGTGCCGTCGGCGTCCTGCTGCGGCTCCGCGCGCGCGAGAAACCAGCGGTACGCGCCGTCGAAGCGGCGGATGCGGTATTCGTACTCGAAGGGCTCCGAGGTCGCGACGGCCTGCAGCCAGCGGCGCGCGACGCCTTCGGCGTCGTCGGGGTGGATCGGGACGTCGAACCCGCCTTGGCCGGTGCCTTCGAGGCCGGTATAGCGCGCGTACTGCGCGTTCCAATACTCGATGAAGCCATCCGGTCGCGCGATCCAGATCAGCTGCGGTATCGTGTCGGCGAGCAGGCGAAAGGCGTCGCGGGTCTCGGGACCGGTCATCGGTTACTGCGGGCTTCGCTCCGAGCTTCGGCTCGTCATCCCGAGCTTGTCGAGGGACCCTCGTCGTCGGGCCGAGCGTAGTCGAGGTCCGACCCCGCGTCTCGGCGGTCATGATGAGGGGTCGCGCTCGGCTGCGCTCGCGCGACGACGAGGGTCCCTCGACGAGCTCGGGATGACGTTACGGGCCTTGCCGATTCCAGTAGACGCGTGAAAAGCGCTGCACCATGGAGATCGTCGCGCGTACCGCACCCGTCCGGCTCGGCTCGCTCAGCTTCCCGGCCTCAGCGAAGAAGAACGTCGAATCGGCGTTCGCCTATCTTTCGTCGGACGACGTCGAGAAAGGCCTGATCGACAAGCTCGTTCACGCGCGCACCCCGCACGCGATCTCCATCAACCACCACGACGACGACTCCTACGATCCGAACACGCACGCGATCCACTGGGATCCGCGCAGCGCGCTGATGACGACGCAAGGCAGCCGCCAGTCACCGGCGCTCGGCCTCGGGCACGAGATCGATCACGCGGTCATGAACGCGTACGTCGAAGACCGTCTCGCGAACATCCTCGATCCCGCCTACGACAACCTCGAGGAGCGGCGGGTCGTCCTCGGTTCCGAGCACCATGCCGCGACGACGCTGCACGAAGGGATCCGCTACGACCACGACGGCTACTGTTACAAGGTCGCGGGTCCGACGCTGCGGCGGGTTCAGTAACCGAGGTACGAGCGGCGGACCTGATCGTGCTGCGCGAGCTCGGCCGCCGGGCCGTGCAGCGCGATGCGGCCCGCTTCGAGGACGTAGGCGTGGTGCGCGGTCGCGAGCGCGATCGTCGCGTTCTGCTCGGCGACCAGGATCGTGACGCCGTCCTGCTCGTTGATCGTGCGCAGCAGCTCGAAGATCTGCCGCACGATCATCGGCGCAAGCCCCAGCGACGGCTCGTCGAGGAGCAGCATCTTCGGCTCCATCATCAGCGCGCGCGCGATCGCCAGCATCTGCTGCTCGCCGCCCGAAAGCGTCCCCGCCGGCTGCGCCTTCCGCTCGGCGATCCACGGGAAGTACCCGGCGACGCGGTCGTAGCGGCGCGCGTACTGCTTGCGGTCGCTCGTCAGAAACCCGCCGAGCGCGAGGTTCTCGGCGACGGTGAGCGAGCTGAGCGTCCCGCGTCCCTCGGGGACGTGCGCGACGCCGCGGCGCGCCGCGTCCTCCGGCGCGCCGGTCAGGGGTGCGCCGGCGAACATCACCTTCCCGCTGGTCCGCACGGCGCCGGTGAGCGCGCGCAGCGTCGTCGTCTTTCCCGATCCGTTCGCGCCGAGCAACGCGACGATCGCGCCCTCCTCGACGGCGAGATCGATCCCGCGGATTGCCTCGATCTCGCCGTAGCGTGCGCGCAGCTCGCGCGCTTCGAGCAGCGTCGTCATACGGCCCCGAGGTAGGCTTCGATCACCGCCGGGTTCGCCTGGATCTCGGCCGGCGATCCGTCGGCGAGCTTCTTTCCCGAAGCGAGAACGACGATGTGATCGGAGA
Organism: Candidatus Elarobacter sp.; assembly: GCA_036498305.1. GTDB lineage: Bacteria > Vulcanimicrobiota > Vulcanimicrobiia > Vulcanimicrobiales > Vulcanimicrobiaceae > Vulcanimicrobium. The sequence continues at coordinate 1,544 of DASYFS010000477.1, read as the reverse complement.
CGCTCATCACCAGCTGCATGTGGTGCTCGACCATGAGGATCGTCGCGGCGAACTCGCTCGCGATCCGGCGAATCGTCGCGGCGAGGGCCTGGATCTCGTCGTGGCTGATCCCCGCGGCCGGCTCGTCGAGCAATAGCAACTGCGGCTTCGCCATGATCGCGCGCCCCAGTTCGACGCGCTTGCGGATGCCGAAAGGGAGCCCGCGCACGGGCCGTTTCGCGAGCTCGCCGATCTCGAGCTTCGCCAGCACGTCGTGCGCTTCGGCGACGACGTCACGCTCGATCCCCCGCGAGCGCGCGTGCGCGCCGACCAGCACGTTGTCGAGAACGCTCATCAGATCGAACAGCGCGAGATTCTGAAACGTGCGCGCGATCCCGGCGGCGGCGATCTGCTGCGGCCGCAGCCGCAGCAGATCCTCGCCGTTGAAGCGCACCCCGCCGGAGGTCGGCTCGTAGAGCCGGCTGATACAGTTGAAGCAGGTGGTCTTTCCCGCACCGTTCGGGCCGATCAGCCCGGTGATGTGCCCCGCTTCGACGTCGAACGAGACGCCGCTGAGGGCGGTGATCCCGCCGAACCGGATCGTGAGGTCACGGACCGACAGAATCGCCGCCACGCGGCGCTACTTCTCCGCCATCGTCATCGAGCGCGTATCGACGAGCACGCCGGACGGCGACCAGTCGGTACCGGCCCACTTCGCCGCGATCATCTGCGTGATCGGGTAGCGGAACGACGGCGAGGTCCGGATCGAGACGCCCGGATACGCCCACGGGTTGTCGCGCTCGTCGAGATTGTTGGCGAGGTCCATGACCTTCTTGCGGGTCAGGTTCTTCCCGGCGCGCTTGAGGACGTCGACCATCGTGTAGGCGATCGAGACGCCGTACAGATAATTGCCGTCGTCCTTGTCGGCGCCGGGGAGATACTTGTCCATGATCTGGTTGTAGAGCTTCATCCCGGGATCGCCCGCGTAGCGCGCGTGGTTCGCCGGATCTTTCAGATAGACGGTGCTGATGACGCCGGCGACCGCGGACGGGCCGCCGGCCTTCGCCGCGGCCAGCATGAACGGAACCGCCGCCGAGACGTTGTTGACGTAGGTCGTCGGATGCCACGACTGCTGCGAGGCCGCGACGAGCGCTTGGATCGCGAACTTCGGCGTCGCGAAGATCATGAACGTATCGCAGCCGGCGGACTTGAGCGTGGAGACCTGCGAGCTCACGTTGGGATCGCTCGTCTCGTACGACGCCATCTTCGTGATCATGCTCTGGTGCGAGCCCAGACCGCGCTTGAGCCCGGTGTTGTAGTCCTCGCCGTAGTCGTCGTTCTGGTAGATGACGCCGATCTTGGCCTTGGGATGGTACTCGAGGATGTCGCGCGCGTAGAGCATCGCCTCAGCTTGATAATCCGGTTGCCAGCCGATCGTCCACGGGAACTGTTTGTAGTCCTTGCCCCACGTCGACGCGCCGGTCGCAACGAACAGCTGCGGGACGCCCTGCTGATTGAGATACGGCCGGATCGCGGTGTTGACCGCGGTGCCGAGCGTGTCGAAG
>DASYFS010000476.1:0-7048 GCA_036498305.1 Candidatus Elarobacter sp. | reverse complement strand
GCCGACCTCGATCGTCGCCCGGAACGGGAGCGGCGTGCGGCGCAGCAGCGCGCGCAGCCGCGCGGCGAGCTCGTCCTCGACGAACGGCTTCACCAGATAGTCGTCGGCCCCGGCGTCGAGCCCCCGGACGCGGTCTTCGACGGCGTCGCGGGCGGTGAGGAAGAGCACGGGCGTCGCGACGCCTTCGGCGCGGGCGGCGCGGGTGAGGCTGAAGCCGTCACGGCCCGGCAGGACGACGTCGACGACCGCGGCGTCGTACGTCCCGCGAAGCAGCATGTCGTAGCCGGCCTCGCCGTCGGTCGCGATGTCGACGGCGTACTTCAGCCGTTCGAGCATCGTCCGCAGCGCGGTCGCGATCTCGCGCTGATCTTCGATTACGAGGATGCGCACGACGCGCGACTTCGCCGCACCGCGCCGACGCACCGTTGTCTGAAGAATCTCTGAGCCGCGCGGCTGCCGCGCCTCACAAAGCCTTCAATCCCGCTCGCTACCGTCGGTCGGGAGCACCGGGCTCCGGAGGATTTCATTCATGTCAACGCATCGTTCGGCACTGATTTTGGCTGCGTTCGGCTGCGCCGCCGCGCTCGCCGCCTGCGGCGGCGGAAGCGGCGGCGGTTCCGCCGCGCCGGCCGGACCGGGCACGACGCCCGTCAGCACCCCGACCCCGACCGCCACGCCCGCCGGCACGGCGACGCCCACCCCGACCGCCCAGCCGCAAGTCATCACGATGGCCCTGCCGAGCTCGGTTATGGGCTCGACCACGTCGGCGAACGGTCCGATCGGCGGCTACACGCAGACCGGGTTCTCGCAGACGCTGGCCTTCGCGCCGGGCAGCCAAGTCATGCTGCGCAACGGTCAGGCCACCACGTCGCACACGCTCAACGTCCTCTCGACGACGGCGTTCCCGACGAACCCCAGCCTGTCGGCGGCCGCGTCCGGTTCGTCGATCGACCAAAACTTCGCCTCGGGCGCGATCAACCCCGACACGACGATCGGACCGTTCACGCTCACCGCCGGAACGTATTTCGTCGGCTGTGCCTTCCACTACGTCTCGGACACGATGCGCACGGTGCTCGTCGTCGCGGCCGGCGCAACGCCCGGCCCGCAAGCGACGCCGCCGGGCGGGACGGCGACGCCGCCGCCGGGGTACGGATACTGATGGGGCTCGAGGCGCTGGCGCTCACCGTCGCGCTGGCGGTCACCCGCGACGCGCGCGACGTCCCGATCGTCGATCAGCTCGGGACGACGTTCACGCTGCGCGAGTTGCACCGCCCGACGGCGGTGACGTTCATCGACCTCGATTGCGACGACGCGTGCACGATCGCCGAAGGGGTCTTCGCACGCCTCGCCGCCACCCTGGCGAAGCAGCACGTCGACGCGCGGCTCGTCACCATCACGCTCAGTCCCCAGACGGATTCGCCGATCGCGATGGCGAGCCGGGCGCGAACGTTCAACGCCGACGCCGCGCGGTGGCGCTGGGCCAGCGGCCGCCCCGCCGACGTCGAGGCGTTGATGGGCGCGTTCCACGTCGTCCGGGTCAGCGCCACGTTCCACAGCACGTTCGCGTACGTGCTCGACGCGCACGGCCTGCCCGTACGCACGATCCCGCTCTCGACCAACACCGACAAAGAGCTGCTCGACGGCCTCCGGGCCGTCGCGCAGCAGCGTCGTCTGAAGAAATCCTGAGAGTCGCGGCGCGGCGGCTTCACGCCGCGCTCAACCGCGAGCGCTAGGCTGGGCGCATGCAGCAGACTTCTCGCATCCCCAGCAGCGCCGTGCACGCCCTTGCGGCGCTGGTCTCCGCCGGCGGGCCTGCAGTTGCGGCCCCCGACCTCCGCGACGTTCCGATCGTCGACCAGCGCGGCACGACGTTCACGCTGCGCGAGTTGCGGCGGCCGACGGCGGTCACGTTCGTCGACCTCTACTGCGAGGATGCGTGCGCGGTCGCCCAGGCGGTGTTCGGGCGTGTCGCCGCCGAGCTGGCGCGCACGCAGGTCGACGCGCGGCTCGTCACGCTGACGCTCAGCCCGCGGATCGATTCGCCGGCCGCGATGGCGAACGGCGCGCGCGCCTTTCGTGCCGATCCCGCGCGCTGGCGCTGGGCAAGCGGCGCGCCGGACGACGTAGAGGCGCTCATGGGCGCGTTCGGCGTGGCGCGCTTCGGCACCAACTATCACAGCGCGTACGCCTACATCCTCGACGCGCGCGGGCTGCCGGTGCGCTCGATCCTGCTCTCGACCGGCGCGGACGCGCAGGTGCTCGCGGCGCTGCGCGCGCTGCCGCGTCGCTAGAGCTTATCGCGCAGGTCGATCGCGAGCGCGCGCAACGCCGGGTCTTCCGCGTCGCGGGCGCAGCGGTCGAAGGCGACCCGCGCGTCGGCGCGCTTCCCGCCGCGCAGCAGCACGGTGCCCAGCGCGAACCGCGCCCGCGCGTAGCTCGGCGAGAGCGTGAGCGCGCGTTCCAGCTCCGTCTGCGCGGCGTCGTCGTGACCGTCGCGCAGCTCGACCAGCCCGAGGTCGTAGTGCGCGACCGCGTACGACGGATCGGCGTCGAGCAGCGCGCGGAAATCGCCGCGGGCGGTCGCGAGATCGCCGCCGCGCAGCGCCGCGAGGCCGCGGCTGTACCGGGCCAGGGCCGCGTTCGGGGCGATCGCCATGAACCGGTCGGCGGCGGCGCGGGCGGCTAAGAGATCGCCCAGACGCAGTTGGATCGCCACCAGGGTCGCGGCGGCCGCCGCGAAACCCGGATCGCGATGGAGCGCCTCGTTCAAGAGCGAGACGGCGGCCTGGTCCCGACCGAGGTGAGCGTCGGCGATCGCGAGGTCGTAGCGCGCGGTCGAGCCCTTCGGCTCGGGCAAGTCGATCGCGATCAGCCGCTGGAACTCGGGGACCGCCGCGGCCCAGTCGTCACGCCCCTCGGCGGCGACGCCGCGGGCGAAGCGCTCGTGGATTTCGCGATCGCGGGCGCGCGCCGCAAGCGCCGCGGGATCGGTCGTGCGCGGCGGGGCGGTCGGGGTGGTGTAGCTCTGCGCCGACGCGCCGGCGGTCGCGGCTACGAGGACGAGCAGCGAAGCGGCGACGGCCCGCGCGATCATCTCAGGTCCGCGGCAGGCCCGCGGCGCTCGCCGCGCGCGCCGTCGCGGCGTGTTCCGGCGCGCAGTTCCAGCCGGTCCGGCCGGCCTCGGTGATCGGACCGAGGATCCCCGGCGGCGCGCTCGCTTCGAGCAGGCTGCCGTCGGGGTGGAGGAGATCGGCGGCCGCGGCGACTCCGGCGCTCGCGACGACCGCGAGCGCTGCCGCGATCGCCAGGCGCCGGAAGCTCTTCATCAGCCGAATCATACAACGCGCTCGTGAAGGGTTCCTGAAATCCGCGGTCCTCGCGGCAATTCTCTCCGCGGCGACCCCGGCGGCCGCCGACGAGCTGTTGACCGGCGCCCTGCGCGACCAGGACGGCGGGGTCGTCGCCGGGGCTCGGGTGGAGGCGCTCGATGCTGCCGGGCGGACGGTCGGGCAGGACCGCAGCGCCGCCGACGGGACCTTCGCGCTCAGCACGCCGGCCCGGCCCGCCGCGCTCCGTATTCGGGCCGACAATAGCGACCCGGTGCGGATTGTGGTCCCGCCCGACGGTCCCGTGACGGCCGTCGTCGCGCGCAACCGGGCGGCCGACCGGGTCCCGAGCCCGGCCGACGTCGCCGCGCTGCCCGCCGGCAGCATCGCGGAGCTGGGGTCCGTCATCCCCTACCGGGTCGCATTGCCGGGTCTCCTCGGCGACCGTTACCTCGACCGGGCTCACGGGGTCACGACGGTGGAGGGGCTTCCGTTTTACCGGCGCGGCGACGGGTCGGACGTGAGCAGCCTGCTGCCGAGCCACGCTGCCGGCGCGCTCACCGCCGGCGACGCGCTCGACGCGCCGTACTACGGCGACCGCGGCGGTGCGGGGATCGTCGACGCGCAGCTCTTCGATCGCGCCGACACCGCGCGCGCGACCGATCGCGACGCCTCGCTGGTGCTTGGCCGCGGCACGGCGGTGCTCGGCGCGACGTCATGGGATCCGGACGGGACCCGGCGCGTCGTGGCGGGTCGCGCCGCGACGATGATAGGACCAGTGCAGACGTCGCTGGTCGCGCTCACCGGCGACGTGCCGGGTGCGCACTACGACGGGATCGGCGCCGATCTGCGCGGTGCGACGCCGATGCTCGGCTTCCATCTCGCCGCCGCCGCGACGCGCGACGTCGACGACGGCGCGACACCGTACGCGGGCAGCGTCGTGTCGCTCGTCGCCGACGCGGCGGGGCACGGCCCCAACGCGCTGCGCGTGCGCGCGCGCTGGCGCGATGACCGCGGCGGCGAGAACGGGCTCGCTTCCGATCATCGTGACGCAGCGCTCGTTCTCGGTACGCAGCGCGGCGCCGAGGGTGCGACGCGCATCGAAGCCGCCGTCGCGCTGACCTACGGTTCCGACGCCGGCTATACGCCCGCCCCGCAGCATGCGCTCGCGATCGTGCCGTCGCTCTCGATCGACGCACCGCTCGCGCCCCGCTGGACGTTTCACGCCGGCGCGGGCGGTTCGACGATCGGGACGCCGGGCGTTGCGATCGCACGCGCGTCGCTCGGTGAAGCGGGGCTCGCGTACGACGATCACGCGCGGCTGCACGTCGACCTGCTCGCGTACGCCGAAGGCGACCTCGCGCCGGTCGCGACGACGCGCGGGTTCGCTGCCCAGCTCGGCTGGGAGTTCGCGCCGCGTCTCTCGCTGCGGGCGTGGTCGCTCCGCGACGGCGACACGGCGCAGACGACGTACCAGCCATACTACGGTGCGGCGCAACAAGTCGCGGCGACGCGCTTGATTCGCCGCGACGTGGTGTGGCTGACCTGGGACGCACCGGCGCGCATCGATCTGCTCCTGCGCGCGGGCGCGCTGGAAGGGAACGTGCGGATCCCGCTCGGGCCGCGCTACACCCTCACCGTCGGCTCGGCACGCCGTTTGGTGACCGGCGTGCGCGAGCTCACGGTGGGCCTCACCGGCCGCTGATCAGCGATGCGTGACGAGCGCGTCGTCGAGCTTTGCCGGCGGCGTGCCGACTGCCACGGTCGGTACTTCGCGCGCCTGCACCGTCGCGACGTGAAAACCGGCGCCCTTCTTGATGAGAATATCGTTGCCGCGTTTCGCGAAGACACCGACGCCCCACAACAGATATTGCCCGAGCGCGTTTCCGTTCTGTTCGGTCTGCTTGTCCGCGTCCGACGTCGCGCCGTTCGTCTCCGACACCAGCTCGAGCCCACCCGGCATGATGAAGCGCTTGACGGTGAACGTCAACTCGCCGCCGGCGTGAAAGCTGCCGGCTCGCTTCACGTGCGTGATCGTGCCGTAGCCCGGTGAGCCCTTCGGGAGCACCAGCTTGCCGGCGACGTAGTAATCGGCGGTCGTCACGACCGCGAAGGCGTCGCCGTCGTTCGAGGTTCGCGAACCGATGTCGCTCTGAATCGCGACCGAGATCAGATCGCCGGACGGCACCAAAACCGTCTCGGCCGCAGTCGCGGCGGGCGGGGCTTCGGCGAGGGCGGGCATCGTCGTGCCCGCGAGGAGGAGCGCCGCAAGCGCGGCGGCGGTGATGCGCATACGAAAAGAACACCCTTTCTCAAAGGCAGAGCATCCGCTGGGTTGCCCCCAGGGCGTTCGAGAGAGCAGGCGGGCGGCCTGCGGCGACACGCGAAGTTCCCGTCATGGCGCTCCAGGATCGCCCGCTGCACCCGCTCTTCGTCGCCGAGGTCGGCGGCGTCGTGCTCCGCGAGACGCACGCGCCGCAGACCATCGCGGAGATCAGGGCGCTGCTCGACCGCTACGGCGTGCTGGTGTTCCGCGATCAGCCGTTCGACGACGAGGAGCAGACGGCATTCGCGCGCCGGCTCGACGGCGAGCTGGTGATGACGGTCGCGCGCACGGTGATCGACGCGAAGCCGCGGCTCACGGCGCCGGGGATCACGGACATCTCCAACCTCGACGAAGAGGGCGCGCCGCTCGACGCCGCCGATCGCCGGCGGATGCATTCGCTCGGGAACCGGCTGTGGCACACGGACTCGTCGTTCCAGAATCCGCCCGCGCGCTACTCGATGCTCTCGGCGAAGACGGCCCCGGCCACCGGCGGCGAGACCGAGTACGCCGACATGCGCGCGGCGTACGACGCACTTCCGGTCTCGCTGCGCGACGCGATCGCGCCGCTGCGCGCGTTTCACTCGATCCTGTACTCGCGCGAGACGATCGGGTTCACCGAGTTCAGCGACCGTGAGCGCGCGCTCTTCCCCGGCGCCGAGCAGCCGCTGGTGCGTGTGCATCCGGGCTCCGGCCGCTCGTCCGTCTACATCGCATCGCACGCCTCGCACGTCGTCGGTTGGCCCGTCCCTGAAGGACGGCTGTTGCTGCGCGAGCTGATGGAGCGCGCGACGCGCCGCGAGTTCGTCTACCGCCACGCATGGCGGCCCGGTGACTTCGTGATATGGGACAACCGCTGCACGATGCATCGCGGTTTGCCGTTCGACGAGACGGGCGAACGCCGCGACTTGCGCCGCGTGACGACCGTCGACACGTCAGCGCCGGAACTCATGAAGCTGGTCTAAAGACGCGAACTGCGCGCGCTCAGCGCGCTTTCATCGCCGCCGCGCACGATGCGCGCATGAGATACATCGCTCTTCTTGCCGTCGCCGCGTCGGCGACGCTCGCCGCGTGCGGCGGCGGTTCTGCCGGCGGCGGCACGGGCGGCAACTATGCCGTTCCGCAACCCGCGCCGACGGCGTCCTCCGCCAGCAGCGTCCTGCAGACCCAAACCCTCAACGGCGGCCCGGCGTTCGTAACCGCGAGCGGCATGCCGGTCTACACCTTCGGCGGCGATACGACCGCGAACCAATCGGCATGCACGGGCTCGTGCCTTCAGGTATGGCCGGCCGTCGTCGCTTCGGCGGGCACGCTTCCGGCGCCGTGGAGCTCGTTCACGCGCGCCGACAACGGTCAGCTCCAGCTCTCCTATAAGGGACAGGCGCTGTATACGTTCGTC
>DASYFS010000475.1:0-16961 GCA_036498305.1 Candidatus Elarobacter sp. | reverse complement strand
CGCGCGGCACGATCTGCGGCCGCGCCACCTCGACCTCAGCAGCGGCCCGGACGCGCCCGCCCACCAGGAGCGCTCGGCGTCGCGCTGATGAACGAGCGGCACTTCGCGTTCTGGCCGAAAGGCCGCCCGTTCACGTTCCCGGTCCCGCAGACGAACCTCGCCCTCAACCTCGCGACCTCGGCGGCCCGCTTCCCGAACCATCCGGCGATCGTTTACTACGACACGCCGATCTCGTATGCGCGCTTGTGGGAGCAGGTCGAGGCGCTCGCCGGGTACCTCGTCAACCGGGCCGGCGTCAAGCGCGGCGACCGCGTCGTCCTCTACATGCAGAACGCGCCGCAGTTCGTGATCGCCTACTACGCGATCATGCGCGCCGACGCCGTCGTCGTCCCGCTCAACCCGATGCTCGTCGCCGAAGAGCTCGGCATCTATCTCGAGGACAGCGGCGCGACGGTCGCGATCGTCGGGCAAGAGCTCGCGCCGCGTCTCGCGGATTACGCCGGGAAGCCGCTGACGGCGATCGTCGTCGCTGCCTACAACGACGCGCTCGAACGTCCGACCGACATCGCGCTGCCGCCCGCCGTTGCGGCGCCGCGCGCACCGCTCCCGGGCCCGCCGTTCGTCGCGTTCGCCGACGCGCTCGCCGCCGGCGAGCGGGCCGGACCGGTGACGACCGGCGGCGACGACATGGCGCTGCTCCCGTACACGTCCGGGACGACGGGCCGGCCGAAGGGCTGCGTTCACACGCATGCGACGATCCAGACGACGGCGTTCGCGACGCCGATGTGGGGCGCCGGCCTCAACCCGGGGCGGCGCGTTCTCTCGGTGCTGCCGTACTTCCACGTCACCGGGATGACCGGCGACATGAACGCGACGCTGATGTGCGGCTCGACGATCGTGATGCTGACGCGCTGGGATCCGGCGACGACGCTGTTGCTGATCGAGCGCTATCAGGCGACGAGCATGACCGCGATCAGCACGATGGTCATCGATCTGCTCGCGCATCCCGGCTACCGCCGCGAAGCCCTCGCCTCGCTGATGCACCTCAGCGGCGGCGGTGCGCCGCTCCCGGCGGCGGTCGGCACCGAGCTCTCCGAACGGCTCGGTCTCAACTATCAGGAAGGCTACGGTCTCACCGAGACGATCGCGATGACGCACGCCAACCCGCAGGATCGCACGAAGCTGCAGTGCTTGGGGATCCCGACGTTCGGCGTCGACTCGCGCGTGATCGATCCGGAGACGCTGCGCGAGCTGGGCCCGAACGAGACCGGCGAGATCATCACCCACGGCAACCAGGTCATGAAGGCGTACTGGCGGCAGCCGGAAGCGACCTCCGAAGCGTTCATCGAGCTTGACGGGAAGCGTTTCTTCCGCACCGGCGACCTCGGCTACGTCGACGACGAGGGCTACTTCTTCTTGGTCGACCGCCTCAAGCGGATGATCAACGTCGCCGGCTTCAAAGTGTGGCCGGCCGAGATCGAGACGAAGCTGTTCGCACATCCCGCCGTCAAGGAAGCATGCGTCATCGCGACGACCGACCCGCGCATCGGCGAGCGGGTGAAGGCGCTGATCGTCAAGCGCGAAGGCGCCGACGTGAACGCCGGCGAGATCGTCGCGTGGGCGCGCGAGCACATGGCCGTCTACAAGGCGCCCAGCGTCGTCGAGTTCGTCGATGCGCTTCCGCGCTCGGGCTCGGGAAAGGTGCAGTGGCGCCAGCTGCAAGAGGACGAGCAGCGCCGCGCCGCGCCCGCTCCGGCGTGACGCTCGGATTCACCCGCGACGGTGACGTCGGCATCGTCGAACTCCGGCGCCCGGAGAAGCGCAACGCGCTCGACGACGCGACCGTGCACGCCATCGGCGAGCTCGCCGCGGCGCCGCCCGACGGCCTGCGTGCCCTGGTGCTGTGCGCCGAAGGACCGCACTTCTCGGCGGGCCTCGACCTCAACGACGTACGAACGCGCGATCTGCGCGACGCGATCGCGCACTCCCGCTCCTGGCATCGCGCCTTCGAGGCACTCGAGCTCGGCGCGCTCCCCGTCGTCGCGGCGCTGCAGGGTGCGACGATCGGCGGCGGGCTCGAGCTCGCGGCGGCGTGCCACGTGCGCGTCGCCGACAGCACGGCGTACTACGCGCTGCCCGAGGGACAGCGCGGCATCTTTCTCGGCGGCGGCGGATCGGTGCGACTGCCGCGCCTGCTCGGAACGGCGCGCGTGATGGACATGCTGCTGACGGGCCGCGTCTACGACGCGGCCGAGGGTCACGCGATCGGGATCAGTCAGTATCTCGTCGATGCGGGCGCAGCGCGGACGACCGCGATCGCGCTCGCGCAGCAGATCGCGCGCAACGCACCGCTCTCGAACTTCGCGATCGTGCAGGCGCTCCGGCACATCGCCGATGCGCCGGCGTCGCTCGGCTACTTCACCGAAGCGCTGATGACGGGTGCCGTGACGACCGGCGAAGACGCCAAGGAGCGCGTGCAGGCGTTTCTCGACAAGCGCGGCGGAAAGGTCCGCGGCTAGTCGAGCTCGCCGGCACTGCGCCGGAGCCGCTCGACGGCGCGTTCGAGCGATTCCATCCCGGTCCGCACGGCGTCCCAGTTGTTCTCGGCGATCGCCGCCTCGACGTCGTGCGTGACGAGCCGCAGCTCGTGCGCGCCGACGTTGCGCGCGATCCCCTCGAGCGCGGCGACCGGACCCGATGCGCTGCTTCCGTCCTGCGTCGTGACGGCGACGTGCAGCTCACCGAGCAGGTCGTCCGCCTCGGCGACGAGGGTCTCGAGGACGTCGCGCATCAGCGCGGCGTCGTCGCGGCAGATCGCCCGCAGCCGGACGCGATCGAGGATTCGTTCTTCGGTCATCCTACCGCTGCGCTCGCTTCACGACGACGCCGCTCGCAGCGCGAACGGAGGCCGAGAAATCGTAGCGCGCGAGCGCGCCGCGCAGGGCGTCCTCCACCTGCGCCTCCGCGATGTGGTGCTTGTGCGCCAAGCTCCGTACCGACTCGCCGATCAGGAAATCGACGAGCACGGCGAGAGGATGCGGGACGCCTGACGCTTCGCACCGATCTCTTAGCTGCAGACGGGCGTGACGATAGCAACGATGACGGCGACGACGGTCGCTGGATCCATGACGTGAACCTCGCTGGCGGTGAGTGACGTGCACGCACCGTAGCGAGGACCGCGCCGCGGCCCAGTGACTCGAGTTAGGTAGGCGCGACGCGCTGCCGCGTCGCCCGCCGGTTCAGAGCAAGCCTAATTTTCGCGCGCGGGCCAGCGCTTCGAGCCGTCCGCGCGCGTTGAGCTTCTCGATCGCGTTGCGGACGTGCGTCCGCACCGTGTAGGTGCTGCGGCCGAGCGCCGCCGCGATCTGCGGCGCGTTGCGGCCCGCGTCGAGCTGCCGGAAAATCTCGAGCTCGGTCGCCGTTAGCGGTCCGGCGGAGAGCGTCGCGGCGCGGCGGGCATGGACGAGCTCGATCAGCCGCGCGTACCCGCGAACCTTCGGCGAGAGACGGGCCGCCGGAACGCCGCGGCCCGCGTCGACGAGGCCTGCGACGTCGGCGTCGACGCGCAGCGCGGCGGTGTCGGAGCGGCGATCGGCTCGCACCGTGTCGCCGAGCAGGACGCACGTCGCGCACCCGATCGCGCGCCCGAGGCGGCGGTAGCGCAGCTCGTACGCCGGCAGCCCCGCCGGCGGTCGCGCCGTCCCGCCGATCGCGCGGCGCGATAGCGCGCGCGCTGCGTCCTCGTCGCCGGCACCGAGATTGCAGAGCCCTGCGAGCGCGCGGCACAGCGCGCGTTCTCCGGGCGTGCGGTTCTCTTCGTCGGCGAGCACGACGAAGACGTTGCGGGCACCGGCGAAATCGCCGCCTGAGGCCTGCACCATCGCGTCGGCGACGCGGCTCGGAAACCGTTCGTTGAACTGCTCCGGGAGCGGCGACGCGCGCAGCAGCTCGAGCGCGGAGGCGGCGCCGGCGTCGTCGGCCATCTCGACCAGCATCTCGTAGACCGCCACCAACCCGGCGGTGCGAAAAGCGCGATCGCCGGCGACCATCGCGCTCGCCGCCATCTCGCGCGCGTGGTGCAGCGCAGCGAGAACGTCGCCGGTGATCGAGAGATGCGTGACGTAGGCGACCGAGTGCGCCGACGACGCGATCCGGTGCGCGCGGGCTGCGGTCGCGATGCCGATCGCGGCGGCGGCGTGCCGCAGCGATTCTTCCGGCTCGGTCCGATGGAGCGCGGCGAGGGCGAGCCGCTGGTGCAGTCGCGCGCGCACGACCTCGTCGGCGTCGTCGGCGATCCGCTCTTCGGCATCGTACGCAAGCTGGCGCGAGAGCGCGGCGTCGCCGCGCGTCGCGGCCAGCACCGCGCGCAGCGCAACGAAGCGCACGTCCTGGGCGTCGATCCGCTCGTCACCGAGGATCGCCTCGGCCTCTTCGAAGTGCAGCATCGAGATGAGGATCGGGACCCACAGCTCGGCGACGAACCGGCGCTCGGGCGGCGCCGCCGCCTTCCAGGCGTGCCGCAACAGCCGATCGGCGCGGGCGGCGTCGCCCGCGCACAGCGCGATCGCGGCGTCCACCAATGCAGCGGCCGGCGAGCTCTTATGGAGCTCTGCGCGAAGCGCGGCAAGCTCGGCAGAGGATCCGCCGGCGCAAACGCGCGCGACGATCTCCAGCCGTTCCGGAACCGGCGGCGGCATGGGCGGGCGTTACGGGACGCGCGGGTCCAGTCCTCTGAACCCCCGTTAACGTAGGATCGTCACGGCAGCAAACGGCGTTCGGGTGTGCGGAGAGGCCGCGTCGCGCGCCGCTTGTTGCCGACGATCCGAAGGGGTTCAGTCCTCGGTGTGCGTGATCGTGATCGTCTCGCCTTTGGGCTTCTCCGGCTCGACGGTCTCGTGCACGGTCGTGCGCTTCTCGATGACGGCCGGCTCGACGCGTTCGACGGTCGTCTCTTTGGTTTGGGTGACCTTCTCCGTGTGCTCCATGGAGCGCTGATCCCCACGAACGCGGATTTCGCCCGCTCGCTCGCCGGCAGTGAGAGCAGCGGCCTTTCTCCTTGTGTAGCAGAGAAATAGTGACCTAGGTCCCAATCGCCCGCTCCTCGCTCAAGCCTTTCGCCCCGTGCCCCGGAGCGCCGGATTCTTTCGTGGTACAACGTGCCCTATGAGCCAGCGACCGCCGGCATCGCAGGCCGATGATGAACGGACGCGCCGGGTCCTCGACGCCCTCGCCGAGGGGATCCTCGTGCGCGACGAACGCGGCACGATCGTGGACTGGAACGCGTCGACGCTGCGCCTACTCGGGCTGAGCGTCGCGCAGTTGGCCGGGCGCAAGCCGCGCCCGACGGGCTGGCGCATCGCCGACGAGCACGGACGTACGCTCGCACCGGACGACGACGCGCTGACCGTCGCCCTCGACCGTGCCGCGGCGTCGGGGACGGCGACGGTTCGCGTCTTCGGCCCGGATCGCGCGGCGACGACGATCACGATCGCGGCTCACGGCGTCGACGACGACGGCGAGATGGCGTTCACCCTCACCGACGTGACCGCGCAGCGCGAGGCCGAACGCGAGAACGAACGGTATCGCGAGATCATCGGCGCGCTCGACGCCTCGCACCGCATCCTCGAGGAGAGCCCGATCGCCCTCTGCAGCGTCGATGCCGAGGGCACGATCCTGCACCGCAACCTCGCGTTCTTGGGTCTGGCCGGGATCGAGACGAGCTCGTTCTTCGCATTGATGCCGCCCGGCGATCGCGATGCGCTCCGCGACGGGTTCGCGCGCATCCTGGCAGGCCGCACGTCGTCGGTGCGCCGCGAGGCGCAGTTCGCCCGGCCGAACAACGGCGCGACGGTCTGGTGCGAGATCACCGCCGTCGCGATGCGTCAGGGTCTCCCCGACGCGGCGATCCTGGTGATGGTCAACGACGTGACGGAGCGGCGCGAGCGCGAAGCGCGGTTGCGCCGGCTCGCCGAGCGCGATCCGTTGACCGGGGTCCACAACCGGCGCAGCTTCGTCGACGTCCTCTCCGAGCAGCTGCGGGCGCTGCGCAGCCGCGGCCGGCGCGCGGCGACCGATCACGCGCTGCTGCTGATCGACCTCGACGGCTTCAAGGACGTCAACGACACCTGCGGGCACGCGGGCGGCGACGCGGTGCTGGTGGCGGTCGCAGCGGCGATCCGCGAGCGGACCCGCGCCGCCGATACGGTCGGGCGCCTCGGCGGCGACGAGTTCGCGGCGTTGCTCGAGCTGCGCGACGCCGCCAGCGCGTCGGTGATTGCCCAGGAGATGATCGACCGCATCGGCGATGCGTCGCGCGGCGTCCCGAACGCGCCGCGGATCAGCGCGAGCATCGGGATCGTCCACCTCGACGCGGAATGCGGCGCCGAGCAAACGCTGGCGCAAGCCGACCGTGCGATGTACGCCGCGAAGCGCGCCGGGAAAGGCCGCGCCGTCGACGACGGAACGTGCAGCCTCAACGGCGCGCCGGTGCTGCCGTCGCCGCCGGCCGGCGCGATGGCGTCGTAGCTAGAGCTTACAGAGGCTGCGCTCTCGCGGGACGGCGTGCGACGACGACGCGAGCGTGTCGACGTAGTCCCACTGGTCCTTCATCGCGCTCTTCGCCTTGCCGGCGAGCAGGTAGTACGGCTTGACGACCTGGTGGTCGAAGGCGCGGATCTCCTCGGGTCCGGTCGGGCCGGCGTATTTGTAGCCCTCGAGCGCCCGGGCGACGTGCGCGGGGTCGCTCGAGCGCGCCTTCGCGATCCCGGCGAAGGTCAGCTTCGCTTCGATGTAGGCGCTCGCGCCGACGTAGCCGAGCGGCTCGCCGTACGCGGCTTTGTATGCCTCGCTCGCCTTGCGCGTCGCCGGTGATGCGTCGTGCCAGTATTGGCAGCCGACGTAGACGCCGTCGAGATCGTCGGCGCCGATCGCGGCGAAGTCGAGCAGCCCGCCGCTCCACACGTAGACGATCTTGGTCGTCTTCTTCAAGCCATAGCTGGTCGCGGTCTTCAGCGCTTTGACCGCGTCGCCGCCGAAGTTCAACAGCACCAGGACGTCGGGTTTCGCTTCCGCCGCTTTGGCGATGTAGTTCGAGAACTCGGTCGCGCCGAGCGGGTGGTAGTCGTTGCCGACCAGCTGCAGCCCCTTCTCCTGCGCGACCTCTTTCACGTTGGTCAAGAGCGACTCGCCGAAGACGTAGCTCGGGGTGATCGTGTAGTACTTCTTGAGGTTCGGGTACTTCGCGATGAACGGGTAGAGCACCGAACGCACCGCACCGTAGGCCGGAACCGACCAGCGGAACGTGAAGGCGTTGCAGTCCTTGCCGGTGATCTCGTCGGCGCCCACGCTGGTGAAGAACAGCGCCTTCTTGTCCTTCGCCACCTGCGCGATCGCGAGCGCGACGCTGCTCGACGCGACGCCGGCGAAGAAGCGCGCGCCGTCGTGCTCGTAGGCGTCCGTCGCCTGCTGCTGGCCGACGTCCGGTTTCGTCTGGTCGTCGCGGGTGATGTACTTGATGGCGTGGCCGTCGACCGACTTCTTGAACTCGTTGACCGCGAGCGAGAAGCCGCGGTCGGTGTCGCGCCCGAAAGCCGCGTACGCCCCCGTCGACGAGAAGATCCCG
Organism: Candidatus Elarobacter sp.; assembly: GCA_036498305.1. Taxonomy (GTDB): domain Bacteria; phylum Vulcanimicrobiota; class Vulcanimicrobiia; order Vulcanimicrobiales; family Vulcanimicrobiaceae; genus Vulcanimicrobium. The sequence continues at coordinate 9,340 of DASYFS010000475.1, read as the reverse complement.
GCCAAGACGACGTCGTCGGCCGCTTGTGCGGGGAGCCCGCGGAGCGTCGCCGCCGCAGCTCCGCCGCCGACCGCGGCGAGAAAGCGTTTGCGTTCCATCACGTTCCTTTCCGGTCAGAGACCGACGCCGAGATAGGTGGCCTGGAGATCGGGCCGCGCGCGCAGCTCGCTCGCCGTGCCGTCGAAGACGATCGCGCCCTGATCGATGATCGCGGCGCGATCCGCGACGTCGAGAGCGACCTCAACGTTCTGCTCGACCAGCAGGATCGCGAGTCCTTCGCCGCGCAGCGCTTCGATCGAGCCGATGACCGCGTCGACGATCACCGGCGCCAGTCCCTGCGACGGCTCGTCGAGGAGGAGCAGCTTCGGATCGGTCACGAGCGCCCGCGCGATCGCGAGCATCTGCTGCTCGCCGCCGCTGAGGAACCGGCCGCGACGGCCGCGCAGCGGCACGAGCGCCGGAAAGATCGCGTAGACCCGCTCCGGCGGCCAGCCGGTGCCGCGGCGCGCGATCGTGAGGTGCTCGTCGACGGTCAGGTCGCCGAAGATCCGGCGCTCCTCGGGGACGTAGGCGATGCCGCGACGGTTGATCGCATGCGCCGGGCGGCCGCCGATCTCGTCGCCGTCGAAGCGAACCGCGCCGCGGCGCGGCGCGACGAGCCCCGCGATCGTCTTCAGCGTCGTCGACTTCCCGGCTCCGTTGCGGCCCAGCAGCGCGACCGCGGCGCCGTCGGGGACGTCGAACGTGACGCCCTTGAGGATCCAGCTGGGGCCGTAGTACGCGTCGACGCCGTCGAGCTGGAGCATTCAGGCGCGCGTTCCGAGATAGGCGGCGCGGACCGCGGGATCGGCGCGAATCTCCGCCGGCGCTCCGTGCGCCAGCACCCGGCCGAAGTTCATCACCGTGATCTCGGTCGCGAGGTTCATCACCAGCGGCATGTTGTGCTCGATCAGCACGATCGTGTAGCGCTCGCGCAGCGATCCGATGCGGTCGATCAGGCGGCGTGCGTCTTCGGGCGAAAGCCCCTGCGACGGCTCGTCGAGGAGCAGCAGCACCGGATCGGTCGCGAGCGTGATCGCCAGCTCGAGCAGCCGCTGATCCCCGCCCGCGAGCTCGTTCGCAGGCCGCGTCGCTTGCGCGCCGAGTCCCATCTCGTCGAGCGCGGCCCAGGCGCGTTCCGCAGCGACACCTGCGGCGGGTTTCCACGCGGCGTAGCTTTCGCGCGTTCGCGACTGCGCTGCCAGGCGCACGTTCTCGAATGCGCTCAATCGCGGGAAGACGTTCGTGCGCTGGAACGAACGGCCGAGGCCGCGGTGCGAGCGCGCGGCGACGTCGAGCCGGGTCACGTCGGCGCCGCGAAACTCGATGGTCCCCGCGCTCGGTGCGAGCTCGCCGCTGAGCAGGTTGAAGAGCGTCGTCTTCCCCGCGCCGTTCGGTCCGATGATCGCGTGCACGCTTCCGGCCTCCACCGCGAGATCGACGCCGTCGACGGCGACGTGCGCACCGAAGCGGCGGGTGAGGCTATGCGTGCGAAGCACGACGGCTCCACAGCGAGCCGATCCCCCACAAGCCGCCGCGGAAGAACAGCACGACGGCGCAGAAGACGACGCCCAAAAGCAGCGGCCAGTGCGACCAGACGTGACTGAGCGAGTTCGACAGAACCGTGAAGACGGCGGCACCGAGCAACGCGCCGTACGGCGATCCTGCGCCCCCGAGCAGCGTGGCGACGACGACGTTCGTCGAGGTGTCGAGGTCGATCGCCTGGACGGGGACGAATCGGAAGAGCTCGGCGTACAGCGCGCCGGCAAGCCCGGAGAGCGCACCCGAGACCGCGAACGCCGTGATCTTGAAGCGCCGCACCGCGTACCCGATCGCGCGGGCGCGACCCTCGTTCTCACGGATCGCGCGCAGCACCGCGCCGAACGGCGAGTCGGTGATCCGGAGCACCGCCGCGAAGGCGATCAGCACGATCGCCGCGACGACGTAGTAGTAGCGCGTCGCGTCGTCGAGGGCGAGGCCGAACAGCGAGGGCGCGGGGAGATCGCGCAGGCCGTTGTCGCCGCCGGTGACGGACCGCCATTGCAGCGCCGCGTAATAGGCCATTTCGTTGAATGCGAACGTCAGCATCACGCCGTAGACGCCGCGCCCGGTGATGGCGAGGGCGCCCACGATCGTCGCCGCGAGCGCGCCGGCTGCGATCCCGACCGGCAGCGCGAGAACGAACGGCGCATGCAGATCCAGCAGCGCGCGCGCGGCCGCGTAGGCGCCGATTCCGTTGAACGTCGCTTGGCCGAACGAGAGAAACCCCATCTCGCCGAGCAGCAGGTTGAACGCGACCGCCAGAAGGCCGAAGATGAGGATCTGCGTCTCGAGCGCCGGATAACGCACGACCAGCGGCGCGACGGCGACGATCGCGGCGAGCAGCGCGAAGCGCTTCATCGCCGTCCGAACAGCCCTTGCGGCCGGATCAGGATCACCAGCGCCATCGCCGCGAAGATCGCGACCTCCGCCGCCGGCGGATAGACGATCGTCATGATCGCTTCGGTGAGGCCGACGAAGAGCGCGCCGACGACGGCGCCGAGGTAGCTGCCGAGGCCACCGATCACCACGACCGCGAAGCTCGTCGCCATCAGCTCGTTGCCCATCGCCGGCTGGCCGCCGCGCAGCGGGACGATCAGCGCACCCGCGAGGCCGGCCAGGGCAACCCCGCATGCGAACACGACGGTGAAGAGCCGCTGCACGTCGATCCCGATGCAGCTGACCATCTCAGGATCATCGATCCCGGCGCGGATGATCGCGCCGTATCGCGTGCGTTCGAGCGCGAACCAGACGGCCGCGATCACGAGTGCGGCGACGACCGCGAGAAACAGCCGGTAGTACGGAAACTGCACGACGCCGAGCGGGATCCCGCCGTCGAGCGCCCGCGGGACTGCGACGCTGGTGGGATCGGCGCCCCAGATCAGCACGATCGCTTCCTGTACGATCAGCACCAGGCCGAGGGTGAACAGGATCTGGTAGACGTGCCCTTCTCGCGCGAGCCGCCGCATTGCGAGCGCGTCGATGACGAGGCCGAGCACGGCGACCGCGATCGGGACGACGGCGATCGCGAGCCAAAAGTTTCCAGTCGACGCAACGACGCTGTACGCGACGTAGGCGCCGAGCGCGTAGAAGGCACCGTGCGCGAAGTTCGGGATGTCGAGCATGCCGAAGATCAGCGTCAGACCCGCCGCGACGAGCGCGTAGATCATCCCTTGAACGAGGCCGTTGAGGAGCTGGATCTCGACCAGGCCCGACATCAGGCAGCGCGTTCCCACACCTTCGCGCCGCCGACGTAGGTCGCGCGGACGCCGATCCCGCCGAGCGTCGCCGGATCGGCGGTGAGCGGGTCGGCATCGAGGACGACGAAGTCGGCGAGATAGCCGGGCGCCAGCCGTCCTTTGACGTCACCCTCGTCGGCCGCGCCGGCGGCCGAGGTCGTGTAGAGCGCCAGTGCTTCTTCCGGCGAGATGCGCTGCGAGAGTCCCAGCGGCGCACCGTCGCCGCCGGTTCGCGTGACGCACGACTGCAGCGCGAGCAGCGGCTGGTACGGGCCGCACGGATAGTCCGACGAGCCGGCGACGGCCACGCCCGCATCGAGGAACGCGCGATGCGCGAACATCCGCTCGAGGCGCTGGGGACCGTACCATTCGAGCAGCTTCGCACCGTGATAGTGCACGTAACTGCCGAACGGAACCGCGATCGCGTGAACGGCCTTCATCCGCGCGAGGATCTCGGCGTTGACGACGCTGCAGTGCTCGATGCGGTGGTGCAGGTGCGGACGGTCCTTCTCCCGGTGCGCCGCCTCGAAGTTGTCGAGCAGCTTCCCGATCGCGCGGTCGCCGTTGGCGTGAATGCAGACGCGGTTACCGTCGAGGTGGACCATTCGCACGACGTCGCGCAACTCGGCGTCGGAAACGGTCTGCATCCCGTAGTCGTCGGTCGTCCCTTCGAACGGCTGCTCCAACAGACACGTGCGACCGCCGATCGCGCCGTCGACGAAGCCCTTGATCCCGCCGAGCCGCAGCCGGTCGGTTCCGGAGCCGGTGCGAATACCGTGCTTCGCAAGCAGACCGTAGTGCTCGTAGTGGAGCAGCATGTTCACGCGCATCGTCAGCGCTCCGCGCCGCTCCGACTCTTGGAAGAGCGCGATGTCGGCGGGCCCGCACATCGCGTCGGTGACGGAGGTGATCCCGGCGGCGTGAAACGCCCGCATGGCAAGGGTCAGCCCGCGCTGGCGGTCGTCCGGCGTGCTCGCCGGGGCAACGGGCTGCGCGCGCTTCGTCGCCTGCGCATACGCGAAGTCGAAGATCGCCTGTTCGAACAGCAGGCCGTTGAGACGGCCGTTCGCGTCCCGCCCGAACCGTCCGCCGTACGGCTCTTCGCTGCTCTCGTCGATGCCGCCGAGCTCGAGCGCCTTCGAGTTCACGACGCCCCAGTGTCCGGCGACCTGCAGGATGAGGATCGGATGATCGCGGCTGATCGCATCGAGATCCCAGCGCGTCATCACGCGACCTTCGGGCATCTTCGCGTCGTCGTACCGGCTGCCGCGAATCCAACCGCCCGCCGGCGTCGTCGCAGCGGTCTCGCGCAGTTTCGCGAAAATCTCGGCCAACGACGACACCGCGTCCATCGAGAGATCGAGGTGCAGCATGTCCTCGGAAGCAACCGCGAGATGCGCATGCGCATCGTTGAACCCCGGCACGATCGTCGCGCCGCCGAAATCGACGACCTCCGCACCGGCGAACCGCTCCCGCAGCGCGCCGATGCTCCCCGTTCCGACGACCCGCTCGCCCGCCACGGCGAGCGCTTCGGGCGCATCATCCGTCATCGTCACGACGCGCCCGGCACGAAAGATCGTCGTCGTCATAGAGGGCGACCGGTTTTCGCTCCATTTCGCGCCGACCTGCGCCGTGAGGCCGGAGGACCCGAAGGCTGGTCGGGCGCAGAGGTTCGACGGCCACAGGAGGCTCGCAATGATCGCTTCGCGCAGCGCGCAGACCATCTTCGCCGATGGGCGGTTTGAGGAGGCAGGCTCGGGCGAGACGCTGCCGGTCGTCGAGCCTGCCACCGGTGAGGCCGTCGGCGCGATCTCGGCGGGCGGCGCGGCCGATGTCGATCGGGCGGTCCGCAGCGCGGTTCGGGCCTTTGAGGGCGCGTGGGGCGCAATGGCGGCGTTCGAGCGCGGGCGGCTGCTGGCCAAGTTGGGTGCGGCGATCGCGGACAACGCGGAGCGGCTCGCGCGGCTCGAATCGGACGACACCGGGAAGCCGATCTCGCAGGGCCGCGCCGACGTCATCGCGGCGGCTCGGTACTTCGAGTTCTACGCCGGCGGCGCCGACAAGCTGCATGGCGAGACGATCCCGTATCTGCCGGGATACGGCGTGCAGGTGCTGCGCGTTCCGGCCGGCGTCAGCGGCCATATCATCCCGTGGAACTACCCGCTGCAGATGTTCTCGCGCTCGCTCGCGCCGTCGCTCGCGGTGGGGAACGCCACCGTGATCAAGCCTTCGGAGGATGCCTCCCGGTCGATCCTCGCGCTCGCCGAGCTCGTTGCGGAGTGCGGCTTTCCCGCCGGAGCGATCAACGTCGTCACCGGGCTCGGCGAGACGGCCGGCGATGCGCTCGCGCGCCATCCCGGCGTCGACGTGCTCTCGTTCACGGGCTCACCCGAGGTGGGGACCCTCGTCCAAGCCGCGGCGGCCGAGCACCACGCGCGCGTGATCCTCGAACTCGGCGGCAAGTCGGCGCAGATCGTCTTCGCCGACGCCGACCTCGATCTCGCGATCCCGACGATCGTGAAGGCGATCGTCCAGAACGGCGGACAGACCTGCTCCGCCGGGAGCCGCGTGCTCATTGAAGAGGCCGTGTACGATCGCGTGATCGCGTCCGTCGGCGAGCGCTTCGCGGCGCTGCGCGTCGGCGTCCCGGCGAGCGACCCCGACGTCGGGCCGCTCATCAACCGCGCGCAGTTCGAACGGGTGCGTGGATACCTCGAGCGCGCGGAGCGCGATGGGGTCGGCGTCGCCGGCCGCGCGTCGCTGCCCGGCGATCTCCCGGCGGGCGGGTACTATGTCGCGCCGACCGTCTTCGGTCCCGTCGCGGAACGGCACGAGCTTGCGCAACGCGAGGTGTTCGGACCCGTGCTCGCCGCGCTCTCCTTCACGAGCGAAGAGGAGGCAATACGCCTCGCCAACGCGACCGATTACGGTCTCGTTTCCGGTGTCTGGACTGAGAACGGCGGACGCCAGGCGCGCGTTTCCAGAGCGATGAGGACGGGTCAGGTCTTCGTGAACTGCTACGGCGCCGGCGGCGGGATCGAGCTGCCCTTCGGCGGTTTCAAGCGCAGCGGCCACGGACGCGGGAAAGGATTCGAGGCGATGCGCGAGTTCAGCGTGCTGCAGACGATCACGACCAAGTTCGCGTGACGGGAAGGCTCGAGGGGAAGGTCACCGTCGTCACGGGCGGCGGCTCCGGGTTCGGCGAGGAGATCGCCAAGACGCTGGTCGAGAGCGGCGCTCGGGTCACGATCCTGGACGTCGACGAGCGCGGCGGGCAGCGCGTCGCCGGCGAGATCAACGCGACGACGCCCGGCGCGGCAACGTTCCGCCGCTGCGACGTCGCCAAACGTGAGGACGTCGCCGCCGCGGTCGGCGACGTCGTGAAGCGCTGCGGCCGGATCGACGCGTATGTCAACAACGCCGGCATCACGCATCGGAATCAGCCGATGCTTGACGTGAGCGAAGACTGGTTCGATCGCATCTACGCCGTCAACGTCAAGGCGCTGTACCTCTCGCTGCTCGAGCTCGTGCCGGTCTTCCGAAGTCAGGGCGGCGGTACGATGATCGCGATCGCTTCGACGGCGGGGATTCGGCCGCGGCCGGGACTCACCGTTTACAACTCCTCGAAAGCGGCAGCGATCGGCTTCTGCAAGTCCGCAGCGGTCGAGTTCGCGCCCGACAACATCCGCGTGAACTCAATCTGCCCGGTCGCAGGCGAGACGCCGCTCCTCGCCGAGTTCATGGGCGGCGACACGCCGGAGCTCCGCGCGACGTTCGCGGCCAGCGTTCCGCTGGGCCGGCTATCGACGCCGCGCGATATCGCCAACGCCGTCGCGTTCCTCGCCTCCGACGAGGCCGCGTTCATCACCGGCGTCTCGCTCGAGGTCGACGGCGGCCGTTGCATTTGACGTTGCGCCGGATCGTCTGCGCGCTGCTCTGCGTTGCGCTGGCCGGCTGCACGGCGCGCGCGGCCGTACGCCACGAACCCGGGACGCTGGTCGTTTTGGAGCTCGGCGACGCCGGCTCGGTCAACCCGCTGCTCACGAGCCAGTACTACTCGTTCCTCTATCAGAACTTGATCTTCGATACGCTGCTCGGGACGGGCGAGGACTACAAGCCCGTCCCGGAGCTCGGAACGTCCTGGAGCAGCAACCGCGCGGGAACCGATTGGATCATTCACCTTCGGCACGGCGTTCGCTGGTCCGACGGTCAGCCGTTCGACGCCTCCGATGTGGTCTGGACGTTCGAGGCGCTGACGGATCCGAAGACCGGCTCGCCTTATCAAGGACAGGACGCGTTCATCAAGCGCGTGACGGCGCTTGACCCGTACACCGTCCGCATTCAATTGAGCGAGCCGAACGCTACGTTCGTCAACGTCGGCTTGCAGTCGGTGTGGATCATGCCGAAGCACGTCTTCGCCGGTATCCCGCACTCGCAGATTCGCCAGACGAACTTCGGCGAGCACCCGGTCGGGACGGGAACCTACGTCCTTGCCCACTGGGACCATGACCAGGAAGCCGTGTTGACGGCGAACCCCCATTGGTGGGGCGGGACGCCTTCGGTCCGCAAGATCGACTTCCGCATCATCCTGCAAGAGCAAGGCCGCACCGACGCGATGCTCGACGGCGCCGCCGACATCGACGACGGTATCGGTGCCGACACGGCGCTCCGTCTCCGCGGCGTCGCCGGCCTCCACCAAATCGATATCCCGGACCTGTTTACGCGCTTCGTCCAAATCAACTTTCACACGCCCGGTCTCAACGATCGCGCCGTGCGCCAGGCGATGATGTACGGCTGGGATCGAGAGGCGGTTTCGCGAGGGCTCCGGCACGGATTTTCCACAGTCGCGAGCTCGATCGTTCCGACCGCCCTTCGGTATTGGCACGATGATGCCGTGAAACCGTATCCGTTCGACCCAGCCCGCGCCGGCGCGCTCCTCGACGGCGCCGGCTGGCGCCGCGGCGCCGACGGGATCCGAGCCAAAGGTCGCGTACGGCTCGCATTCGCGATCACACTGCCATACACGCCGCTCGGCAACGACACGGCGGCTGCGTTCCAATCGGACATGCGCGCGATCGGGATCGAGATCTCGGTTCGGCTGCTGGACTACTCGACGTTCATCGATCAGACCAACAATTCCAACTACCAGCTGGCCTTCACCGGCTGGGGCGGTTCGCCGGATCCGGATCAGTTCACCCTACTGGACTCGAAACAAATCCCCCCGAACGGTAACAACACCGGCTTCTACAGCAATCCGGCCGTCGACCGCGACGTCGAGCAAGGACTGAAGGAACTCGATCCCGGCAAACGGCGCGCGTACTACAACGACATGCAGGTGCAGATCGCGCGCGATCTCCCGGCCCTGTTCCTCAGCAATGAGTTCTATCAAGTGGCGATCGGCGATCGAGTTCATCACACCGGCCCGACCCTGCCCGGAATCAGCTACTTCGTCGACGTCGCCCATTGGAGGCTCGATCCGTGACGACGTTCGTCGTGCGCCGTCTCATCGGTGCGATCCCGCTGTTGCTGTTCGTGTCATTCGTGTCGTACGCGCTGATGGGACTCGCGCCCGGCGGTCCGGCCGGAATCCTCGGTCAGCAGGCCCGCGGGTTGACGCCGGCTGCGCGGGCGGCGTTCGCGGCGTCGCTGGGCTTGGACAAACCTTGGTTCGTGCAATACTTTTACTGGCTCAAGGAGCTGGTGCTCCATGGCAGCCTCGGGCAGTCGTTCGTCGACCATCGTCCGGTCCTCGCGCGAATTGCGGAGAAGATGCCGGTGACGCTGGAGCTGATCGGCCTCGCGCTGTTCTTCACGCTGCTGATCGCCATCCCGCTCGGCGTGGCGGCCGCGACGCGCCGCAACTCGTTCTTTGACGTGGCGGCTACGGCGGTGGCGTTCACCGCCTACGGCATTCCGGTGTTCTGGCTCGGCCTCGTGTTGATCGACGTCTTCGCCGTACAGCTGCGCTGGTTTCCGTCTTCCGGGATCAGCTCGCTGGGACGCGAGGGAAACCCGTTCGATCG
>DASYFS010000474.1:0-16551 GCA_036498305.1 Candidatus Elarobacter sp. | reverse complement strand
CCGGCGATCACGAAGATCGCGTTGTTGGGGTGGTACCACTTCGCGTAGAAGCCCTTGAGGTCGGCCGAGGTGATCTTCTTGAAGCTCGGGATCGTGCCGAGGCCGACGTCGCCGTACGGCGTCCCGGCGAAGATGTGCTCGACGGCCTTCGCGTAGAGGCGGTAGGTCGCGCTCGAGTTGTCCGACGTCACCTCTTGCATGATCGCGCCGCGCTCCTCGTTCCAGAGCTGCTGCGTGTCGAGGATGTTCTGCGCGCGCGAGCGCTCGAGGTTGAGCGCGATGTCGAGATACTGCGAGGGGACCTCGAAGAAGTACTGGGTCACTTCGTTCTGCGTGTCGGCGTTGAAGGATCCGCCGGTCACCGCCACGGTGTCGGAGAACTGCGAGGCGCTGATCGTCTTGCTGCCGCGGAACATCATGTGCTCCTGAGCGTGGGCGAGCCCGGTGATCGGTTCTTCGTCGGAGCCGGTCAGGTAGTTCATGTACGTCGAGACGACCGGCGCCAGCGTGTCACGCAGCACCACGACGCGCAAACCGTTGGGGAGCGTCGCTTGCGTGACGTCGACCTGGCGCGCGGGCGCCTGTGCCCCCGCTGGCAGGCCGGCGAGCAGCGCAAACGCGAGCAGCGATGAAACGAACGAGCGGAAACCCATAGCCCGCCCGGATTCCAGCGCGGCGACGCGAGACCCGCCTGTACGGGGAGGCGCCGAATCGGTCGTGGAACGCGCTCGCCTTGTGTCCGAAGACGTCCTCCGGGTCACGCGTGACGGCGGGCGCGCCCGCGTCACGCTTGCCCGCCCCGCCGTCCGCAACGCGTTCAACGCCGAACTGATCGCTCGCCTCGCCGAAGCATTCCTCACCCTCGGGGCCGATCCGGGCGTACGGCTCGTCGTGCTCGACGGCGAGGGGCCGACGTTCTGCGGCGGCGCCGACGTGAACTGGATGCGCGCCGCGCTCGACCTCGACGAAGCCGACAACGTCCGCGACGCCGAGGCGATGTCCGACATGCTGCGCGCGATCGACCGCTGCCCGAAGCCCGTGATCGCCCGCGTCCAGGGCGGAGCGCTCGGCGGCGGCGCGGGGCTGTGCGCCGTCTGCGACGTCGTCGTCGCGGCGGACGACGCGATCTTCGGCTTCACCGAGACGAAGCTGGGTCTCGTCCCGGCGGTCATCTCGCCGTTCGCGCTGGCCAAGGTCGGCGTCTCGCAAGCGCGGCGCTGGTTTCTCAACGGCGCGCGGTTCGACGCCGCGCAGGCGAAGGCGATGGGCCTCGTTCACGAAGTCGTTCCGGCCGCCGAGCTCGACGCCGCGGTCGACGCGCAGGCGCGCGAGCTGGAGTCGGCGGGGCCGGCGGCCGTCGCGGCGATCAAGCGGCTGATCGTCGCGGTCGAAGCGGCGACCTACGACGAGTCGCGCACGATCACGGCGCGGGCGATCGCTCGGCAGCGCGTCGGAGCGGAGGGACAAGAAGGGCTGCGCGCGTTCCTCGAGCGCCGCCGCCCGACATGGGCCGACCGGTGATTCGCCGGCTGATGATCGCGAATCGCGGCGAGATCGCGATCCGCATCGCGCGCGGCGCGCGCGAGCTTGGGATCTCACCGGTCGGCGTCTACTCCGACGCCGACGAGCACGCGTTCTTCCGCTCGGCGCTGGACGCGTCGCTGCGGATCGGGCCCGGGCCGGCTGCCGAGTCGTATCTCGACGGCGAGAAGATCGTCGCCGCCGCGAAGTCGCTCGGCGCGGACGCGATCCATCCGGGCTACGGGTTTCTCTCCGAACGCGCGCCGTTCGCGCAGCTCGTCGTCGACGCCGGGCTGCTCTTCGTCGGTCCGCCGCCGAGCGCAATCGCGGCGATGGGCTCGAAGATCGAAGCGAAGCGGCGCGTCCGCGCCGCCGGCGTCCCGGTCGTCCCGGGCTACGACGGCGACGATCAGCGCGACGAGGCGCTGCGCAGCGAAGCGCACCGCATCGGGACGCCGGTGCTCATCAAGGCGAGCGCCGGCGGCGGCGGGCGCGGGATGCGCGTCGTCGACGATCTGGCGCAGTTCGACGAGGCCCTCGCCGCGGCACGCCGCGAAGCGAAGGCCGCCTTCGGCGACGACACGATGCTGCTCGAGCGGTACGTCCGCCGCCCGCGCCACGTCGAGTTCCAAATCCTCGCCGACGCGCACGGCGCGACCGTGCATCTCGGCGAGCGCGAGTGCTCGATCCAGCGCCGTCATCAAAAGGTGATCGAAGAGGCGCCGAGCGTCGCGCTCGATCCGGCGCTGCGCGCGCGGATGGGCGAGGCTGCGGTCGAGGCGGCACGCAGCGTCGGCTACACGAACGCCGGTACGGTCGAGTTCGTGCTCGACGAAGCGCGCAACTTCTACTTCCTCGAGATGAACGCGCGGCTGCAGGTCGAGCATCCCGTCACCGAGCTCGTCTACGACGTCGACCTCGTTCACGAGCAGCTCCGCATCGCCGCCGGCGAGCCGCTGCGCTTCACGCAGGACGCTCTGGTCCCGCGCGGCTGGGCGATCGAGGCGCGCCTGAACGCGGAAGATCCGGCGCACGCGTTTCTCCCGCAGTCCGGGACGATCGCGGCATTCGACGTTCCGCGCGCGCCGGGCGTGCGGCTCGATGCCGGCTTCCGCGCCGGCGACGCGGTACCGGTCTTCTACGACTCGATGCTGGCCAAGATCATCGTGTGGGGTGCCGACCGAGCGGCGGCGATCGCGCGGATGGACGTGACGCTCCGCGAAACGACGGTGCGCGGGATCGCGACCAACCTGCCGCTGCTGCGTGCGATCGTCGCCGACGAGGCGTACCGCGCCGGCGACACGACGACGGCATATCTCGACGAACGGATGGGGCGCTTCGCGCTCGGCGCGCCGGCGATCGACGAGGCGGCGAAGCTGCGCGTCGCGGCGGCGCAGCTCGGCGCGGGCGCGAACTGGCGCCTCGGCGGCGTCGGCGTCCCCGTTGCATTCACGCTCGGCGGCGCGGCGGCACGGGCCGAGGCCACGTGGGACGGCGAGCGCTGGTCGCTTTCGGGCGACGTGAGCGGACCTGTGGATGCCGACGCGGCCGCCGCCGACGCTGACGCCTGGAGCTATCCCGTCCCACCGGACGCTGACGCGGAGCACGCGGCGCACGCCGGGACCGCGGGTGATGTGACTGCGCCGATGCCGGGGAAGATCGTCAGCGTGGCGATCGAGCAGGGGAACGCGGTCGAGCAGCGCGCGCTGCTCGTGGTGCTGGAAGCGATGAAGATGGAGCACCGCATCGAGGCGCCGGCCGCCGGGACGGTCCGCGAGGTTCGGGTGAAGCCCGGCGACCTCGTCGCATCGGGCCAGGTTCTCGTCTCGCTCGCCGCCTCGTAGTGCGCGTCGTCCTCGTCGCGGGCTGGAACGAGGCCGCGAAGTACATGCGGACCTTCGTCGACGGCCGCCACGGGATCGACGGGCTCTCGGGGCTGGGCTTCGACTGCACGCTCTTCCCCGACGGTCACGACGGGCTGCGCGAGCGGGTCGACCGCTTCGCCGGGTTTCTCGACGCGATGCACACCCGCGAGCCGGAAGCGTTTCCGATCGCGACGCTCGGCTACAGCGCTGGGGGGCTGGTCACGCGCGGTTTCCTGCGCGCGTACCCGCACCGCGCGAACGAGATCGCGGCGAGCGTGCAGGTCGGCGCGCCGAACGGCGGCCTGATCACGCGCGCCGCCGCGCTGACGATGCGGCTCGCGTTTCTTCCGAACCACGTGCTGCTCGACATGGACGTCGAGTCCGACTTCATGTACTGGCTCAACGACGCCGGCGGCCGTTGGGTCCAAGATTGGGACAACCCGAAGAAAAAACGCTGGATCGTCGACGGCGAAGCGTGGGTCGCGCCGCCGGGTCATCGCATTCTGGCGATCGGCGGGCGGATGCCGAAGTACCATCGGCAAAGCGACGGCGTCGTGATGATCGAGTCGACCTCGCTCGACGAGCGGATCCCGACCTTCTGGCTGGACGACGACCACGCCAACCACCTCAACCTGGGCGCCGTCTTCAACCCGCTGGCGTTCGTGGCGCGCGGCTTCCGCATGGATGACCGGATGTGGCCGCAGGTCGTGCAGGCGACGGCGAAGTTTCTCCGCGGCGAGCAGCTGGCGTGAACGCCGACCGCTTCCCGGCCGTCGCGGCGGCGCGCGCGGACGGAATCGTCCTGGCCGACAACGCGGGCGGCACGCAGGTTCCGCGCGAGACCATCGACGCGATCGCGGAGTACCTCGCGCGCGACAACGCGCAGCAGGGCGCGCCCTATCGCCGCAAGCTGCGCACGATGGAGATGCTGGCGGCGGCGCGCGCGGCGCACGCCGAGTTGCTCGGCGTCGAGCCGTCGACGGTTGGCTTCGGCGCGAACACCACGACGATCGCGTTCGCGGTCTCCCGCTGCCTCGCGCACGTCGTGCGGCCCGGCGACCGGATCGTCGTCACCGACACGGATCACTACGCCAACGTCGTCCCGTGGACGTCGCTGGCGCGCTTCGGCGCCGAGATCGATCGCATCCCCGTCGACCTGCACGGCGAGCTCGACGAACGCGCGTACGCTGCCGCGCTGGCGCGCGGTCCGATCCTCGTCGCGCTGCCGTGGGCGTCGAACGGGAGCGGGAACGTCTTCGACGTCGCGCGGCTCGCCGCCGCGGCGAAGGACGCCGGAGCCCTGGTGATCGTCGACGCGGTGCAGGCCGTCCCGCATCTCGTCGTCGACATCCCGCCGTCGGCCGACGTCGTCCTCTACTCGCCGTACAAGGTCTACGGACCGCATCTCGGCGCGTTTTACGCGAACCCGGAGTTCGCACGGCGCTTCTTCACCGCCGAGGATCCTTCGCTGCCGAGCCCGGGGCTCAACTGGTCGATCGAAACGGGGACGCAGAGCCACGAGCTGCTCGCCGGCTGGCTGGGCACGATCGCATATCTCCGCGACGCCGGTCACGGCAGCGCGCGCGACGGGATCGCGCGGCTCGCCGCGTACGAGGACGAGCTCGGCGCCTACGCCCGCGCGCGCTTCGCCGAACGGGCCGACAGGATCACGCTGTTCGGTCGGCCGGCCGACCGTGACCGGCTCCCGGTCTTCGCCTTCACCGTTCGCGGCGTCGCGGCGGCCGATGCCGCGGCGCACCTCGAAGCCGCGGGGATCGAGGCGGCGCTCGGCGACAACTACACGCCGCGGTTGATGCGCACGTTCTCACCGGAGACGAACGGCGTCGTCTTGCGGCTCTCCTTCGCGCACTACAACGACACGGCGGACGTCGACCGCTGCTTCGCGGCGCTCGACCTGCTGACGGCGCCCGTTACGGCCCGGTCGTGAACGAGCCGAGGACCGCGGTGCGCGGATTGCACGCATCCCCCGGGATCGTGTTGCTGACGCTCGCGTTGTAGGTCGTGTTCGGCTGCAGCACCGGGATCGTTGCCGACGCGTTCGCGGCCGTCCCGGTGACGGGGCCCGCCGTGATCGAGGTCTGGTTCGCGGTGTTGATCAGCGTGAGCGTCCCGCCGATCAGCCCTGCATTGCCGACGCTGAAGGTGATCGTGCCGACGGTCTTCGGGACGTTGGTCGCGTTCGGGGCCGGCGAGATCAGCGTGCCTGGGATCGGAGGGACCAGGCAGTACCCGGTCGGGAAGTCCGTCGGCTTCGGCTGAGCGAAGAGCCCGCCGCCGCCGGAACAGCCGGTGAACAGCAGCAGGGCGAAGGCCCCGGCGATGAGCGCTTTCGTGAGCATGGCACCTCCTAGCTATTTCTAGCTATGCCGTTCCGGGCGCGGGGCGGCGATGCCTGCGGGTCGTAGCGAGGGCGCCATGCAGATCGCGATCCGGACCGGACGGCTCTACGACGGCACGGCGGCCCCGCCGCGCTCGAACGTCACGCTCGTCGTCGCGGACGGTCAGGTCGCGGAGATCCGCGCCTCCGACGGAGACGTCGCAGCGGACCGGACGATCGAGGCCGCCTGCGTCGTCCCCGGGCTGATCAACGCCCACGCGCACCTCGAGGTGAACGGCGAGCCGGACACGCAGGGCGTCTACGTGCTGCGAACGGCGATCGAACGGACGCTGGACTCGGCGCGCAACGCGCGGCTCGCGCTGGCAGGCGGCGTGACGACGCTGCGCGATCTGGGTGCCGCCGATTCGAACGCGATCGCCGTGCGCGACGCGATCGGGCGCGGCGACCATCCCGGTCCGACGATCATTCCCGCCGGGCGCGCGCTGTGCATGACCGGCGGCCACGGTTCCTTCATCGGCCGCGAGACCGACGGTCCGTGGGACGCGCGCAAGGCGGTTCGCGAGCAGCTCAAGGCGGGCGCCGCCTGCATCAAGCTGATCGCGACCGGCGGCGTGCTGACGAAGGGGGCGGTCCCGGGGATCGATCAGCTGACCGAAGAGGAGATGCGCGCGGCGATCGTCGAGGCGCACACGCACGGCCTGCGCGTCGCCGCGCACGCGATCGGCACGAACGGGATCAAGAACGCGCTGCGCGCCGGGGTCGACTCGATCGAGCACGGCCACCTGCTCGACGACGAGGCGATCGCGCTCTTCAAGGAACACGGAACGTACCTCGTCCCTACCCTCGCCGCCGTCGTGTGCATCTACGAGAACATCGCGACCGGAAAGCAGCCGGACTACGTCGTCCGCAAGGCGACCGCGCTCTACGAGAACGCGCTGCAGAACGTCAGCAAGGCCTGGCGCGCCGGCGTGACGATCGCGGGCGGCTCCGACGCCGGAACGCCCTACAACTATCACCAGAACTACGCCTACGAGATCGAGCTGATGACGACGATGATCGGGATGTTGCCGCAGCAGGCGCTCACCGCAGCAACGCAGACCTCGGCCGCGCTCCTCGGCGTCGAGGCCGGCATTCTCGATGCCGGCCGCCCCGCCGATCTGCTCGTCCTGGATCGCGATTACGGCACCGACGTGCGCGCGCTGCGCGAGCCTCGCGTCGTGATCAAGGGCGGCGCCGTCGCCCACGAACGCTGAGCGCTTCCGACCTCGCCGGGCTGCGCGTCGCGCTGCTCGGCGCCATCTCGTGGCCGACGCCGCCGGCCGGCTACGGGCCGTGGGAGCAGGTCGCGTACAACATCGCGCGCGGGCTCGTCGCGCGCGGCGTCGACGTGACGCTGTTCGCGACCGCGAACTCGCACAGTCCCGGAAAGCTCGCCGCCGTCGTCCCCGTCGGGCTCAACGAGGATCCGGCGCTGAACGGCGAGATTGCGACCGAGCTGCACGTCGCCTCGCTGTTCGCGCGCGCCGGCGAGTTCGACCTGATCCACAACAGCCTCGACTGGAAGCCGCTGCTCCACGCGCTCGCGACGACGGCGCCGCCGATGCTCACGACGATCCACGGCTTCTCGTCGCCGCCGATCCTCGCCGCATACTACGCGGGTGCGGCGCGCTCGTTCTACTGCTCGATCAGCGACGCCGACCGGGATCCGGGGCTGCAGTATCTCGCGACCACCTACAACGGCATCGATCCAAAGGCGTGGACGTTCCGCGACCGCCCCGGCGACTATCTGTTATTCTTCGCGCGCTTCCACCCGGAGAAGGGCGCGCACCTCGCGATCGCGGCCGCGCGCGCGGCCGGGGTGCGGCTGAAGATGGCCGGGATCCCACACGACGAGGAGTACTTCCGCACCGAGATCGCGCCGCACGTCGACGGCGATCGCGTGCAGTTCCTCGGCCACGTCACCGGCCCCGCGCGCGACGAGCTGGTCGGCAACGCGCTCGCGCTCGTGCACCTCACCACGCGCCCCGAGCGCTTCGGGCTGACGCTGGTCGAAGCGATGGCGTGCGGGACGCCGGTCCTCGGCGCGCGGATGGGATCGCTCCCCGAGATCGTCGTCGACGGCGTCACCGGTTTCCTGTGCGACTCCGCAGCCGATGCCGCCGCGAAGGTTCCGCGGCTTGCAAGCCTTTCGCGCGCCGCGTGCCGCGCGCACGTCGAGGCGACGTTCTCGATCGACCGGATGGTGGAGCGCTATCTCGATGCGTACCGGGAGGCGCTGCGGCTGCGTACGCCGCCCCCGCCGTCGGCAGAACAGATTCGCTGGCGCGATCACGACTGGTGGGACCGGCCGATGGCGTTCACCGACGTCCCGCCGAAGCCCGCGCACGACCTTCCCTGGCGCTTACGCGGTCAACGACAAGAAGGGGCGGATTACTTCAGCGAGAGCACGTAAGCCGCGACGTCGCTCGCATCGCGCGCCGAAAGCCGCCAGCGCGGCATCACCGGGCTCAGCGCGTGGCCCTGATTGTCCAACCCCTTCGTGATCGCCCGGACGACGAGCGGGATCGTGTACGGCGGCTTCTGATCGGTGACCATCGCCTTGTGTCGCAAGTCCGCGCTGACCGCACCGGCGATATGGAGCCCGCCCGAGCCGTCGGCGCGATGACAGGCGGCACACGTGGGGCGCAGCGCCGGAGGGCTCGCCGTGATGCGTTTCCCGCTGAGGTCGCGTCCGGTGAGAAAGATGTCGCGGCCGTTGGTGAGGTTCGCGCCGCCGTTTGCGGCCGAGACGGCCGAGGCGAGCGCGAGCACGGCGACGGAAGCCGCGAAGAACGCGACGGATGGGCGAGGCAACGTGCGCATGGGATCAGTATACCTCAGCGGGCGAGTCCCGAACGTGCGGGCGAAGGTGATTTGCCGATGCCGGGGGTGACGAGGAGCTGTGCCGCTCCCAGCGACGGACACCGCGAGACCGGGATCGGATCTTCCGTTTGGCGGGCCGCAATGCGCCAGCAGTTGCCCAGCAGCGAGCAATAACAGAGCCGCAGATCGACGCGCTCGGATCGCTGCGCGTACTGCTGCGCAAACCACGGCGCGACGATGCGGAAGAAACGGACGTTGCCGCCGACACGGATGACGCTTCCCGGTGAGATCCCGGAATACGTCGCCGAGATGCGACGAACGTGCTTCGGTACCGAGACGAGATGCAGCACGGCCTTGAGCGGGTCGGCGTACGGCGTCCCGTCGATCGTCAGCTCGGCGGAGCGCACGATCGCAGGGCCGAGGCCGTCGTTGCTGATGTCGACCGCGACCGAATCGACATCGTAGGTCGTGCTGATGGTCAGAAACGGCCACACCTGCGACGACAACTGCTGCGCGACGACGTGCGTCTGCCAGAACGAGGCGGCGGTCGCGCAGGCCGAGACGAGCAGCGCGCACAGCGCGATCACCAGATCGATGCGGATCCCGCGGCGCAGCGCTCGCGTCTCGTCTTCGCCGGTCATCGCACCGCGGCGGCGCGGTCGTCGACCCAGTGCAGGACGCCGCGGCCGCGCTCGGCCTTCCCCAGCGCGTCGTCGACCGTCTCGCCGAGGACCGTGAAGTGCGCCATCTTGCGGCGCAGTGCGGCGTGCGCCTTGCCGTAGACGTGGAGCTTCAGCAGCGGCTCGCGCAGCAGCTCGTCGATCCCCGCCAGCGTGTCGCCGGCGCCGGCGCCGAGGATGTTGACCATCACGGCCGGCATGAACTGCAGCGGCTCGACCAGCGGCAGACCGCAGATCGCGCGGACGTGCGCCTCGTACTGTGAGAGCGAGGTCGCGTCGAGCGAGTAGTGGCCGCTGTTGTGAACGCGGGGCGCGATCTCGTTGACGAGCAGCTGGTCGCCGGCGTGGAAGAACTCGACGCAGAACGTCCCCACGATGTCGAGCCGCTCGGCGATCGTCGTCGCATAGCGCCGCGCGCGCTCGGCGACGTCGGCCGGGATGCGGCCGGGGACGATCGTCGTCGACAGCACGCCGTGATCGTGCTGATTCTCGGACGTCGGGAAGGCGATGATGTCGCCGTGCGCGTTGCGCGACGCGATGATCGAGAGCTCGCGATCGAAGGGGATCAGGCGCTCCCAGATCAGCGCGCCGCCCTTGGCCTCGCTCCATGCGCGCTCGGCGTCGTCGCGGGAGCGCACGACCCACTGGCCTTTGCCGTCGTAGCCGCCCATCGTCGTCTTGAGGACGCCGGGATAGCCGATCGCCGCCTCGGCGGCCGCGAGCTCCTCGCGCGTGCGCACCGGCGCGAAGTCTGCGGTCGGGATCCCGCAGTCGCGCACGAACGTCTTCTCAAGAATGCGCTCCTGCGTGATCCGCAGCGCCGCCGAGCCCGGATGAACGATCCGCCGGTCGGCCTCGAGCGCGAGCACCGACTCGAGCGGGATGTTCTCGAACTCGTAGGTGACGACGTCGGTGCGCGCGCCGAGCTCACCGATCGCGCGCAGGTCGTCGTACGCGGCGACGATCTGCTCGTCGGCGATCTGTCCGGTCGGCGAGTCGGGAAACGGCTCCAGCGTGACGACGCGATAGCCCATCCGCTTCGCCTCGAGCGTCAGCATCCGTCCGAGCTGCCCGCCCCCGAGGATCCCGATCGTGCGGATCACAGCTCGATCGCCTCGACCTCGCCGCGAATCGCGTCGGTGCGCGCCGCAAGCCGCGCCGCGAGCGCGTCGTCGGTGAGCGCCAGGATGCGCGCCGCGTACAGCGCCGCGTTGGCGGCGCCGCCGATCGCCATCGTCGCGACCGGGACGCCGGCCGGCATCTGCGCGATCGAGAGCAGCGAGTCCAAGCCTTTGAGCGCCTTCGACTCGACCGGAACGCCGATGACCGGCAGGTTGGTTTTGGTCGCGACCATCCCCGGCAGGTGTGCGGCGCCGCCGGCGCCGGCGATGATCACCGCGATCCCGCGTCCGGCCGCCTCGCTCGCGTAGCGGAACATGAGATCGGGGGTCCGGTGTGCCGAGACGACGCGCAGCTCGAAGGGGATGCCGAGCTCCCCGAGCGTGGTCGCGGCCGCGCGCATCGTCTCCAAATCGGACTTCGAGCCCATGATGATGCCCACGCGGGGCGACTCGGCTGCCATCGCCTGCGCCGTTCGGGCCGCCCCCACGGCCGCCCTCGCAGGGTACAATCGGCGGGACGATGCGATTCTCCGTCGGGATCAACTATTGGCCGCGGCGTTCCGCGATGGCGATGTGGCAGCGCTTCGCGGCGAGCGAGGTGCGCGAAGATTTCGCCCGGATCGCCGATCTCGGGCTCGACGCCGTGCGCTTCTTCCTGCGCTGGGCCGACTTCCAGCCGGAGCGTGAGAGGATCGACACGAGCATGCTCGACCGGCTCGTCGCCGTCGTCGAGTGCGCCGCCGACGCCGGGATCCGGGTAATGCCGACGCTGTTCTGCGGCCACATGAGCGGGGTCAACTGGCTCCCGTCGTGGACGCTCGATCGCAGCGTTCCGCACGGCCGCTTCCGCACGATAACCGAGGAGGGCGAGTCGCCCTACGGCGCCGGTGACATCTACACCGGACGGCTCCTCGACGCGCAGCTGAAGCTCGCGCGCGCCGCCGGGGAGCGACTGAACGGCCATCCGGCGGTGCTCGCCTGGGATCTCGGCAACGAGTTCAGCAACGTTCGCATCCCGGCGAGCGAAGCCGACGCGACAAACTGGAGCCGCCGTCTCACCGACGCGCTGCAGGAGAGCTCGGCGCATCCGGTCTGCGCCGGCACGCACGGCGAGGACCTCACGCAGGACCGCGCGTTGCGCCTCGCCTCGCTCGACGCGCCGCATGCGTTTGCGACGATGCACGGCTATCCGGTCTACAGCTGGTTCAGCCGCAGCCGCAGCGATCCCGAGGTCGTGCCGTTTCTCGCGCAGCTCGCGGCGGCGTTCTCGTTCAAGCCCGTGTTGTTCAGCGAGTTCGGGAACCCGACGTGTCCGCCGGGGAAGCTCTCGCCGTACGACCGCGTTCCGCTCCCCGACGAGCCGCCCGCGCCGACGATCTCGCCCGACGATCCGGTGCTCGCGCCGTACGCCTGCCTCGATGAGCACGAGATGGCGACGTACGCGACGGCGGTGCTCGACCGGCTGCACGCCGACGGACGGCTGGGCGCCTATTGGTGGTGCTGGGCCGACTACGCCGACGAGCTGCACGACGAGGCGCCGTTCGATCGCGCGATCCACGAGCGGTCGTTCGGGATCATACGCAGCGACGGGACGGAGAAGCCGGTCGCGCACGCGCTCTCTGCGTTCGCCAAGGAACATCGGACGGTCGGGCGCCCGATGGAGATGCCGATGATCGCCGACGTCTACTATTATCGCACGCTGCCGACGAGCACGAAGACGCTGTACGACGCCTTCTTGGGCGTCGTCGAGGAACGGCGGACCGCGGCGGGGTACCGCTAGCGTCGTGCAAGAGAACTCCGTCAAACACCGGCTGCGCGCGGGCGGCACCGTCCTCGGCTCCTGGCTGACCCTCCCCGACGCGCTCGCGACCGAAGCGATGGCGCAGCTCGGCTGGGACTGGCTGCTCATCGATATGGAGCATTCGCCGGCGGCGCTGCATCAGGCCGCGGCGATGCTGACCGCGTGCAGAACGACCGACGCGGTGGCGATCGTGCGTCCGGCGTGGAACGAGTCGTCGCAGATTCAGCGCGCGCTCGACCTCGGCGCGCGCGGGATCGTCGTCCCCGTCGTCAACGATGCCGGCGACGCCCGCCGGGTCGTCACCGACGCGCGCTTCCCGCCGCTGGGTGAGCGCAGCCGCGGCGGCGTGCGCGCCAACCTCGCGTGGCACACCGACCCGATGACGTACTTCCAGCGCGCGAACGACGAGATTCTCGTCCTCCCGCAGTGCGAGACGAAGACCGCGGTCGACAACGTCGACGCGATCCTCGCCGTCGAGGGGATCGACGGCGTCTTCGTCGGCCCCAACGACCTCGCCGCGTCGACCGGCAAGCACTGGCCGGGCGCGTGGCTGAAGGACGACGACTACATGGCGCTCATCAAAAAAGTCAGCGCCGCGACGGCGAAGGCGAACAAGGTCGCGGGGATCCTGGCCCGCGACGCCCAGATGGCGAAGGAGATGGCCGATCTCGGCTATCGCTTCATCGGCGTCGGCGGCGACGTGAACTTCATGACGGCCGGCGCGAAGAAGGCGCTCGACGAGGCTCGCGCCGCGATCGGGCGATGAGCGTCGTCGTCGTCACCGGCGCGTCGAGCGGGATCGGGCGCGCCTTGGCGCTGCGCGCGGCGCGCGCCGGCTACGACGTCGTCGCGGTGGGCCGCAACCAGATCGCGCTCGACGCGCTCGCCGAGCGGGTCCGCGCCGACGGCGGCCGCATCGTCACCGCGGCGCTCGACGTCGCGAAGCCCGAGAGCGCACGTGCCGTCGTCGCGCTTGCGCGGCGCGAGTTCGGCGGGATCGACGTGCTGGTGAACAACGCCGGTCACGTCGCCGTCGGGCCGTTGGCCGAGCAGAGCGATGCTGAGCTGCAAGACCAGTTCGGAACGCACGTGATCGGACCGGTCGCGCTCGTCCGCGAGGCGCTCCCGCTGCTGCGCGCGGCGCGCGGCCACGTCTTTCTGGTCGGCAGCGGCGTCGCGCGCGTTCCGGTGCACGGTCTGGGCGCGTACTCGCCCTCGAAAGCGGCGGTGCGTTCGGCGGCCGCGGTGCTGCGGCGCGAGCTCAAGCCCGACGGGATCGCGGTGACGTACGTCGATCCCGGCGTCGTCGACACCGCGTTCATGACGCGCGCGGGGATGCCCGGCGCGCCGCCGTCGATCCTCGCCTCGCCGGAGACGGTCGCCCGCAAGATCCTGCTCGCGTTCCGTTCGCGTCCGCGCGTCGTCAACGCGGTACCGTGGCAGACCGCGTTCGTCGCGCTCGGCGAGCTCTTCCCGCGCCTCACCGACGCGATCGTCGAACGTAATCCGTCGCTCGTCGGGATTCAAGCCGCGCAGCCGCCGGCGGCCATCGTGGCCGAACCGCCGCCGCCGGCGATCGCCGCGCCGGAGCCGGAGCCGGTGACGGGATCGCTCGACGCCGCACTCGAGCCGGTGCGTCGCCGCATGGAGCGGGTGAAGCTCAGCGAGTCGTTCGTCACCGGGCTGCTGCAGCCCGACGCCGAGCTCGACGAGAACGAGATCGCGCTGCGTTGGGCCGGGATGCCGAACAAGAACGAGCGCGCCGCGACGCATGAAGTGCTCGAAGCGCTCGCCGACGGCGGCTTTCTCGCGCGCGAGGGCGAGCGCTACCGGGTCGTGCGCGCGCCGTGAACGCGGCGGTCCTCGATCGCGCGGCGCATCGCTTCGCCGTCGTCGAGCGGCCGATCCCGACGCCGGGGCCCGGCGAGCTGCTGCTGCGCGTCCGCGCGTGCGGCGTCTGCCGCACCGATCTCCACATCGTCGACGGCGAGCTGCCGCCGCATCGCGAACCGATCATTCCCGGCCACCAGATCGTCGGCGACGTCGCCGGCGGCGCAACGCCCGAGCGGCCGCTCGGGATGCGGGTCGGCGTCTCGTGGATCGCCTCGACCGACGGTACCTGCGCGTACTGCCGGCGCGCGAGCGAGAACCTCTGCGACCTGCTGCGCTTCACCGGCTACGATGTCGACGGCGGCTATGCGCAGTACGCGGTCGCGCGCGCCGACTTCACCTACCCGCTCGACGACCGGCTCGACGACGTGCACGCCGCGCCGCTGCTGTGCGCGGGGATCATCGGCTTTCGCGCGCTGCGTGTCGCCGGCGTCGAGCCGCGCGAGCGCGTCGGCCTCTACGGCTTCGGCGCCTCGGCACACCTGATGGTCCCGGTGCTGCACGCGTGGGGCTGCGAGGTGTTCGTCGCGACGCGCGGCGAGAGCCACCGCCGCTTCGCCGCCTCCCTCGGCGCGACGTGGGTCGGCGACGCGACCGACGCCCCGCCGCAGCCGCTCGACCGCGCGGTGACGTTCGCGCCGTCCGGCGACGTCGTGCTCGCCGCGCTGCGCTCGCTGCGCAAAGGCGGCGTCGTCGCGATCAACGCGATCCATCTCGATCGCATCCCGCAGTTCGACTACGACTCGCTGCTGTGGGGCGAACGTCAGCTCCGGTCGGTCGCGAACATGACGCGCGCCGACGCGTACGACTTCCTCGCGCTCGCCGCTGAGATCGGCCTCCGCCCGCACGCGACGACGTTCCCGCTCGAACGCGCGTCCGACGCCCTCGCCGCGGTCCGCGGCGACGCCGTCGACGGCGCCGCCGTCATCGTCCCCGGCTGAGCGCTACCAGTAGACGTCGTCTTTGCGCTTGGTGTCCTTGAACTTGCCGAAGACGTCGGGGTTGGTGTGGAACTGGTTCTCGAGGTCCGCGATGCGCTGCTCGTCGAGCGGGTGATCGCGCAGCCAGGTCGCCTGCCCGGGTCCGTACGTCTCGCTCATGATCTGGAAGAACCAGACCATCCCCCACGGATTGAACGTATTCGTCGCGGCAATGATCCGCGCACCTTCCTCGTCGGCCTGCGCTTCGATGTGGCGGGATTGCGCCGCGTCGCTGCCGGCGACGGCATACTGTGAGCCGTAGTCGATGGCGGCGCCCGCGATCGGGCCCAGCACGACTTGCGCCAAGATCGAGCCGATGCTCGCGACAGTGCTCTTCTTCTGCAGCGCCGCCATGTGCTTCGCGACGTGGTGCAGCACCATGTGGCCCGTCTCGTGGGCGAGAACGCCGGCCAACTCGTCGCGGTTCTTTGCCAGCTTCAGCAGCGGCTCGTTGACGTAGATGTTCCCGCCGGGGACCGAGAAGGCGTTGGCCGAATCGCCGCGCACGATGTAGTAGCGGATCGGATAGGGATAGCGCGACTTCACCGAGTCGGCGATGACCGAACCGACCTCGTTGAGGTGCTCGTAGTACGAGGAGTCGAACAGCAGATCGCCGTCGTCCCGGAGCTGGGCAAAGACCTCGTGTCCGACTTGCGCTTCGTCGAGCGCGAGCGCAGGCGCGATGTGAACCAGCTCGGTGACGCCGACCGTCGCGACGAGACTCCGGACGAAGGCGTTGCGTTTCACGCTTGTAGCCTCTCGGAAAGGATGCGGTTGAGCTTCAAAGGATTCTGGGTCTTCGCCGGTTGCGCCGTGATCGCGTTCTCGGCCGCTTCCCAACCGGCCCGCGCCGCCGTCTCCCGGGTCACGGTCGCGACCGGCGCGCTGACGGGTCTTCGCCCGGCGGGACCGGCGAACCCGGCGACCCTGCTGCACGTGGCGATCGAGCTGCAGCCGCGCGGTGACCTGGAAGGGCTCGCCGCGAGGATGAGCGACCCGCAGAACCCGCTCCACCGCAAGCCGCTGACCCGCGAGCAGTTTGTCGACCAGTTCGGCCGCGTGCAGGACGCGCGGGCACTCAACCTGCTGCTCAAGGCCGCTTCCATCGCCGACGCCGCCAACTCCGGCGACGGTCTGGTCGTCGGCGGAATCATGCGCATCGACCTCGCGGAGCGGCTCTTTAACCAGCGCTGGCAGAAGTGGACCGACGGAACGCGCACGGTATTGGCACCCTCCGGACCGCTCACCATCCCGGCCGATCGCGTCCGCCGCGTCGCCGGCGCGGTCGTTGCGACGGCGCCGCGGCTCGCCGACGCGCGCCCGTCGTACACGCTCTTTCGCGGCGACTGGTATGAGCCGGCGCGCTTTCGCACGATGACCGACGCCGTCGCCGACGGCGGAAGCGGCCAGCGGGTCGTCCTCGTCGAGGACTCCTCGGACCGTTTCGATCTCAATGACATCAAGAAGTTCCT
>DASYFS010000473.1:0-1922 GCA_036498305.1 Candidatus Elarobacter sp. | reverse complement strand
AAGCTCGCCTTCGTCCACCGCCGGCTGACGCTCGCGCTCGCCGACGGCGAGCACGGCTACCTGGACGCGGCGGCGTTCGGCGCCGATCTCGAGCTGCTCGAACGCAGCATCGGCGCGCACAGCGGCGCCGACGTCGTGCGGCCGCTGCGGCGATTGCGGCGGGCGGTCGAGCTGTTCGGCTTCCACGTCGTCGAGCTCGAATGGCGGCAGCATCGCGACGCCGTGTGGCGGGCGCTCGACGAGATCGTCGCGGCCGTCGAGCCCGAGCTCCCGCCGCTCTCCACGCGGACGGAAGATGACGCGACGGCGTGGTTCGCGCGCGAACTGGCGTCGCGGCGGCCGCTGATTCCGCGCGCGGCATTTTCGCCTGCGACCGAAGACCTCGTCGCGTCGATCGCCGCGATGGCGGCGGTGCGCGCGCGCGGCGGCGCTGCCGCGGTGCAGACGTTCATTCTCGCCGGCACGGAGTCCGCGCACGACGTGCTCGCGCTGCACGTCCTCGCGCGCGCGGCCGGCGCGACCGACGCCGGCGCGCTGCAGATCGTGCCGCTCTTCGAGAGCGCGACCGCGCTTGCCGCGGCGGCGTCGATCGCCGAGACGGTGCTGGACATTCCGGCCTTCCGCGCCCACGTCGCCGCGTGCGGCGAGGTGTGGGAGGTGATGCTCGGCTACTCCGACACGACGAAGACGATGGGCGTCGTCTCGAGCGCATGGTGGGTCTATCGCGCGCAGGTCGCGCTCGCGGGCGTCGCCGCGCGGCACGGGATCGCGCTGCGGTTCTTTCACGGCCGCGGCGGCTCGGTCGGCCGCGGCGCCGCCGACGCGCGCGAGGCGATCGACGCGCAGCCGCCGCAAGCGCGCAGCGGCCGCTTCAAGGTCACCGAACAAGGCGAGGTGATCGGGACGCGCTACGGTTTGCCGGCGCTGGCGCGGCGCAACCTCGAGCTCGCGCTGACCTCTGCGATCCTGGCGACGGAGCCGGCCGCGTACGAGGTTCCCGCAGCCTGGAGCACGCTGCTCGACCGGCTCGCCGCGACGTCGGAACGCGCGTACCTCACGCTCGCCGAGGATCCGGCGTTCCTCGACTTCTTCGCGCGCTGCACGCCGCTCGACGAGATCGGCGAGATGCAGATCAGCTCACGACCGGGACGCCGCGGCGCGCGCCGCAGCGTCAACGATTTGCGTGCGATCCCGTGGTCGTTCGCCTGGATTCAAGCGCGCGCGATGCTGCCGGGCTGGTACGGCTTCGGCGCGGCGGTCGCCGCCGAGCCGCCGGAGGCGATCGTAACGCTGCAGGCGATGGCGTCGGCGTTCCCGTTCTTCGCGACGCTGCTGCGCGGGATCGAGCGCGCGCTCGCGGTCGCCGACCTGACGATCTTCGAACGCTACGTCCACGGCCTCGCCGGCGACGACGAAGCCGCACGCACCTACGTCGCGGTGATCCGCGCCGAGTTCGACGCGACGAAGGACGCCTTGCTGCAGATCGTGCAGCGCGGCGAGCTGCTCGCCGACGAACCGACGCTCGCACGCAGCATCGCGCTGCGCAATCCCTACGTCGACCCGATCTCGCTGCTGCAGATCCGCCTGCTGGGCGCCTACCGCGAAGCACCGGACGCGCTCTTACGAGACGCGATCCGGCTCTCGATCAACGGCATCGCCGCAGGCCTCCGCGTAACGGGCTAGGTCGTGACGGCGCTCCGCATCGTGGCGCGGTCGCCGATCGCGCGCTGGTACTGCGGCGGCCATGCGACGTCGGCGCCGAGCGCACGCGCTGCGAACAGCGGCCAGTACGGATCGCGCAGCAGCTCGCGCGCGATGATGACGAGATCGGCCTTGCCGCCGGCGACGATCTCTTCGGCATCGGCGGGTTCGGTGATCATCCCGACGGCGCCGGTCGCGATCTCCGCGTCGCGGCGGATGCG
>DASYFS010000472.1:0-1895 GCA_036498305.1 Candidatus Elarobacter sp. | reverse complement strand
CGACGAGCCTCCGGCAGTTCGCCGATCTCGGCTTGACCGAGGAGCAACGCACCAAGATCCGTTCGCTCATCAGCGCCGCCAAACAGAACGGAACGTCCGCCACCGATCTGGAGAATCAGATCGAGAACGTGCTCACCGACGCACAGAAGACGCAGCTCGCGTCGGAAGCGAGCACGGCCGTGCAGCAAGGCGCGCAGGGCGGGCCGCCGCCCGGACCGCCGCCCGATCTCTTCAAGGGGATCACGCTCACCAGCGATCAGCAAGCGAAGATCAAAGCGATCTTCGAGAACGCGCGCAGCCAAGGTCTCAGCCACAACCAGGTGAACGCGCAGATCGAAAGCGTCCTCACGGACAGCCAGAAGACCACCTTCGAGCAGAACCTGCAGAACGCACAGGCGAGCGATCCGGGACGCTTCGGCGGCGGGTCGTCGTCCGGCTCGACGACGACGACCGACACGACGGACGCGGCGCAACAGGCCCTGGCGGCGCTCTCGATCGTCCTCAACCAGCTTCGGCACGAAGCGACCGGCGGTTCATCCGCCGGCTGATCCGGACGGCCCGCGATCTCTGGGAGAGCGCGGGCCGTTCCCAGCGCCCCCGGAGCGATCTCCGTATCATGGAACGTGACATGACGACGAACGACGGACCACCCGGCGCGCGCGTTCTCGCGGTCGACGACGAATCGACGATTCGCGACTTCATCGAGGTCGCGCTCGAGCGCGACGGTTTCGCGGTGCGAACGGTTCCCGACGGCTTCGCCGCGCTCGACGCCGTGCGGGACTGGGAGCCGGACTGCATCCTGCTCGACGTCATGATGCCGAAGGTCGACGGCATCTCGCTCCTGCCGATGCTGCGCCGTCTCACCGAAGCGCCGATCATCCTGCTCACGGCGCGCGGCGACGTCCGCGACCGCGTCCAGGGACTCGCCGCGGGCGCCGACGATTACGTCGCGAAGCCGTTCGATGTCGACGAATTGATCGCACGGCTCCGTTCGGCGCTGCGGCGTCCGCGGCTGCGCTCGGTCGACGTCCTTCGCTACGAGGACCTCACGATCGACCTCGAGACGCGCTCGGTGACGCGCGGACGGCGCGAGCTGCGCACGACCGTGCGTGAGTTCGATCTGCTCGCCGCGCTCGCGCGCCGCCCGAAACGCGTCTTCACCCGCGCCGAGCTGCTCGATCTGGTGTGGGGCGACGAGCGCGACGTCACGCCCTCGACGGTCGAGACGTACATCTCCTACGTGCGCGGCAAGGTCGACGGCCCGGGCGAAACGCCGCTGATCCGCACGGTGCGCGGGGTCGGATACACGCTGCGCAGCTCGTGACGTTCCGCACGCGGCTCACGCTCTCGTACGCCATCGCATCCGCGACCTCGCTGACGGTGCTGGCGCTGGCGGTGTGCGTCGCGGCGGCGTTCGTCCTCGCACGATCGCTTGCGAGCTCGGTGAACCATACGGCGCACGACGTCGACCGCGTGATTCACGGCGCCGCCACCGCGCCGGCCGCGACCCTCGCCGCGGAGGTCGAGTCGATGCACGTCCCCGACGGCGTCGTCGTGCGGATCAACCTGCATCGTTCGCCGATGGGACCGCCTCCGGGCGGTCGCGGCTTACCGCTGCGCGGCGCGCCGCGCGGGCTGCTCGACCTCCCCGGAGCGCTCGGACTGCACCCGTTTCACGTCGCGCTCCCCGGCGGCGGCGACGTCTTCGTCGCGCCCGACTTCGCGCGCGTCGACGCCGCGGTGCGCTGGCTCGCGCTGAGCTTCCTCACGTTGGAGCTGCTCGCTGCGGCCGCGTCGTGGTTCGTCGGCCGACGCATCGCGCGCCGCGCGATGGGGCCGATCGAGGCAATCCGCGCCGAGCTGGAACGGTTCGCCGGCGGCGACTTCACGCCGCG
>DASYFS010000471.1:0-7391 GCA_036498305.1 Candidatus Elarobacter sp. | reverse complement strand
GGACGTCCGGCGACCGGGCTAACCCCCGTGTAGCTCAGTCCCTTGTCGAATGCAACTCGCGCCGGTCCGACCAGCTCGGTGTTGTCGTTGCGGGCCGGAACCCAGCCGGCGGGAGCGACTTTCGGCTTGAGCTTCATCACGGTCGTGGTGACGCGCATCGGCTTCCCGTCGATCATCTGGAAGATCGTGGCGTCGGCGCCGGTGAGTTGCTTCACCCGGTCGACCACGGAGTGGTCGCCTTTGACGACCCAGCTCCCGAACCGCAGGTCGCCGTCGACGATCGAGGCCGGACCCTTCTGGTTTACCAGGTCCCACAGCGTGTTCTGCCCGACCTGGACGCGCTCGCCGATCTGTTTGTAAACGCCGCTTTGCACGGACTCTTTCGCGCTATAAAGGAGCGCGCCCGCGAGCAGCAACAGACAAGCCGCGCCGGTTACCATCACGCGCGTCGCAATCGGGATTCGGAGTTGACGCTTAACGAGTTCCATACACTTCTCCGGGACGGCGTTCGACACGGTCGGATGACGGCCCGTCGTAACGCTCCGCTTCACCATGCGGTTCGACAGCCGCCGAAATTTACTTGAGCAAACGTACGGCTTAGCGCGTAAAGATGATATAGCCCAAACTTGTAGCTTGCTTTACATGACTGACGAAAAAGCGCAATGTTGTCGCCGATCACACAAGGAAGCAAGAGGTCGAGAGACATTCAGCTACTACGTCACACGAGGATTGCAAGGACGATGAAGACGGGCGAGTTCGACGCACTACCTGCCGATCGGCGCCATCACGGCATCCTCGGGAACCGCTGGGTGATCGCCGGCGCCGGCACCATGATGATGATGTGCCTCGGCACCGTCTACTCCTGGAGCCTCTTCGCAAGACCGCTGATCGCGTCGTTCCACTGGTCGGTGATGACGATGATGTGGACGTTCTCGATCGCGATCTTCTCACTGGGCATCGGGGCCGTCGTCGGCGGCCGCGCACAAGATAAAGTAGGCCCGCGCAAGATCGCGCTCTACGGCATCATGCTGTGGGCGCTCGGCAACGTGCTCGCGGGGATGTTTACCGAGCAGCTGGGTGTCCTTTGGCTCTACCTCACGTACGGCGTCATCGGCGGCTTCGGCCTCGGGATGGGGTACGTCTCTCCGGTCGCGATGGTCACGAAGTGGTTCCCCGATCATCGCGGTCTCGCCGGCGGCCTCGTCGTCACCGGCTTCGGCCTCGGCGCCTTCTTCTACAATAATATCGTTCCGCGGCTCCCGGGCTTCGCGCACGCTGCCGCCGCGGCGAACGCGTTCATCACCCGCGGACACGCCTTCACCCCCGCCGACGTGCACGCCGTCATGCTGACGTTCGTGTGGTCGGGGCTCGCGTACTTGGTGATCGGCGGCAGCTGCGCGCTGATTCTGCGCGACCCGCCCGAGGAGTACGGCCGCCGCGCCGAAGACCCGATCCGGATCAAGGGCCGCCAGTATCGTCCGTCGGAAGCGCTGCGCACGCCGCAGTTCTACCTCCTGTGGCTGATGCTCTTCTGCAGCGTCACCGCCGGGATTCTCGTGATCAGCAACGCGGTGCCGATCTTCAGCGACCTCACCGGGACCAGCGCTGCGGTCGCCGCCTTCACCGTCGGCATGCTGGCGATCTTCAACGGGATCGGCCGTACCTTGTGGGGCTACATCTCGGATCGGATCGGCCGTAACAACGCCTACATCATGATCCTCGGGATCCAGGCGGCGATCTTCGCGCTGATGCCGGTGCTCCACGCGCCGGTCGCGGTCGCGGTCGCCTTCGGTCTCGTCCTCCTCTGCAACGGCGGAAGCTTCGGCACGATGCCGGCCTTCAACGCCGACTTCTTCGGCACCAAGTACATGGGCCTCAACTACGGGATGATCATCACCGCGTGGGGCTGCGCCGGCGTCGTCGGCCCGCTGCTCGCGGCCCGCGTCAAGGACGTCACCGGCTCGTATTCCGGAACGCTGCTCCCCGTCGCGCTGATGCTGCTCGCCGCGACGATCCTCCCGATGGTCGCCCGCCGGCCCGGCGAGACCGCGCCGATCGTCCTCAAGGTCCGCGAACTCCTCGCGGCGCGCCAGCAGCGTGAAGACGCGCTGGCGATCATCGCGGCCGAGGACGCCGCCTAACCGCCGGCCATCGCGCCGACGACCATGAACGGCTCGACGCCGGCCGCAACCGCTTCCGGGAGCGGCTCGTCGAGCTCGCGGTGTGAGAGGTCCTCTCCGCACGCGAAGAACCGAACGAACGGACGACGCCGCAGCGTCACCTGATCCCGAATCGTCCCGCGCAGCGTCGGATAGCGGCGCTCGAGGACGTCGAGGACGGTGCGCTGCGTCGGCGTTTCACCGAGCTCGAGCGCAACCTCGCCGTCGACCTGCGCGAGCGTGCGCAGATGCGCCGGCAGCACGACGCGGATACGGGCGGGCCGCTCCGTCACGGCAGGGTCTGCACCTCGACAGACAGCACCGCGGGGAGATCGCGAACGATCGGCGACCAGCTGTCACCGGCGTCGGGCGACGCGTAGACTTGGCCGCCGGTGGTCCCGAAGTAAATCCCGCACGGGTCCATCGCGTCGACGGCGGACGCGTCGCGCAGCACGTTGACGTAGCAGTCGCGCTGCGGCAGGCCGCTCGTGAGCGCCTCCCACTCGCCGCCGCCGGTGCGGCTGCGGTAGACGCGCAGCTTCCCCTCGGGCGGATAATGGTACGAGTCGCTGGTGATCGGGACGACGTAGATCGTCTCCGGCTCGTGCGCGTGCACTTCGATCGGAAAGCCGAAGTCGGTCGGAAGGTTTCCGCTGACCTCGCGCCACGAGTCGCCGGCGTCGTCGCTGCGCATCACGTCCCAGTGCTTCTGCATGAAGAGCGTGTTCGGACGCGACGGGTGCATCGCGATGCGGTGCACGCAGTGGCCGACCTCGGCGTTCGGATCCGGGAGTCCGTCCGACGTCAGTCCGCGGTTGATCGGCGTCCACGTCGTCCCCGCATCGTCGCTGCGGAACGCGCCCGCCGCGGAGATCGCGGTGAAGATGCGCTTGGGGTTCACCGGGTCGAGGACGATCGTGTGCAGGCACATCCCGCCGGCGCCGGGCTGCCAATGCGGCCCCGAGCCGTGGCCGCGCAGACCCGACAGCTCCTGCCACGACGTGCCGCCGTCGGTGCTGCGAAAGAGCGCCGCGTCCTCGACCCCGGCGTAGACGGTGTCGGGATCGGTCAGCGAGGGCTCCACGTGCCACACCCGCGCGAACTCCCACGGGTGCGGCGTACCGTCGTACCACTGATGCGTCCCCGGCACGCCGTCGTAGACGAACTGGTTGCCGACCGGGTTCCACGTCGCGCCGCCGTCGTCGGACCGCTGCATGACTTGACCGAACCACCCGCTGGTCTGTGAGGCGTAGATGCGATTCGAATCGGCCGGCGATCCCTTCATGTGATAGATCTCCCAGCCGGCGAAGTGCGGCCCGTTGATCTCCCACTGCTCGCGTTTCCCGTCCGAGGTGAGCACGAACGCGCCTTTGCGCGTCCCGACCAAAACCCGCACCTGACTCATGCCGGGGCGATTCGAACCGGCTCCTGCGCTTCCCGCCGCGGTGGAGCTTAGGCTGTTGTTAATGATCCGTTTCTATGCTGGGTCCTCGAAGGCGACCCGTCGCCGTGCTGCTCGTCTCGGAGGTATCGATTTGCCCGTTGTGAAGCGCTTCGCCGTCGCGTGCGCCGCCCTGACCTACGCAGTCGGACTGACCGGGGCTCCCGCCCCGGCGCAGCAGCCGCGCAGCGTGGCCACCGCGACGCCGATCAAGCACCTGGTGGTCGTCTTCAGCGAGAACGTCTCGTTCGACCACTACTTCGCGACGTACCCCAAGGCGGCGAACCCGCCCGGGGAGCCGCGCTTCACCGCCGCTGCGAACACGCCGCCGGTCAACACCTTGGCCGCCGCTCATCTTCTCACGAACAATCCCAACGCGGGCGCCGCCAACGGTGCCGCGGCGACGAACCCGTTCCGGCTCGACCGCGCGCAGGCCGCGACGATGTCGCAAAACCACGCGTACACCGCCGAGCAGCAAGCCTACGACGGCGGCCGCGCCGACCTGTTCCCGAAGTATACGGGCCGCGGTACGCCGGGCGGCGTCGGCGCGTTCGGTACCTCCGGTCAGGTGATGGGCTATTACGACGGCAACACGGTCACCGCGCTGTGGCGCTACGCGCAGAAGTTCGCGATGAGCGACAACGCGTACACCGATACGTACGGGCCGTCGACGCCGGGTGCGCTCAACGTGATCGCCGGCCAGACCAACGGGATGTTGATCGCGACGACGACGAAGAAGTCCGGGACGCAGGGCGGCTCCTCGTACTACGTCGACGACGGCCAGGGCGGCTACACGATGATCAACGACGTCGACCCAACCTACGACCGCTGCTCGAAGCCGACCGACATGGCGATGATGAGCGGACAGAACATCGGCGACCTCCTCAACGACGCGAAGATCACCTGGGGCGGCTTCATGGGCGGCTTCAACCTTGGCGCCACGAATCCGAACGGCACGACGGACTGCAAGCGCAGCACGCACAGCACGGTCGTCGGCGCCGACGTGCCGGACTACATTCCGCATCACAACTGGTTCTCATACTATTCCTCGACGGCGAACTCGGTACACGCTCGGCCGAGTTCGGTCGCCGCGATCGGTTCGAGCGTCGCCGCCGACGGCATGCCCGATCCGGCAAACCACAACTACGACCTGACGGACTTCTACGACGCGGTGAAAGCGGGGAATTTCCCGGCGGTCTCGTTCGTGAAGGCGCCGGCGTATCAGGACGGACACGCCGGCTACTCCGATCCGCTCGACGAGCAGCAGTTCATGGTCACGCTGGTCAACTTTCTCGAGAAGCAGCCGGATTGGAAGAACACCGCGATCGTCGTGACGTGGGACGACTCCGACGGCTGGTACGATCACGCGGCCGCGAAGGCCGTGAGCCCGTCGTTCGATCCGCAGGCCGATCAGCTCGACGGCGCCGGCAAATGCGGGACGGGGACCGCGGCGAACGGTGTCGGCGGGAAGCCGGTCAACGGCCGCTGCGGCCCGGGGACGCGGATCCCGTTCCTCGTGATCTCGCCGTACGCGAAGGCGAACTACGTCGCGCATACGCCGATCACGCAAGCGTCGGTCGTGCGCTTCATCGAGGACAATTGGCTGCACGGCCGGCGCCTGGGCGGCGGCTCGTTCGACGCAAGCGCCGGCTCGATCGCGAACCTGTTCGACTTCACGGCGAAGACGCGCCGGCCGCCGCTCTTCCTCGATCCGGCGACCGGCCAGATCGTCGCGGCGTCGGTCGCGGTGACCGAGCCGCGCTGAAGTTTCTCGCCGTCACGCTCGCCGCCGCCGGCGTTATCGCCGGCGC
This sequence comes from Candidatus Elarobacter sp., assembly GCA_036498305.1. Classification (GTDB taxonomy): domain Bacteria; phylum Vulcanimicrobiota; class Vulcanimicrobiia; order Vulcanimicrobiales; family Vulcanimicrobiaceae; genus Vulcanimicrobium. The sequence continues at coordinate 1,980 of DASYFS010000471.1, read as the reverse complement.
GGCGGGCGCGGGTGACGTGTTGCCGGACGGCGGCAATCCGCATCCCGTCCGCCTCGTCCGCCCGACCGCCGCGCCGTTGTCGGCGCTGGCGCAGGTCGGGCGGCGCGTATTCTTCGACGCGACGCTCTCTTCGTCGGGCCGGCTCTCGTGCGCGTCGTGTCATAGCCCGGTGCACGCCTACGGTCCGCCCGGCGAGCGTGCCGTGATGAGCGGCGGCGCGACGCTGACCCGCGAGGGCTTGCGCGCCGTTCCGTCGCTCCGCTATTTGGAGCGGCAGCCGAACTTCAGCATCGGCCCCGACGACGCGACCGACGACGAGCGCGCGAAGCCGCTCGTCCCCGCCGACGCGAGCGCCGCGGGTCTCGTGCCGCAAGGCGGCTTGTTTTGGGACGGCCGCACCGACACGCTGCAGAGTCAGGCGCTAGAGCCGCTGCTCAACCCGTTCGAGATGGACGGCGGCAGCGTCGAGCGCGTTGCCGCGAAGCTGCGGCACGCGCCGTACGCGGGCGCGCTCGTGCAGTTGTTCGGCACCGGCGTTCTGCGCAGCCCCCGCGCGCTGGTCGGCGAAGCGCTCTCGGCCGTCTCGCGCTTTCAGATCGAAGATCCGTCGTTCCACCCGTATGCGAGCAAATACGACGCCTGGCTCGAGGGCAAGGCACGGTTCACGCCGGCGGAAGCACGCGGATTTCGGCTCTTCAACGAGCCCAAAGGCGCGAACTGCGCGGGCTGCCACGTCGATCGTCCGACCCCCGACGGGCTGCCGCCGCTCTTCACCGACCATCAATACGAAGCGCTCGGCGTACCGCGCAATCGCGCGCTCGCGATCAACCGCGATCCCGCCTTCTTCGATCTCGGCCTCTGCGGCCCGGTGCGCCGCGACCTCCGCGCCGAGCCGCGCTTCTGCGGGATGTTCGTCACACCTTCGCTGCGCAACGTCGCCACGCGCCGCGCCTTTTTTCACAACGGCTTCTATCGCACGCTCCGCGGTGCTGTCGACTTCTACGTGTATCGCCCGGCGACGATCGACGATCTTCCGCCCCGCTATCGCGCCAATGTCGACGTGACCGACCCACCGTTCGGCCGCCCGCCCGGCGCGGCCCCGGTGCTGACGCCGGCCGACGAGAGGGACTTGATCGCGTTTCTGCGGACCCTGACGGATGAGCGCTGACGGCCCGACCGAGATACGAACACTCGAAGTGCGAGATGCGCAGGCTTGGTGGACGCTGCGCCTCGAGGCGCTCGAAACTGAACCGCGCGCGTTCGGCCGCGCTGCGGAGGAACATCGTGCGCTGCCGGTCCGCGAGATCGAAGCGCGGTTCAGCACGACTTCCCCGGCGTCGTTCACGCTCGGCGCGTTCGACCGCGGCGAGCTCGTCGGAATCATCACGTACCGGCGCGAGGACGGGCGCTTGGAGCGGCACAAGAGCCATATCTACAGCTTCTTCGTCACCGCGCGCTGCCGAGGCCGCGGCGTCGGCCGCGCGCTGGTCGAAGCGCTGCTCGCCCGCGCGAACGACGATCCCGGAGTCGAACAGGTACTCGTCAGCGTCACCGCGCCGCAAACCGCGGCGAAGGCGCTCTACAGCTCGCTCGGCTTCACGACGTTCGGCGTCGAGCCGCGCGCGCTGCTCGTCGACGGTGAGTACGTCGACGAAGAGCACACGATCCTGATGCTTCCTCCGAAGGAGGCCCGTCATGGGTGAAGCGCGACCGCGCGTTTTCGGTCTCGTTACGCTGCTGGTTCTTTCGATGCTCGTCGCCGCCGCGGGTGCCGCCGATGCAGCGGCGCCGAGCGGTGTGATCAAACACGTCGTCATCATCGTCCAGGAGAATCGGAGCTTCGACAACCTCTTCCACGACTTTCCGGGTGCGGACACGGTCTCGACCGCGCATCGCCACGACGACTCGGTCGTCACGCTGCACCCGACAAGCCTCAACGTGCCGGTCGATCTGGATCACGCGCGCCAGTCGTTCCTCAAT
>DASYFS010000470.1:0-1540 GCA_036498305.1 Candidatus Elarobacter sp. | reverse complement strand
GCAGGACGAGCGCGGCCGCTACGCGCTTGGCTCCGCCGCGATCGGCCTCGCGAACGCGGCGCTGCAGTCGAACCGGCTGGTCCGACGCACCCTGCCGCTGATGCGCGCCCTCCACGCGCTCAGCGAAGAGACGATCAACCTCGCCGAGCGACACGAGCTCAGCAGCGTCACCGTCCACGAGATCCCGAGCAGCCATCAGGTGCGCTACACGACGCGCATCGGCGCCGCCTCGCCGCTCAACCTCGGCGCGAGTTCCCGGGTGACGCTGGCGTTTAGTCCGCAGGCCGTCCGCGAGGCGGTGTTTGCCGCGCCGCTTGCAGCAACCACGGAGCGCAGCATCAGCGATCGCGCCGCGCTGGAAGCCGCGCTGCGCACCGTGCGCGCCGACGGCTACGCGATCAGCACCGGCGAGCGCGTCCCCGGCACGAACGCGATCGCGGTCCCGCTGCTCGGTGCCGACGGCGACGCGGTGGGGTCGGTCGCGATCCTCTGGCCGTCGCGCGGGCCGGCGATCGACGACGAGCGGCGTGCGACGTGGCCGCGTCTCATGCTTGAGCACGTTCGCCCGCTGCAGGGAACGCTCTAGCCTTCAGGGCGCGCGCGGCCCCCGTCATGGCGAGCTTGTCGAGCCAGCCTCGTCGTCGCGCTGAGCGCAGTCGAAGCGCGACCCCCTGTCGTGACCGCCGATATGCGGGTCGTCACTCGGCTGCGCTCGTGACGAGACGAGGGTGCCTCGACAAGCTCGGCATGACCGGGGACGCATTGCGGCAATATTGCGGCGCGACGATCCGCGCGTGGAGACGTTCGACGGGCTGCTGCGGGATGCGCTGGTCGTCACCGCGCTGCTGACGGTTCCCGTGCTGCTCGCGGCGACGATCGTGGGCGCATGCGTCGCGATCGTGCAGGCGGCGACGCAGGTGCAGGAACAGACGCTGACGCTGCTGCCGAAGATCGTTGCGGTAGGCGCGTTCGTCGTCGTGTTCGGGCGCTTCGGGTTCGGGTTGTGTGCCGGGTTGTTCGCAGAGATCGCGGCGCGCATCCCGCTGCTCGCGCGCGGATGACGCAGACCGCGCTGCTCGTCTTCGCGCGTGCAGCCGGTCTGGTCGCGCGCGGTCCGGGTTTCTCGCATCCCTCCGTCCCACCGGTCGTGCGCGCCGGGATCGCCCTTGCGCTGGCATTTGCCGTCGCTCCGCACGTCGCCGCGGTGCCGCCGATGAACCTCACCGCGTTCACGCTCGCGATCGCCGCCGACGTGGCGATCGGCGCCGCGATCGGCGTCGGCGCGTCGCTGCTGTATGACGGCGCGTACTTCGCCGGCCGCACCGTCGACGATTACCTCGGCGTGCGGGGCAGTGTCCCGGGCGCGAACGTGACCAGCGCGCAGGCGTTCGGGCGGCTGTGGTCGGCGACGTTCCTGGCCGCGTTTCTGCTGCTCGACGGGTGGGTGCCGGTCGTCCACGCCTTCGCGGCGTCGTTCGATCACCTCGGCGTCGCGGCATGGCCGAGCGGCGGCGCGTGGACGCGGTTTGCCGCCGAGCTG
>DASYFS010000469.1:0-4837 GCA_036498305.1 Candidatus Elarobacter sp. | reverse complement strand
GACCGTCTTCGGACCGCTGTTCGCCAACGTCGTGCTCGCCGACGAGATCAACCGCGCGCCGGCGAAGGTGCAGTCGGCGCTGCTCGAGGGGATGCAGGAGCGCCGCGCGACGATCGGCCTGCAGACCTACGACCTCCCCGCGCCGTTCGTCGTGCTGGCGACGATGAACCCGTACGACGCCGACGGAACCTACCCGCTTCCGCTCGCGCAGCTCGACCGCTTTCTCGCCAAGGTCGTCGTTCCGTATCCGTCTCGCGAAGAAGAGCAGGCGATCGTCGACCGGTTCGGCGGCGGTGAGCCGCCGCTCGAGACCGGCGTCGCGACGCCTGCCGACGTGCTGCGCTGGCAGCAGGAAGCGCACGCGGTCTTCGTCGACGCGAAGCTGCGCGACTACGCGATCGATCTCGTGCGCGCGTCGCGCACCGCCGAGCTCGTCGCGCACGGCGGGAGCCCGCGTGCGGCGCTCGCGCTGGTGATGCTCGCCCGCGCGCGCGCCTACCTCGAAGACCGCGCGTTCGCGACCCCGGACGACGTGCGCGACCTCGCGCCGGCGGTGCTGCGCCACCGGCTCTCCTACGACGACCGTATCGCGATCCGCGGCGGCGATCCGGAGGACGTGGTGCGCGCGATCGTCGCCTCGGTACGCGCCCCGTGAACGCGCTGCGCGCGGCGATCCTGCGCGGCGCGCGCGCGACGCCGCGGGCCGGCGGCGCGACGCCGGGAACGCGTCCGGGCGACGGCTTCGTCTTCTCGCAGCTGCGCGCGTACGTCGAAGGCGACGATCCGCGCCGCATCGACCACGCCGCGACCGCGCGCGTCGGCGCGCTGCAGACACGCGTCTATCTCGAAGACACCGCGCTCGTGCTGGCCGCGATCGTCGACGAGTCGGCGTCGATGCAGGTCGGCCGCCGCCGCCGGCTCGCCGACGCGGCGAACGACGCGGTCCGCGCCTGGTTCGGTGCGATGGAAGGCGAGGACGCCGCGGCGCGGGTCGTCGACGAGAGGGTCGTGCGGGATCGGCGTGCTGCGCCGTTTGTCCACGCCGCGGGCGCGTTCCGCCTCGCTGCGGCGCTGGAGATCGCGCTGCGCGCCGTCCCGCGCGGGGCCTCGCTGCTCGCGATCACGGACGGCTTCGAAGCCGTCGACGAGGAGCTGCTGCTCCGTGCGGGCCGCCGCTTCGACGCCACCGTGCTGCTAGCGCGCGATCCGTGGCGCGACGACTTGCCGCTGCGCGGCTTCGTGCGGCTGCGCGACGCCGAGAGCGGACGCATCAGGCGCCTCTTCGTCGGCGCGCGCGAACGCGCGCGATACCGCACTGCCGCGCAGACGCGGGAAGCGGCGCTGCGCGCGGCGTTCACCGGTGCGGGCTGGCGCGCCGGCAGCCTCGACGAGGCGGACGGCCGCGGCTCGCTGCTGCGCGCGTTCGGCCTAGTGGCATGACGTTCGCGCATCCGCTCTGGCTGCTGCTGGGGCTCGCGGTCGCGGCGGCGTTCGTCGTCGTCGTGCGCCGCGCGAACCGCGCCGCGGCCGCCTCGGCGCTCGCGTACAGCGACCTCGCGTTCTTCGAGTCGGCGACGCGCCGCCGGTTCGATCCGCTGCTCGCGATCGTCGGCGCCGCGACGGCGGGGATCGTGATCCTCGGCGCTGCGCTCGCGGGGCCGCGGTTCGTCGCGACGGTCCCCGTCCGCGGCGGCGCCGTCGTCCTGTGCGTCGACACGTCGGGCTCGATGCGCGCGACCGACGTGACGCCGACACGTGCCGACGCAGCAGCGGCGGCGGTGCGCGCCTTCGTCGACGGCGCGCCGGACGGAACGCGGATCGCGATCGTCGCGTTCTCGAGCGGCGCGGGCGTCGTCCAGCCGCTCACGGCCGACAAGGACGCGCTGCGCGACGCGATCGGCCGCATCCCGCCGCCCAACGGCGGGACGGCGATCGGCGACGCGCTGGCGCTCGCGGCGCGACAGCTTCCCGCCGGCGGCAAGCGTGGGATCGTGCTGATCACCGACGGCGTCAACAACCTCGGTGCCGACCCGCTCGCGGTCGCACCGGAGGTCGGCAACGCCGGGATCGAGATCGACACGATCGGGATCGGGACCAACGGCAGCGGCGAGCTGATCCCGGGGACGGCGGAAGAAGCGGCGATCGACGAGGATGCGCTGCGGCAGGTCGCAACCTCGGCGCACGGCGCGTACGCGCGGGCGAGCGATGCCGGCGCACTGCGCGGCCGCCTCGCCGCGCTTGCGAACAGCACGACCCGGGAGAAGAAGCGCATCGACGGTGCCTTCCCGCTGGCGATCGGCGGCGCGCTGCTGCTGGTCGGCGCGCTCGGCGGCGGGCTGATCGCCGGACGCTTTCCCTAGGCGCTCAGGGTCCGAAGAGCGCCTTCTCCGCTTGCTGCGACGTCAGCATCTGCTGATCGCTGTGGCCGACTCCGAGCACGGTGATCAGCGGCTGGGGCCACGGCTTGCCGTAGCGGTGCGCGAGATAGGCGAGGTAGTTGCTTGCGCGCGCGACGCGGGTTGCGCCCTGCTCCTCAGCCATGCACGATTGATCGATCGAGCCGTGAGGATCGACGTCGTCGGCACCGGAGATGTACGTGACCGCGAGTCCGGTGTATGCGGCCCACAGCGTCGTCGCCGAAGGCGTGCCGACGTAGCGCGGCGGCGCCTTCAACCCGAAGCGCCAGTCGTCGAAGGTCGGACAGTTGCGGCCGCCGGGCTTGAAGCCGCCTTTGAGGCGCGGCCGTTCTTCGTCGAAGTAGAGAAAGCTCGACGGGCTTGCGATCACGAACCGGACGTCGTAGCCGGCGGCGCGCGCGGCGGCATGCGCGTGTCCGATGACCGCGTAGCGCTGCATCAGCTGCGCGCCGCCGGAATGTCCGGCCAGAACAATCGTCGTCAGCGCCGGATAGCTCGCGCGGTTCGTGAACGAGGTGACGAGCGCGTCGAGGACGTCGAAGGCGCTGATCGCGGCGGGGGTCTGCGCGTCGTCGCCGTCGCTGTACTGATCGACGTGCCAGCCCAGGATCGTCGCCGGCAACGCGTTCTTGCGGTCCTGCACGTCGGCGGTGTTGAGGAACTGCGGCGCGACGACGAGCGCGGTCACCGTCGAGCCGGTCGCCTTCGCACCGGTCTCGACGTCGTCGTAATACTGTCCCGCATCGCGCGTCTCGCCGTGCACGATCAGCACGACCCGCGTGAGCGCGGGATGCGCGCCGGCGAGCGGCGCCGAGTCGAAGACGGGAACCGTCCCAGAGCCGTTCGCCGTCGTCGTCGTCCAGCGGTCGCTCCCGATCGTGTGCTGGATCGCGCTCGATGACTCCGGCGACCCGCTCCCGACGATCGCAAGGGTCGGCTGCGGAGACGGAACGAGCGCGTACGTGGTCGCGCAGGCCGTCGACGCGCCGGCGGCAGCGAACGCGATCGCGACCCGAAGCAGGTTCACCCCGGAGACTATTGCGAGCCGGGCAAGCGCCCTCCTCGCCGCGAAATGAGAGCGGAATGAATGATGACATCCTGACGCGGCGCTTCACGTACGCACGCGAATCGCTCGACGAGGCCTCCGCCGCCGCCGATCCGTTCGTGCAGTTCGGTCATTGGATCGGCGAGGCGCTGGCGACGCCGGCGATCGTCGAGCCGAACGCGATGACGCTCGCGACCGCCGTCGACGGCCGTCCGTCGGCGCGCATCGTGCTGCTGCGCCGCTGGGACGAGCGCGGCTTCGTGTTCTTCACCAACTACGAAAGCCGCAAGGGCCGCGAGATCGCGGCGACCCCGTACGCCGCACTGCTGTTCTGGTGGAGCGCGTTGGAGCGTCAGGTCCGCATCGAAGGTGCGGTCGACCGGATCGACGCCGCCGAGAGCGATGCCTACTTCGCAACGCGCCCGCGCGGCCATCAGCTCAGTGCGTGGGCCTCGCCGCAGAGCACGCCGGTCGCCGATCAGAGCGTTCTCACCAGCGCGATGCGTGCGGCGGAAGAACGCTTCCCGGGCGAGGTCGTGCGGCCGCCGCATTGGGGCGGCTATCGCGTCGACCCCGAGCACTTCGAGTTCTGGCAGGGACGGCCCAATCGCGTCCACGACCGGCTCGTCTACCGGCGTGAGGCGAGCGGCTGGGAGATTGCGCGCCTCGCACCATAGCGGTTGACGCTCCGCGACGCCCCATGGTATAACCGGCCCACTCATGACGCTCTGCCTTTGCGCGATGCCGATGTGCTGTCTCCCGATGCGGGGGTCGGCTGGGTTCGGCACGAGCTGAGCGCGCGGAGCGCTTCGTCACTGCAGAGCCCTCGCCGACCCGGCGGGGGCTCTTCCTTTTATCCGCCTTTCCATCGCATCAGGAGGCGACCCAAACCATGGCACTCACCCGATCGCACTTTCTCTCGCTCGCCGGCGGCGCGGCCGTCGCGGCGGCGCTGCCGCGCCGTGCGGCGGCGGCCGGTCTCGACAAGCTCGGGATCGACTACGCCTACTACAATCCGCCCAGCCTCGTCCTTAAATCGAAGGGCTGGCTCGAAGAAGCGCTGGCGAAGAACAAGACCGGCGTCGAGTGGGTTCTCTCGCTCGGCTCGAACAAGGGGAACGAGTTCGTGGCGGCCGGGACGGTGGCGTTCGGCTCGACCGCGGGGAGCGCGGCGTTTCTCGCGCGTGCGAACGGCACGCCGCTGCACAGCGTCTTCCTCTACTCGCAGCCCGAGTGGACGGCGATCGTCGTCGGCAAGAGCTCGCCGCTGCAGAGCCTCAAGGACCTCAAAGGCAAGAAGATCGCGGCAACGCGCGGCACCGATCCTTGGTTCTTTCTCCTGCGCTCGCTGCACTCGGTGGGGCTCTCCTCGAAC
>DASYFS010000468.1:0-10481 GCA_036498305.1 Candidatus Elarobacter sp. | reverse complement strand
GAGCTCTACGGCGGCTGGCCGATGATCCTCTCCGGTCTCAAGACGCTGCTCGAAACCGGCGAGAAGCTCACGACGCCGGGATCGCTGATGTACGAGCGGGCTTAGCGGCGCGCCGCATCGCGCAGAACGACGCGACCATCGTCGGATCGAACTGCGTCCCGGCGCAGCGTTCGAGCTCGCGCAGCGCGTCGGTCTCGCCGATCGCGCGGTGATACGGACGGTCGAGGGTCATCGCCGAGTACGCGTCGATCACGCTGACGGCGCGTGCCAGGCGGTCGACGCCCTCGCCGCCGATCCCGTGCGGATACCCCTGGCCGTCCCAGCGTTCGTGGTGCTGACCGACGATGCGCGCGACGTCGGCGAACTCCGGATAGCCGGAGAGGATCGTGCGGCCGTACTCGGCGTGCCGCTGCATCGTCCGGTACTCCGCGACGTCGAGCCGCGCCGGCTTCAACAGAATCGACTCGGGGACCAGCAGCTTCCCAATGTCGTGCAGCAGCGCGGCACGGACGAACGTCTCGTGCTGCGGCTCGTCGATCCGCAACAGCGGCGCCCACGCGTGCGCGAGGTGGTTGACGTGCAGCAGGTGCATGCGCGTGTACGGATCGCGCACCATCGCGCACTCGACGATCGGCTCGACCTCGCCGAAGGTGCCGTAGCGGATCAGCGGCGCCAGCTCGTCGCCGACGGCGGCGCCGCCCTGTTCGAGGCTGAGGCGCAGCCGCAGGTCGGCGAGCGCGATCAGGTCGGCGCGAACGCGCCCTTCGTCGGGAGCGCTCACCCAGCCGCGGTTGACCGAGATCGGGATCACGTCGTTGTCGCCGCGGAACGAGAGATCGGCGGTGCGTGTGACCGCCTCTTCGACCAGCTCCGCGATCGCGGCGCGGTCTTCGCGCTGCGCGACGATCACGAAGTCGTCGCCGGCGAAGCGCCCTACCAGCGTGCGGCCGTCGGCGAGCGACGCGAGCCGCTCGGCAAGCGCGTCGAGGACGCGGTCGCCGACGCGCGTGCCGTAGACGTCGTTGATGCGCCCGAAGTTCGTGATGTCGAGCAAGATGATCCCGAGCGCCTCGTCGAGCGAGGCGAGGCGTTCGTCGATCACGCGCAGCACCGTCGAATGGTTCGCGAGGCCGGTGAGCGGATCGACCTCGGCGACGCGCTGAAGCCGCGAGAAGAGGCGCTGATTGCGCACCGCGATCGCCAGATATCGCCCGATCGCCTCCAGCAGCGTGACGTCGGTCTCGTCGTACGCGTTCTCGCTGGTGCTCTGCACGCTGAGCACGCCGATGCGGTCGCCGCCGGCCTGCACCGGGACGAACACCGCCGAGACGCTGTCGTCGGTCCAGGGCGCCGCGGTGTTCAGCGGCAGGCGCGCGATGTCGGCCCAATCCTGTGCGGTACGGAACAGTTGCGAGCGGCCGGTCCGCATCGTCTCCCACGAGCGGCTGCCGCGCTCGATCTCGATGGCGGGATCGGGACTCGGCGTGCCGTGATCGTGCACGTACTCGATTCGCAGCGCCGAGCCGTGGCGCAGGGCGATGAAGCAGACGCTGACGTCGATGACGCGGCTTAGCAGCTCGCACAGCGAGGCAAACGTTTCGCGCGGCGTGCGGTCCGCGGCGAGCAGCACCGCGACCTCGCCGATCAGCTCGCGACCTCGGCGATCGGCGTCCGGGACTGAGGCGGGTTCGACCATCACGTCACGTGCGCACCTGTGCGGGGTCCGGCTTCTTCCTCGGGACCGCGAGACGGACCTACCCCTAGGCGACTACCGAGACCGAAGCTTCGGTAAACCTTGCGTATCGAGCTCCGTGCCGACGAGGAGCTGGAGGAAGAAGCCGTAGGACGCGACGCCTCCGCGCACGCCGCTCGTGCGCAAGTAGCTGTCGTAGAAGCGCCATTGAAGCGCGAACACTTGCGGCAGGTAGTGCCGCAAGAAGCGATTGCGGCTGGCGTTGAAGTCCGCGACGACCCGCGGGTCGAGTTTTAACCGGCGGCGTTCTGATTCAGGGAGCTCGCCGTAGGTCCAGAACGCGCCGGAGTAGCGAATCAGCGCGTCGTCCGAACGCAGGCAGGCAAGCGTGCCGATGTAGTTGGCGTCGCCCTCGTCGGTGAAGCCGCCGGCGTGCGACCATTCGTGCGCGAGCGCGCGCGGCACCTCGAACGGCAGGAACGACGCGTTGAGCAGCGTCTCGAACGCGAACGGCGAGTACATCCCGCCGATCCCCGCCGCCTCGTAGTACGGCTCGAGGACCGTCGTCTTCGGAACGGTGACGGCGACCTCGAAGCGGTCGCCCAGCCGCGCGACGACGGGTTCGAAGGCGGCCCGCAGCTTCTCGCGATCGAGCGTCTCGGCGTGCGCGGCCGCGACGTCGTGGTTCAATATCCCGACGATGCGCTCGCTGAACGCGGCGACCGAAGCCGTGTTGACGCGCTTCTGGTCGAACGCGATCCGCGCTGCGACGGTGTCGCGGCGATAGTTCCAGCCCCACAGCACTTCGAACAGCGCGAGGCCGAGCGCCGCCCACGCCGCGGTGTGCAGCAGCAGCGGCGGAACGCGTCGCAGCCGGCGTCCGCGCGGAGCGCGCCGGATCGTTCGCACCCACCACCAGACGAGCGCGACGATCGCGATCGCCGCTTCGACGTCGCCGACGGCAAAGGGGACGCGGTTGCTGAGCGGGACGAACGCCGCGTTCATCGCCGCGAACATTCCGTTGGCGTAGCCGTTCTCGATCCAGTCGTGCGAGAGCGGCATCTTCGTCGCGGCGAGCGCGAGCGCGAACGCGATAAGGTCGAAGATCAGCGCGCGTATCTTCATGGAAAGAGATACGTCGCGAACGTGCCGATCCGTGCGAAGCCGAGCTTCTCGTAGAGCCGGATCGCGGGGATGTTGAAGTCGTTCACGTAGAGCGAGAGCGTGGTCTCCGTAGCGAACAGCCGTCGTGCGATCGCGCCGAGCGCGAGCGAGGCCCAGCCGTTCCCGCGTTGCTCGGGCGGCGTCCAAACGCCTTGGAGCTGCGCCGTCGCCGCGGTGCGCGGGCCGACGTTGCACTGGAAGCGCAGCGAGCCGTCGACGATCCACACCCACCACGTCCCCTGCGCGATCGCGTGGCGGATCGCCGCGCCGTAGGCGGCGCGCTGCGCGCGCGGATCGTAGCCGAGCTCGCCCAGGATCATCGCCGCGCTGTGCTCGGTGACCAGCTCGGCGTCGCCTTCGCGCGCACGCCGGACGTCGACGTCGGCACCGGCGGTCTGCAGCGCCGGCGGGGCGAGCAGGTAGAGCGGCTGCGCGGCCCGCGCGAGCGCCGGCGCCGGGTGCCACGAGCGCACGCGCGACCAGAGCCCCGTCACCGCGTCGGCGCTGCCGACGAAGCTGCGGAGTCCGCGGTGCTTGCGGATCTCGATCGCGAACGCGTCGAGCGCGGACTCGTCGTCGGCGGCGACGACGAGCTGCGACCCGAAGTACGCCAGGCCCGTCACGCGGCCGCGAAAGTCGCGGTTGAGCGTGATCTCGGCGGGCACGCCGGGGCCGTGGCCGCCTTCGAGCAGCCATTGGAGGAAGACGTTCTCGTAGGGCCGGCGCGCCGCGTACGTGATCGCTTCGCGGCGCGTGGATCGGCTGACGGATTCGAGCAGTGGCGGCCTTTTAGCTGAGGGGTTGGACGAAGGTCGGCTTCGACGTCGGCGCTTTGCTGCCGCCGTCGGGCTCGACGCTCAGGGCGACGGCGCCGAGACGCGACGCATCGACGGGAAGCGCGACGACCGCGACCCCTTCGGCGTTCGGCGCGAAGGTCACGCTGGGCTGCATCGCCTTCGCCCCCTTCGCGAGCGTCCAGGCCTGATAGACCTTCCCCTTCGGCGGCGGCGGCAGCTTCGAGAGCGCCAGGTAGAGCCGGTCGCCGCGGACGACGACGATCCCGTCGTTGACGTCGTACCGCTTCGCATCGGGCGCGGCGAGGTCGCCGATCATCAGCCGCTCCTGGCGCTCGAACTGGGCGGTGCGCTGCGCCTGCGCCACCTGCGTCTGCAGCGTTCCGATCCGGCGGTTGGCCTGCGCGAGCTGCCCTTGGGTCGTGAAGACTTGGACGCTCGAGATGATCGCGAGCAGCAGCGACGCGGCGGCGGTGAGTCCGGCGGCCCACAGCCAGCCGGCGGCGGGACCGATGCGGCGGCGCGCGGCCGGGCTGGCGGCATCGGCGCGGATGCGCGCGGAGAGACGTTCCTTCATCCGCGCCGAGCGCGCCGAGTCGACCGGTTCGGCGGCGGTGACGGCGATCGCGTCGGCGGTCGCGCGCAGCGCGTGGTACTCGGCGCGCGCGTCGTCGTCGGCGGCCAGGAACGCGGCGACGAGCGCGGCCTGATCGCGCGGGAGCACCCCGAGCGCGTAGAGCGCGACGAGCTCCATCATCTCCTCGCGGGTCGGCGCGTCGTTCATCGCGACACTCCTTCGCCGAGCGCGTCGCGCAGCTTGCGCAGCCCGGAGCGAACGCGGGTCTTCACCGTTCCGAGCGGCGTCTCGGTGCGGCGCGCGAGCTCCTGATGCGTGATGCCGCCGAAGAAGCCGAGCTCGATGAGCGCGCGCTGCTCGGCGGGAAGCGTGGCGAGCGCGTCGCGAACGCGCTCCGCGTCGATGCGCGCGAAGACGTCCTCGTCGAGGCCGCCGTCGAGCGGAAGCTCGGCCGGAAGCTCCGTCTCAGGCCGCAGCGAACGCGAGCGGAGCACGTCGAGCGCGCGGTTGCGCGCGACGCGCGAGACCCAGGCCGTGAACGAACCGCCGCGAAACGCCTCGGGCGCCGTCCAAATCTTCATGAACACGGTTTGCGTCACGTCTTCCGCCGCTCCCAGATCGCCGAGCATACGCAGCGCGATGCCGAAGACGAGCCGATGGTATCCGTCATAGAGCGCTTCGAACGCGCTTACGTCGCGCGCTCGGATGCGGTCCATCAAACGAACTCCCGGATCCATCGGAGACGCCTTCGCGCCGGTAGTGCGGTCACCTCGCATGCACAACGGGCGGTCGTCGCGTTCGGATGGCCGTGCCAGGCTTTCTTAACGCTGCGCCGCGAACGTGGACGGGTGGAGATCGACGCTCTCGCCGACCGCGTCGGCGCCGCCCGCTCGCTGTGCGTGCTGACCGGTTCGGGAATCTCGGCGGAAAGCGGGCTGCCGACGTTTCGCGGCGTCGGTGGGCTGTGGCGCGACCATCGCGTCGAGGAGCTTGCGTCGCCGGAGGGCTTCGCGCGCGACCCGGACCTGGTGTGGACGTGGTATTGCGAACGCCGCCGCGCGCACGAGCACGTCGAACCGAACGCCGCGCACCGTGCGCTGGCCGCGCTCGAGCAGCGCGGCGGCGACTTCACGCTGATCACGCAGAACGTCGACTCGCTGCATCTCCGCGCCGGCTCGCGCAACGTCCTCGAGCTGCACGGCAAGATGCGGGAGGCTAAGTGCGCGCGCTGCGACGTGCGGCGGCCGTTCGACGAGGTCGCCGCGGCGTTCTCCGCCGGAGGCGTCGAGGCGCTGCGCCACGAGTGCGGCGGGATGTTCCGTCCCGACATCGTGTGGTTCGGCGAGGCGCTCCCGTCCGGCGCGCTCGACGCCGCGTTCGCCGCCGCCCAGCGCGCCGACGTGATGCTCGTCGTCGGGACGTCGGGGCTCGTGCAGCCGGCGGCGTCGCTGGCGACGAAGCGCTGCACGAACGCCTACGTCGTCGAGGTCAACCCCGAGGAGACGGCGCTGAGCCCGCTCGTCGACGCGTCGATCCGCGCGCGCGCCTCCGACGTGCTGCCGGCGCTCGTCCGATGAACGTGGTCGCGCACGGCGTCTCCGGCTTCGTCGCGCTGCTCGGCGCGGCGGTCGTCATCGCGATCCTCGCCGAGCGGCTGCGCATCCCGGCCGCCGTCGCGCTCGTCGCGCTCGGCGCGCTGGTGCAGATCCCGCCGCCGTTCGCGTTCGGCGAGACGCTGCTCACCGTGTTCCTCCCGCCGTTGATCTTCGAGGCGGCGTGGAACCTCGACGCGGCGTCGTTGCGGCGAACCGCGGCGCGCATCGTCGTGCTCGCGCTGCCGGGGACGCTCTTCACCGCGTTCGCGGTCGCCGCGGCGCTTGCCGCCACCGGCGCGCTCCCGTTTGCGGCCGCGCTGCTGTTCGGTGCGATCGTCGCTGCGACCGATCCGGTCGCGGTCGTCGCCGCGTTTCGCGCCGTCGAGATCCCGCTCGATCTCAAGACGCTGATCGAAGGCGAGTCGCTGTTCAACGACGGCGTCGCGCTGGTGCTGTTCGGGATCGCGCTGGCGCTGGCGAGCGGCAACGGCGTCTCGCTCCCCGCCGCGGTGCTCAACGGCGCCGTCGCCATCGCCGGCGGGATCGCGGTCGGGACGGTGCTGGCGCTGCTGTGCACCTTCGTCCTCCGCGCGACGTCGGCGGCGGAATACGAGGTCACGATCACGCTCGTGCTCGCGTACGGTGCCTACGAGATCGCGTCGTTCTTCGGCTGGTCGGGGATCTTCGCGACGGCGGCGAGCGCGATTGTGCTGCGCGCGGCCGTCGCCGCGTTGCCGGGCGCGATCGCGAACGCCGTCGAGGTCGACCGCATCTGGTCGGCAGCGGCGTTCGTCGCGAACGCGACGGTGTTCTTGGCGACCGGACTGTTGATCCAACCGGCGCGGATCGCGCACGAGCCGGTGCTGGTTATCGTCGCCGTCGTAACGGTGTGGGCGACGCGCGCGGTGCTGGCGCTGGTGACGTTCCGCGGCAACGCCGGGCGTATCACCGCCTTCCTCGCCGGGATGCGGGGCGCGCTGCCGCTCGCGCTCGCGCTCGAGCTGCCCGATTCGCTCGCCTTCCGCCCGCAGATCATCGACGGCACCTTTGCGGTCGTGCTGGCGACGACGGTGCTGCAAGGCATCCCGCTGGTGCCGGTCGTCGGACGACTCTACGGGAAGACGCGGGCACCCGAGACGGCGTGACGAACGTGCGCGCGATGGAACGCGAGCACATCACCTTGCCCCGCCCGCTGCCGCCGGGGATGACGCGGCTGCCGTTCAGCGACGCGGTGCGCGCCGGCAACACCGTCTACCTCGCCGGACGACTCGGCGTCGACCGCGCGACGGGGAAGCCGCCCGACGACGTCGCCGCCGAAGCGCGCATGCTCATGGACGACGTCGGCAAGGTGCTCGCGGCCGCGAAGCTGACGTTCGACGATCTCGTCAACGTCACGATCTTCTGTCCCGACGTCGCCCACTTCCGGGCGTTCAACGAGGTCTATGTCTCGTATTTCAGCGGCGAGCTTCCGGCGCGCGCGTTCATCGGTTCGGGCCCGCTGCTCTTCGGCTGCCGCTTCGAGCTGACGGCGATCGCCGTCGCGCGCTAAAGGTCGAGCGAGCCGTCGCGGTCCTCGTAAGTCGTGCGCGGACGCGGCGGATCCGGCATGATCGGCGCGGCGTCTTCTTGCGGGAAGAGCCACTTCGACGCCGACTCCGGCGCGCCGAACCCCGGCGGCGCGGCGGTCGCGCGCGGCCGCGGACGCGCGACCGGCGGCGGCTTCGCGGGTTTCGGCGGCGTGGCGATCGGCGGCGGCGGCGGCGGTGGCGGCGATTCGGCGACGATCTGCGTCTCGACCAGCGCGTCGGTCGGGAGCGTGAAGCGCTCGGGTCCGCGCGTACGGCCGCGGACGACGAACGCGTCGAGTAGGCGGCGCACGCCGGGGAGCGGGATGGGCGTGATCGGGACCAGCTTGTACTCGTGCGCGTACGCCTCGCACGTCGCGCGCGAAGCGACGATGAACGCGTTGAGCGAGAACGCCGCTTCCTGCAGCCGGTGCGCGTAGACGACCTCGCTGCCGACGACGGTGAACTCGCGGCGGTCGCGATAGCCCGCGTCGCCCGCGATCACCTCGCCGGTGTTGATGCCGATGCCGACCGTGAAGGGTTTGCGGTTCTGCGATGCCCATCGCTCGCGCATCGCGACGATGTGGCGCACCACGTCGAGCGCGGCGCGCAGCGCGTCGTCTTCCTGCGTCGGGTTCTCAAGCGGGCTCCCGAAGACGCCGATGACGCCGTCGCCCAAGAACGCGTCGATGATTCCGCGGTGGCGCTGGATCGCCGTACCGGCGAGGCCGTAGAACTCGTTGAGGTAGCGCAGCGTCTCTTCGGGGCTGAGCGGCTCGATGAAGTGCGCGAAGTTGCGGATGCGGCAGACGAGGATCGTCGCGCGGACCGCCTTGCCGGTGAAGAGCCGTTCGTCCTTACGGGCGAGGAGCACGTCGACGACCGCGGGCGCCACGTACCGCGAGAACGTCGCTCGCAGCCGGACCAGCTCTTGGCGCGCGGCCGACCAGCGCCGCCACACGACGACGCACAGGGCCGCCGCGGCCAGCGCGGCGAGGACCGTGAGCCACACGAATGCGCTCATACCCGGGTGATCGGCCGAGTAGTGCCGTAGCCCGCGGGATGGACGACCTGGAGTTCCTCCGGGGCAGGGTCCCCGGCTACGCCGACTACGCCGACGAAGACGCCCGCCACGAGGTCGACAAGCAGATGCGGGCCTATCTGGGCGAGACGCTCGCGCTCGCGCGGGACCGCCTCACGCCGGACGGGCCGCTCGGCGACCGCCTCGAGGGACTGCTGCTGCGCTGCGAGTTTTCCGACCAGCGGGTGATCCGTGCGACCGATCACGCCCGCATCGCGGGCGCGCTCGCGGACCGCATCCACCAGCTCGACCGTGAGCTGGTCGAGATCGCGGACCGCATCCGCGCCGCATCCACGCCCGAAGAGCTTGCCGAAGAACTCGACGTCGCGGCGCGCGTGCTCGACGAACGCTTCGGCGCGCTCAGCGACGCACCGCACCGCTAGGGCTGCGCAGCGTGCGCGCGATCACCCCGCCGCACACCGCCGCGAGCACGCACCATGCGAGACCCTGGGCGAGCTCGCCGAGGACGAGCCGGCCGATCCCGAACAGCGTCCCGTAGACCAAGCCGAGGCCCGCGACCCAGTCGAGCAGCGCGATCCCGAGCTTGTCCTCCGATCCGCCGCCGACGCGCGCGGCGACCGGTTCCCAGCCGGCACCGGCCGGCCGAACGCGCTCGTAGAAGCGGTCGAGGGTCGCGTTCGACTCCGGCTTCGTCGCGAACGTGACCGCGAGCCACACGATCGTCGTCACGACGACGGTGATCAAGAGCCGCTTCGCGGTCGCGTTGGGATCGTCGCCGGCGACGACGGGAAACAGATAGCACGCACTGCCGACGATCGCGGAGGCCGCGAGCGCGGAAATCTCACTCCAGGCGTTGATCCGCCACCAGTACCAGCGCAGGATCATCACTAGGCCGACGCCGGCCGTCAGCGTGAGCATGTACTTCCACGCGTCGCCCACCGAGCTCATGAACAGCGTCACCACTGCCGCGAGCAGGCACGCGACGACGGTCATCCAGCGTGAGACGACGACGTAGTGCTGCTCGGTGTCGTTGGGCCGCACGAAGCGACGCCACAGGTCGTTGGTGAGGTACGACGCACCGAGGTTGAGCTGCGTCCCGATCGTCGACATGTAGGCGGCGAGGAACCCGGCCATCATGAGCCCGCGCAGCGCGACCGGGAGATGATCGACCAGCGTCTGCACGTAGCCGAGCTCCGGATCGGGTTTTCCGTTGGCGCCGATCACGCCGTGCGGATAGAGGACCAGCGCGGCGAGCGCGACGAGGATCCACGGCCACGGCCGCAGCGCGTAGTGTGCGACGTTGAAGAACAGCGTCGCGTAGACGGCGTCCTTCTCGCTGCGCGAAGCGAAGATGCGCTGCGCGATGTACGATCCGCCGCCCGGCTCGGCACCGGGATACGACGACGCCCACCAGCTCACGCCGACGAACACGAGAAACGTGGTGAGCGGCATCCAGCTCGACGCGTCGCCGGAGGGCGCGAACGCCAAGATCGAGCCGCCGCCGCGATGCGCGTCGACCGTCGCGAGGCCGCTCTTCAGCGCCGCGATCCCGCCGACCGCGGCGACCGCGGCGACGGCGAGCACGATCGCCATCGTCATCTTCACGATGAACTGCAGAAAGTCGGTGACGAGCACCGACCAGAAGCCGCCGATCGTGACGTAGAGCGCGGTCAGCCCGAGGCAGACGTAGAGCGCGAGATAGGTCGGCACGTGCAGCGTGAGGCTCAGGATCTTCACCATCGCCAGGTTGACCCAGCCCATGATGATCGTGTTGACGAGGACGCCCTGATAGACCGCGCGCACGCCGCGCAGCGCCGACGCCGGCGCGCCGCCGTAGCGCAGCTCGATGAACTCGACGTCGGTCAGCACGCCTGAGCGCCGCCAGACCGCCGCGAAGAAGAACACGGTGAGGATCCCGCTGGCGGCCATGTTCCACCACAGCCAAGTCCCCGCGATCCCGTTCTGCGCGACGAAGCCGGTGACGGCGAGCGGCGTGTCGACGGCGAACGTCGTCGCGACCATCGAGACGCCGGTCAGCCACCACGGCGCCT
>DASYFS010000467.1:0-2402 GCA_036498305.1 Candidatus Elarobacter sp. | reverse complement strand
TCGTCATCCCGGGGAGCGTGCGCAGGTAGGCGACGTCGTACAGACCCATGTGCGTCGGGCCGTCGTCGCCGACGAACCCGGCGCGGTCCATCGCCAGCACGACCGGCAGGTTCTGCACCGCGACGTCGTGGACGACTTGATCGTACGCGCGCTGGAGAAACGTCGAGTAGATCGCGCAGACCGGCTTGAGGCCGCGCGTCGCGCCGCCGGCGCCGAAGCAGACGGCGTGCGCCTCGGCGATCCCGACGTCGAAATACCGCTGTGGGAAGCGCTTGGCGAACTTCGCGAGCCCGGTACCGTCCGGCATCGCCGCGGTGATCCCGATGACGCGCGCGTCGCGCTCGGCGGCGGCGATCAGCGCGTCGGCAAAGGCGGCGGCAAAGGTCGGCCGCGCCGTCCCCTTCTTCTCGATCTTCCCTTCGTCGGGATGATAGACGCCGGGCCCGACGCCGTGGAACGTCCGACTGTCGCCCTCGGCGATGTCGTAGCCTTTCCCCTTGACCGTCCGCACGTGCAGCAGCACGGGGCCGTCGATCTTGCGAGCGTTGGAGAGCACGTCGATCAGCGTGTCGAGGTCGTGACCGTCGATCGGGCCCACGTAGCGGAAGCCCATCTCTTCGAAGATGACCGGCGCCTTGTGGTCGGGGAGCGTGAACCGCATCCCGGCGATTTCGGCGGTCGAGAGCGCCTTGCGTGCGGTGTCGCCGAGCGGGACGTGGCCGAGGACGCCTTTGACGAACTCGCGGCCCTTGGTGAAGAGCGGCTTCGAACGCAGCGTCCCGAGATACGAGGCGATCGAGCCGACGTTCGGCGCGATCGACATCTCGTTGTCGTTGAGGACGACGATGAAGTTGGTTTTCAACAAACCTGCGTTGTTGATGGCCTCGTAGGCCAGGCCGCCGGTCATCGCGCCGTCGCCGATCACCGCGACGACGGTCTCGTTCGAGCCGCGCAGGTCGCGCGCCGTTGCCATCCCGAGCGCCGCCGAGATCGCGGTCGACGCATGCCCGGCGCCGAAGTGATCGAACTCGGACTCGCTGCGCATCGAAAACCCGCTGATCCCGCCGGCTTGGCGCAGCGTCGAGAACCGATCGGCGCGGCCGGTCAGCAGCTTGTGGACGTAGCTCTGATGGCTGACGTCCCAAACCAGCACGTCGCGCGGCACGTCGAGGACGCGGTGGAGCGCGATCGTGAGCTCGACGACGCCGAGATTCGGCGCGAGATGGCCGCCGTTCGCCGCGCAGACGCGGATCAGGTTCTCGCGAACCTCGCGGGCGAGCTGGTCCAACTCCGGGCGGCTGAGCCGCTTCACGTCGGACGGGCTCTTGATGCGCTCGAGGATCATCCGGGGGTGTTCGCCGCCCTTGGCAGAAGGCCCGTCCCCGTGCTCGCTCCCGGGTCCGCGCCCGCCCCGCTGCGCCTCCGCAAACGCGTCTGGACCGACGTCGCACGGATCGTCTCGACGGTCTGCAATCCGTTTCTGACCTCGCTGGCGCTGTTCGTTATCCTAGCGGGAGCCAGCTCCAAGGGGCAGACCGACTTTCTGGTCCTGCTCGGGAACAGCGCCCTGTTCACGTCGATCGCGCCGATGCTGTTCATCTTCTTCTTGTACGCGACGGATCGCATCTCGGATCTCGATATGTCGATCAGGGCCGAGCGCGAGCGGGTGTTCATCGCGTTCGTGATCTTCTACGCGCTGGGGGCGGTGGACTTATGGCTGATCCGCGCGCCGGCGATCATGACGGCGTCGATGGCCGGTTTCGCCGCGAGCGCGCTGGTGGTGCAGTGGATCACGCGCTACTGGAAGATCTCCACGCACGCGCTGGGGATCACGGCGCCGCTGGTCGCGCTGACGGTGCTCTTCGGGGAGCGGCCGGTGCCGTTCTACGCGCTGATCCCGCTGGTTGGATGGTCGCGGGTCTACCTGCGCGCGCACACGGTGCTTCAGGTCGTAGCGGGTACGGCGCTGGCGATCGCGACGACGCTGCTGTTCTTCCGCATCTTTCACGTCATCAGCTGACGCCGGCCTCGCCGGAGGAGCAGGCGGCGCTACGCGGAAGCGGCCGAGCATAACCGGGCTGCGTTAGCGGCGCGGGCCGCACGCATTCCTAGGGGGTGAGGGATGAATGTTCGTTCCATGGCGAGCCTTCGCGACGAACTCGCCGCAAAGCTCGCGCAGGCGCCGCCGACCGTCGCCGCGGCGCCGCACGTCGACCTCGTTGCAGCGCCGCCCGCCGCCGCACCGTCGACGCGGCCGGTCGCAATCGTCGGCGTGCACGGGATCAGCCCGATCCAGCAGTACGGCTTCCAGGATCAGCTCGCGACGGGTCTGCTCGGCTACCTCAACGCGGTCGAAACGGCCGCGAAGAGCGGCGTCGAATGGGTTGCCTCACCGCATTGGC
>DASYFS010000466.1:0-1835 GCA_036498305.1 Candidatus Elarobacter sp. | reverse complement strand
CGAGATGTCGATCGCGCCGAACGTCGGCTCGATCGCCTCGTACCTCGGGACGCTGCGCTCGAAGCCGCTCTTCACCAAGGGCCGCGAGTTCGTCAAAGGCGTCCTCGGCCACGTCCCGCTCGGCGACACCGCGCGCAAGGCGCTCTCGACCGCCGAGATCGCCGGGATGCGGTTCACGCTTCCCGACCACAAAGCGCCGGTGATCTTCGAGGAGATGGGCTTCCGCTACGTCGGCCCGATCGACGGTCACGACCTCGATACGCTGATCGACGTGCTCTCGAATGCGCGCAAGATCGACGGCCCGGTCCTACTGCACGTGCGGACCGTCAAGGGGAAGGGCTACGACATCGCCGAGGGCGACAGCCGGACATTCCACGGCGTCGGTCCCGGCGTCTACCATCCCGACGAAGGGAAGATCGAGAAGAAGGGCACGGCGCGGCCGACCTTTGCCGCCGCCTTTGCCGACGCGCTGATCGCCGCCGCCGAGCGCGACGCGCGCGTCATCGGGATCACCGCGGCGATGCCGGACGGTACAGGGCTCGCGAAGTTCGCCAAGCGCTTCCCGCAGCGGTATTTCGACGTCGGGATCGCCGAGGCGCACGCGGTCTGCTTCGGCGCCGGCGGCGCGACGCGCGGCCTCAAGCCGGTCTGCGCGATCTACTCGACGTTCCTCCAGCGCGCCTACGATCAAGTCGTCCACGACGTCGCGGTGCAGAACCTGCCGGTCGTACTGGCGATGGACCGCGCCGGGTTCGTCGGCGACGACGGCCCGACGCACATGGGCCTGTACGACGTCGCCTACCTGCGCACGCTCCCCGGGATGACGATCATGGCCCCGCGCAACGAGTTCGAGGTCGCGCCGATGCTCGATCTCGCGCTGAGTCTCGACGGTCCCGCGGCGCTGCGCTATCCGCGCGGGTCGACCAGCGGCAAGCACGACGAACCGCTCGCGCCGCTCGTCCTCGGCCGCGCCGAGGTGCTGCGAAAAGGTTCCGACGTCGCGATCCTCGCGCTCGGCAACACCGTGGACGCGGCGCTCGACGCGTACGATCTGCTCGAAGCCGACGGCCTGCGGCCGACGGTCGTCAACGCGCGCTTCGTCGTCCCGCTCGACGAGACGCTGCTGCTCGAGCTCGCCGAGACGCACCGCCGTTTCATCACGTTGGAAGAGCATAGCCTCGCCGGCGGGTTCGGCTCGGCCGTCGTCGAGTTCCTGAACGATCGCGGGATCATGATCCCGGTCGAACGGGTCGGCGTCCCGAACGTCTTCGTCCAGCATGCCTCCCAAGCGGCGCAGCGCGCCCAGTTCGGCCTGTCGGCCGATGCCATCGCCGCGCGCGTCCGCACGTTGGTTCCCGCCGAGCTCCGGTAAGCTTAGGAGGGACTTGCGGCGGCCGAGGCCAAGCCCCGGCGGTTCTTTTCCCAGGAGTCTCCTATCGTGTTTTCCAGCCTCTTGCTCGCCGCGGTGACGACCGCCGCTCCGGTCGCGAAGGCCGCGGCCCCGGCCGTCAAAGCCACGACGGTGCCGCTCACGCTTCCGCCGCCGGTGTTCGACCTGACGCCGCATTCGTGGCTTGCATCGCATGCCGGCTGGCTGACGCACACGCTCGCGGGGCTGTTTGTCGTCCTCGGCGTGCTGCTCGTCGTGCTGCTCGCGGTGCAGACGACGAAACAGGAAGGCTTGAGCGGGACGCTCGGCGGCCGCGTCGAGTCGTCGACGCGCCGGCTCGGGCTCGATCAGCAGATCGCCCGCGTGACGCAGACGATCGCGGTCGCGTTCGTCGTCGTCGCCACGCTGGTTAGCCTCACCGGTATTTAGCGCTTGGCGCTCTTAG
>DASYFS010000465.1:0-3938 GCA_036498305.1 Candidatus Elarobacter sp. | reverse complement strand
CCTCGGCCTGCAGGTCGAGACCGACGAGCGGCTGATCGAGATCGCGCACGGCACCTGGGAGGGCCGGCTGCGCGAGGAGATCGCGGCGAACGATCCCGAGCGCTATCGTGCGTGGCGAAGCGATCCGGCGCACGTCGCGTTCGAGCAAGGCGAGACGATCGGCCAGGTGCGCGATCGCTGGCGTGCATTCGCGCGCGACTTCGCTCCGAGCGCGCCCGCGCTGGTCGTGACGCACGACGCGGTGGTGCGCGTCGCGCTCGCCGACGCGAAGGGACGCGAGCTGGACGCGTTCTGGGACGGCAAAGTCGAGAACGGCGCCTTCGCCGTGTTCGACGTCGATGAGAGCGGTTGGCGGCTGGTCGATGAGCGCGTCGCGTCGCATCTCGACGGCATCCGCGCCGAGGTCGAGAAGCAGGCGCTCTGAGTCAGAACGCCGGCGTTCCGTGCGCGACGACCGCGGAGCCCGAGACGATCTCGATCGCATCGGAGCGGCCGCCGCCGCTGGAGAAGAGCGTCGCGACGTGGTCGCCGGCGAGCGTGCCGAGATCGCGCGTCGTTGCGCCGCGGCGGATGACGACGTGCGCGCCGGGCGGGGCGTCGACGGCGATTACGTAGTACCACGTCCCGTCGCGCGCATAGAGCGCCTTCGCGCTGACGCCGCGCTGCGCGCTCAGCGTCGTGTGGCCGAAGTGCGAGCCCGCGACCGCGACGAGCGCGCCGTCGTCGCGCGCGAGCTGTGCGCGAGCGGCGTACGCCGCGTGCGTTTCGACCGCCGTGGATACCGCGAGCGCGACGATCGCGGCGGCGGCGAGCTGCGGCAGCCAACGCCGCAACCCGGCCTCCGCCGGGACCGGCGGGAGCGCGGCTGCAAGCGACGCCGCCGCGCCCTCTGCCGCGACGACCTCGTCGCGGCACGACTCGCAGGCGGTGAGATGACGTTCGATGTCGGCGGCGCGCAGCTGCCCGGTCATGCCGAGCGCGTAGAGCTGCGCTTCGCCGTCGGTGAGATGATCGTGCTCGTTCAGTGGACTGTCCCTCCGGAGAGCTCGGCCGCCAGCCGCCGCAGCGCGGCGGCGAGACGGCTCTTCACGGTGCCGACCGGGATGCCCAACTCCGCGGCGATCTCGGTCAGCGTGCGGTTCGCGTAATAGGCGCGCACGATCACGTCGCGCTGCGGCTGCGGCAGCACGTCGAGCGCGCTGCGCACCCGGCGCGCCTCGATCGGATCGAGCGCGGCGGTGGGGTCGGGGATCACCGCGTCGCCCGCCGTCTTGCGTTCCCGATCGCTGCGCCGGCGCGCGCCGCGGACGAGGTCGAGCGCTTCACGGCGGACGCAGGCGACGAGGTACGGATAGAGCGGGCCGCGCTCGGGACGGTATGCGCCGCTGCTCCACGCGCGCATGAGCGCGCCGTGCACCGCGTCTTCCGCGGCGGCGCGGTCCCCGAGAACGTGATATGCGACCGCGCGCAGCCGCTGTGCGTACGCGCGGTAGGCCAGCTCGAAGCCGTGCCCCTCGAACGCCATGCGCGGCGGTTCGACGTCGCTTGCCGCGTTCAGGCTCCCGTCAGCGCATGGTCCTGCCACGCAGCGTTTCCGGTCACTTCGACGGTTCGATAGCCGAGGACGCCGAGCAGCGAGCCCGGCGCGACGGCGAGCGGCCCCGGCTTCGCGTTCGGGGTCCCGGGCGCGGCCTGCGGAAACGCGGTCGCGCGCGCGGTCGCGAAGCGGACGTTCCCCTCGCGGTGCTCGACGATCTGATGGATGTGGCCGTTGAGGACGGTCGCAGCGGAGAAACGCTGCAGCAGCGCAATCGCCTTCATGCCATCGGCGGTCGTCCAGCCCCATTCCGGCGCGACGGCGAAGAGCGGGACGTGGCCGAAGACCACGATCGGCGTGTCGGTGCTGCGCGCCGCGAGATCGCGCCGCAGCCATCCCAATTGCTCTTCGCCCAGCACGCCCATGGTCTCGCCTTCGCCGACGTTGATCAGCGCGACGAAGTGGATCCCGCCCTGATCCCACGACGACCAGCCTCGGCCGGCGGCGTCTTTGCGCGTGAAGGAGGCGGCGAACCGCTTCGGTCCTTCGGCGCCGATCACGTCGTGCTCGCCGGGGATCGTGATCACCGGCACGCGGAGGGTGCTCATGATCGCGCGCGCATCGTCGAACTCTTGCGCCTTCGAGAGGTGCGTCACGTCGCCGGTGTGGATGACGAACGCCGGCTGCACCGGCATCGCGTTGACCGCGTCGACGGCATCCTTGAAGGTCGCACGGACGTCACCGTTGGCCGGACCGGTGTAGCCGATGTGGCTGTCGCTGATCTGCACGAACGAGAATTGTCCCGGCGACGCGTCGGCGGCGCGCACGACGCCGTCGGCACCGAGGACGAACGCGATCCCGGCGCCGGTCCACGCGACGTGGCCGAGAAAGTCGCCGCGCCTCACTTCGGCGCGCCCTTCACGACGATCGTCGCCTTCATGAACGGGTGGACGGTGCAATGATACGTGACCGTGCCCGCCGCCGCGAACGCGTGCTTCCACGACTGTCCTTGATTGAGTCCTTCGGAATCCCATGAGCCGTCGTCGGCGGTGACGGTGTGCGCGTCGTCGTCGTCGTTGACGAACGTCACCGTCTGCCCTTTGGCGACGGTGAGCTTCGCGGGGACGAACTTGTCGTCGCGGATGTGGACCGACACAGGCGGCGCGTCGGCGGCGGAAGCGGGCGCCGGTACGGTTGCCGCGAGGAACGCGGCGGCGATGAGAGCTCTCATGACGGCGATACGCCGCGGCGAACGATGCGGTTCGTTTGGACGAGGAGGACCACCGACCGGCGGGAACGTGCAGTGCGATGGATCGTTCGCGTGCGGCGGGTGTCGCGTTCGTCGTCCTCGCGTCGATTGCGACGCTCGGAGCCGCTCCGGGTCCGAGTGAGGGCGAGGTCGTCCGCCAAGCCGGCGTCGTCACCTACCGCGACGCGGGTGCCGCTACGCCCGTGACCGTCGCCGATCGCGCACCGCTGCGCAACGGGATGACGATCGTGACCGAGCGCGGCGGCCGGGCGCTGCTGCGCTTCCCCGACGCCTCGGAGATCGCGCTCGGCGAAAGCAGTTCAGCCGAGCTCGGCGTTCCGCTCGACCGCGGCACGACGCAGCTGAAGATCGACGGCGGCGTCGTGCATTTCACCGTGCGGCATCCGGCGGGATCGCTGCGCGCATATCAATTCGTCACGCCGTCCGCGACAATCACCGTCGGCGGGACCGACGCGTACCTCGCCGTCGGTACGGCGGGGACGCAGCTCTCGTGCGTCGACTGCGCGCCCGGCGATCTGACCGTCGCGGCCGGCGGGCGCGCCATCGCGGTCGACAGCTGTCAAAGCGTGATGATCCCGCAGAGCGCGCCGGCCGACGCGCTGGTCGAAGGACGCGGCCGCGGCAATCAGGGATTCGACGCGCTCAACGGCGGCACGAACCCCATCGCGCGCGCGTGTACGGTCGCGTACGAAGACGGCGATCCGACCGGCTTCGTCACGACGCACCTGCCGCCGAACGACATCACCGGCCAAACGCTTGCGATCGCGGGCGCGCTTCTCGGGGCTGCCGTCGTGGCGTCGCAAAGCCGCGGCGGCGCATCCGGGCCGGCACCGGTAACAGCGGCACCGACACTTACTCCGAGCCCCACACCAAGTCCGTCGCCGACGCCAACACCGTCGCCTACGCCTACGCCTACTCCCACACCAACGCCGACGCCAACTCTCACGCCATCACCGACGCCGTCGCCGACGCCGACTCCGACGCCGACGCCGACTCCGACGCCGACGCCGACGCCCACACCAACTCCGACGCCCACGCCGACACCGACACCGACGCCCACGCCCACGCCGACACCCACGCCAACGCCAACGCCGACGCCCACGCCCACGCCGACGCCAACTCCTACTCCGA
>DASYFS010000464.1:0-2760 GCA_036498305.1 Candidatus Elarobacter sp. | reverse complement strand
CTACGTGGCGCATGACAGTGCCCGGACGTTTCGTGATCGATAGCGACGGCATCATCGCCGACGCACAGTTCGATCCGGACTATCGGTTCCGTCCGGAACCTGCCGACACGCTTCGGGTTTTACGCCGGCTGCGCACCGGATCGGCAGCGTAATATGGCCGTTGCAGAGCGCTGGGCGAACCGCCTCGGGCCCATCGTCACGCGCTACGCGATTGTCGCGCTGCTGCTGCTCTTCGGGGCGATGAAGTGGACGCCCGACGAGGCGAAGGGCATCATGCCGCTGGTCGCGCACAGCCCGCTGTGGGGCTGGCTATACGGCCCGCTGGGTGTGCAAGGTACCTCGATTTTCTTCGGCGTCTTCGAGGTAACCGCGGGTCTTGCCATGGCAACGAGGCCATGGCTGCCGCTCGTATCAGCTGCGGGTAGCGCCTTCTGCATTATCATGTTCCTGACGACGCTCTCGTTTCTCATCACGACACCGGGACTGCTCAGCAGTCCCGGTGCGGGATTCATCATGAAGGACGCTGTGCTCTTGGGCGGATCACTATGGACGCTCGGCGAGGCGCTTGCGGCACGAGCGCGCTAGACGTCGATGGAAGTTATATGTCGTCGCGGGCGCGGCGTGCATCGGAAGCTCGAATGCCGTTTTCGATAATCTCGATTCCGGTAGGCGTGATGGCCCTGACAAGCAGCGTCAAATACGGCGGCTCGGCGTACTCCTGCCGCTCGGCAATGATCGCGTGAGAAGCCATGAGGGACTCGAGCGCGCTATTCACTTGCGGCCACGGGTCTCCATCAATTTGCCCCTTGAAAGCCTCGACGTAATTGCCCGTCTGCAACGGTAACTCGCCGCGCTCGCTCGCATCGTAGGTCATTTGCAAAAGGGCGAGACGAAGTTCATCGTTCGTCATGACGCGTGGACTTCGATACAGAGCCGACGGCTACCCCGCGGATCGGCTCACGAGGTGGCTTCGGGAATGAGATGGACGACCTCGACGCCGCCGAACGCGCGGGCGAGCTTCGGCGCCACCAAGCTGCGATGGCACGCTTCCGGGATCCGCTCGATGCAGAACAGCACCGGCGCTTGGTATTCCGTGAGCTTGCGCGCGAGCTCGGGGAAATCGAAGCGGTCGAGCACCTCGGCGCGGTAGCGGCGTACGTATTCCGGCGCGAGCGCGGTCCGCTCGGAATAGCGCACGCGTTGCTCCTCGTCGGCCGCGTGCTGCAGGTCTAGGAGTTCGGGCGGCGGGGCGAGCTCGAGGATGTGGCGATAGGCGATTCCCCGCACGCCGAGCTCGTGCGTCAGCCGGCGAGCGTTCGCGAACGCGTAGTGCGGCCCGCGTACAGCGCGCCGCCGGCGGATGTCGAGGAACACGTCGATGCCGCTTTCCTCAAGTTCCGCGAAGAACGCCGCCTTGTCGGTTCCGTAGACGCCGATGGTCCAGACGCGCATCGCTGACGCTGCGTCACCGCAGGCGGTAGCTCCCGCTCGGATCGACGTCCAGCGTACGCGCGCCGATGCGGATGCTGCGCGCGGCGTGATCCCAGAACGTCAACGCGCGCACGACCAGCGGCCGAAGCGTCGCGACGATCGCGCGCACGCGCGCCGAGACCGACAGCACGTCCCGCTGCCACGCCGGGGCGCCGCCGATCCCCGTGAGCGGGCGGTCGAGTCCCGGCTCGCCGGGATCGTGCGGAGCGCCGACGGCGACGAGCGCCGCGGGCTCGGCGCCCGATGGAAGCGCCGGGTCTCTCATGCGGTTTCGGCGAGGGCGGCGCGCAGCCGGCGCATCGCGGCGAGGTGAAGCTGCGAGACGCGTTGCGGCGAGATCTGCATCGTTCGGTGGATCGAGCGCAGCGAGCGCTCCTCGATGTAGTGCGCGAGGACGATCACGCGCTGCCGCTCGGGGAGTGCGGCGATCGCGCGGCGCACGGCGTCGCGGCGAAGGGTGCGGGCCACGATCGCTTGCGGGTCGTTCTCGCGGTCGAGCGCGAGGTGCTCGCCGAGCGGCAGCGTCACGTCGAGCGAGAGCGGCGTCCCGCGGTGCGCCTCGGTCCGCGCCCGCGCGAGGCCCGGAACGAGGCCGTCCATCTCCGTGGGCGTCGGCAGCGCGCCGAGTTCCTGCGCCAGCGCGAAGCGCGCGCGCTCGGCGTGGCGGATCGTGCGCCGAACGCGTTCTGAGACGGGATCGAGCCGCCGGACGCCGTTGAGCATCGCGCCGAGGATCACCGGCTGCGCGTAGCGCTCGATCTCGCCGCCCAGCGCCGGGTCGAACGCGTCCACGACGCGAATCGCGCCGACGTGGCCGTCGCCGATGAGGTCGTCGACGTCGGCACTCGGGATCATGCGGTGCACGCGGCGCGCGAGCTGCCTCACGAGGGGCAGCAGCTCGCGGATGCGTTGCTCCCGTTCCTCGGCGGTCATCGCGGCGGCCGGCGAACGAAGAGCGCGTCGGCGACGCCGCCGAGCGCAACCTCCGCGAGCGGGCCGAGGCCCTGCGCGAGCGGCTTCATGATCTCGCGGAAGAGCACCGCGCCGGCGACGTCGCGCGCGGTGCGCTCCTCGGCCGCGCGCGGATCAGCCGCGATGGAGGTTGTTGGCGATCCGCAGCATCTCATCGGCGGCCTGCACTCCCTTGGCGTTCGCTTCGTAGGCGCGCTGGGCGCCGAGGATCTGCATCATCGACTCGATGATCGAGACGTTCGAACGCTCGAGCATCCCGAACGCGATCGACGGCCCGTCGTGGGCGCCGGGTACGAA
>DASYFS010000463.1:0-18914 GCA_036498305.1 Candidatus Elarobacter sp. | reverse complement strand
CTGCCGCACCACGGAATCGCGCGGCTGACGCTGGTCGTGGCCGGGACGTACGGCGCGTCCGAGGCGCTGCTGGCGCGGGCCGACGTGCGCTGGTCGCTCTCGCCGCTGACGCTGCTGCACGAGTGGGCCCGGGCGCTGGTGCTGGAGCAACTGTACCGCGCGGCGAAGATCGCGCGTGATGAACCCTACCACCACTGAGGAGATGACGCTGCTCTCGCTCGACGAGCTCGCTGCCCGCTTCGCCGGCGCGGCGCGCGCGCTGTGGCCGGAGGCGGAGCCGGTGGTGCAGTTCGAACCGCCGCGCCGAGCCGAGTTCGGTGACGTTGCGACCAACGTCGCCTTCGCGCTCGCGCGCACGGCGCGCCTCAAGCCGAACGACATCGCGGCTGCGATCATCGACCGGGCGCTCGCCGATCCGGCGGTCCGCGCGACGGTCGCCGAGGCGACGCCGGTCGCCGGGTTCATCAACCTCCGCCTCGTGCCGGCCTTTTGGCAGCGCGTCGTCGCCGACGTGCTGCGCTCGGGCGCCGAGTTCGGCCGCAGCGCGCCGACCGGTGAGACGATCTCGCTCGAGTTCGGCAGCGCGAATCCGACCGGGCCGCTCGTCGTCGTGCAGGGGCGCACGCTCTCGGTCGGCGACACGCTCGCGAAGCTGCTGCGGCACGCCGGTTACGCCGTCTTCACCGAGTGGATCATCAACGATGCCGGCTCGCAGATGGAAGCGCTCGGGCGCAGCGTCTACGCGCGCTACCGCCAGCTCTTCGATCCGGCGTATCCGTTCCCGGAAGACGGCTATCCCGGCGACTACCTGATCCCCGTCGCCGAGGCGCTGCGGGCACGCGACGGCGAGAAGTGGCTCTCCGTCCCGGTCGACGAGGCGTGGCGCCCGATTGCAACGTTCGCGCGTGACACGATCGTCGCCGAACAGCAGGCCGTCGCGCGGCGCTTCGGCGTCACCTTCGATCTCTGGCAATCGGAACAGTCGCTGCACGATGCCGGTGCGATCGAAGCGGGCATCGCGCGGCTGCGCGACCGCGGGATGCTCTACGAGAAGGACGGCGCGACCTGGCTGCGCGCGAAAGAGTTCGGCGACGACGAGGATCGCGTCGTCATCCGCAGCGACGGCCGCCCGACGTACTTCGCGAACGACATCGCCTACCATTACGCCAAGCTGCAGCGCGCCGATCACGTCATCGACATACTCGGGCCTGACCATCACGGCTACATCGCGCGGCTCGACGCGCTCGCGCAGGCCTACGGCCGCCCCGGCGCGATCGAGGTCATCCTCTCCCAGCAGATCACGCTGAAGAAGGGCGACGAGACGCTCTCGATGTCGAAGCGGGCCGGTCAGGTCGTCACGCTGCAGGAGGTGATCGACGAAGTCGGCGTCGACGCGGCGCGCTTCTTCTTCGTCATGCTCTCCACCGATCAGCCGCTGACGTTCGACCTCGAGCTGGCAAAGAAGCAGTCCAACGACAACCCCGTCTTCTACGTGCAGTACGGCCACGCGCGCATCGCCTCGGTCCTGCGCAACGCCGCCGCCTCGCACCCCGGGCCGCTCGCGGCCGCGCAGCGCGGCGAGCACCTCGACGCTCTGACCGATCCCGCCGAGCTCGCTCTCGCGCGCCAGCTCGCGGAGTTCCCGGCGACGATCGCGTCCGCGGCACGCGCGCGCGCCCCGCACCGGCTGCCGAAGTACGCGCGCGATCTCGCCGCGCAGTTCCACGCCTTCTACGACGCCTGCCGCGTCCTCACCGACGACGACGCAGCGACCACGGCGCGCCTGGGTCTCTTGCTCGCGACGAAGAACGTCCTCGCGACGACGCTCGCGCTCTGCGGCGTCAGCGCGCCCGAGTCGATGCAGCGCTCGCCGGCGTAACCGCGACGACGACGCTCTCCGCCGCCGCCGCGGACGTCGCCTCGTCGAAGGCGACGTCGACGTGGACGCCGGCGTGCGCCGCGGCGACGTTCTCGCTTTGCGTCTGCAGCCGCACGACGTACGGCTGCACGAAGTAGCCGAAGAGCACTTTGATCAGCGCCGCTGCCGGGATACCGAGCAGCAGTCCGGGCACACCGAACAGCTCGCCGCCGGCGAAGACGGCGAACATGACGGTGATCGGCGAGACGCCGAGCGACTGCGCCATGATGCGCGGCACGAGGATGTTGTCGGCAACGCGCGCGATCACGAAGATCGCGACGGTCACCCAGATCACCATCCCGGTTCCCTGCGGGACCGCGAGCAGCGCGGCGATCAGCTGCGCGACGACCATGCCGACGAACGGGATCGCGTAGCCTACGGCGCAGACGACGGCGACCAGCAGCGCGAAGGCGAAGTGCGTCGGACCCAGCAGCAGCCACACCAGGGCGCCGACGATCCCGCACAGCAGCGCCTGACCCGCGACGTAATGGCCGAAGACTTCCGACAGCTCGTGCATCAGCGCGGCGACGCGCGGCCGGCGGTTCGCCGGGATGAACGACAGGATCCCGTCGCGGACGTCGCGGCCCTGCAGCAGGAAGAACACCGAGAGGATCAGCGCCGACGTCCCGATGATCAGCGCGCTGATCGCGTCGACGAGGATGGTCCCGAGCGACGCGAGCGTCGCCGCGACGAAGCCGGTCGCGCGGCTCGCGATCTCGGTCTGCACGTCCGCGAACGAGGGCAGCGGGACGCGGCCGCCGACGAGCCGGCGCAGCACGCGCTCGCCGGCGCTGACGGCGTCCTGCGAGCCGGCGACGTACTGCGGCGCATGCGCGACCAGGACCAACACCTGCTCGTAGGCGATCGGCACGATCACCAGCGCGAGGACGACCAGCAGCCCGAGGAGCGCGACGTAGACGATCGCGATCGCGGCCGGGCGCGGCATCCGCTGCTCGAGCCGCTTCACCAGAGGATGAGCGCCGAACGCGATGAACGCCGCGATCAGAAACAGCGCGATCGTCTTCGGGATCCGCGCCGCGAACAGTAGCCCGAGGACGACGACGGCAAGGACCGCGAGCGTGGTCAGCGTGCGGCGGACGATCGCGGCGTTCACAGCAGCTTCGTCATCATGCGGCGCTCGGTGATGAACCCGGCCGTGTCGTAGAGGCCGCGCGCCGGCGCATTCTCCTCGGTGACCATCAAGCTGATGTAGCGCCGGCCCATGCCGCGCGCGACGCTCTCCGCTTCGTCGAGCAGCGCGCGGCCGATCCCGCGTCCCCGTGCGTACGGCTCGACGGCGGTGTACGCGACGAAGGCCTGCTCCGTGAGCGTGACCTCGTCGGGGATATCGAAGAGCAGCAGCAGGAAGCCGGCGCGCTCGCCGTTCTCCTCGGCGATCAGCGCGACGTGCTCGCGGCCGAAGACGAACTCGAGGAGCCGATCGAAGGCGAGCAGCACGTCGTCGAAGCGCGCGGTGCGCACCGGCGAGATGCTCGTCGCGGCGCTGCGCCGCCCTAGATCGCGAACGTACGCGCGGTCGTCGCGGTCACCCCGACGGACGACGACCGTCGCGTTCATGCGGCGGCCGCCACCAGCGTTCCGAGCGCCTCGACCAGCGCGGCGTTCTCGGCGGGCGTGCCGATCGTGATTCGCAGCCGGCCCGGCATCCCGAGTGCGTCGCCGCTGCGCGTCACGATCCCCAGGCGCAGCATCGCCTCGTACGCCTCGGTCGCGGTCCCCGGCACCTGCAGCGCGACGAAGTTCGCGGCGGTCGGATACGCGTGCAGGCCGAGCCGCTCGAACGCCGGATACAAGGACGCCTTCCCGGTTTCGTTGTTCTCGACCGAGCGCCGCAGGAACGCGTCGTCGTCGAGCGCGGCGAGTGCGGCCAGCGCCGCCGGCCGCGAGGCGCCGAACGGGACGCGGATGCGGTCGACGTACGCGATGAGCTCCGCGTCGGCGAGCGCGTAGCCGAAACGCAGCGAGGCGAACCCGTAGATCTTCGACATCGTCCGCAGCACGATCGTCGCGGGCCGCGAGGCGACGTACGGCGCGGCCTCGAGCGAGCCCGCCGGCATGTACTCGCGATACGCCTGATCGACCATCAGGATCACACCGCTCGGCAGCGCGCGGGCGAAGCGCTCGAACGCCGCCGGATCGACGCGCGTCGAGGTCGGGTTGTTCGGATCGACGACGATCACGAGCTTCGTGCGCGGCGTTACCGCGGCGAGCATTGCGTCGAGGTCGTGGACGCCGTCGCGCAGCGGCACCTTCACCGGCGTCGCGCCGAAGAGCACCGCATCCTTCGGGAACAGCGAGAACGTCGGATCGCCGAGGACGATCTCGTCGCCGCGCGCGACCAGCGCGGTGAAGAGCGTCCGCACGACGTCGTTCGAACCGTGCCCGAGCAGCACGTTCTCGGCCTGCAGCCCATACGGCGCCGCCAGCCGCGCACGCAGCTCACGCTGATCGTCGTCGCTGTAGATGTGGAGATCGCTCATCGCGCGCAGCGCCGCCAGCGCCTTCGGCGAGGTCCCCAGTGGATTCTCGTTCGACGATAGCTTCACGAACGAGTCACGCCCATACACGCGCTTCGCCTGATCGACCGTCGTGCCCGACACGTACGGTTTGAGCGAAGCAACTTCGGGTCGAACCAGCTTTGAATAGTCCATGGGCGAGAGCTGCCGTTACTTCTGGCTCAAATACCGCGAACCCGGCTCGCTCAGCGGCTCACCCGCTGCGCATTGCGGGCACAGTTCCGGCTCAAACGACTCGATCGGGAGGTCGAGCAGCGCGATCGAGGGGACGCCGAAGTCGGCCGGCGCGCGCTGCACGATGATCCCGACGGCGGCGACCGTCGCGCCGGCCGAGCGCACGACGTCGATGACCTCGCGCACCGAGCCGCCCGTCGTCACGACGTCCTCGACGACGGCGACGCGGTCGCCGGGACCCAGCGCGAAGCCGCGGCGGAGGGTCGGCTTCCCGCCTTCCTTCTCGACGAAGACGCCGAAGGTGCCGAGCTGGCGCGCCGTCTCGTAGCCGAGGACGATCCCGCCGACCGCGGCGCTGACCACGACCGTCGGCGCGTACTCGCGCAGCGGCGCGGCGAGCGCCCCCGCGACCAGCTCGACGAGCCGCGGATCTTCGAGGATCCGGAACTTCTGCACGAACAGGTTCGAGTGGCGACCCGACGAGAGGCGGAAGTGACCGCTCAGGATCGCGCCGCGCGCCTCCAGCTCGCCGAGCAGCTCCTGCGAGGCCGCGTCGATCATCCGTTGAGCTCCGCCAGGATCGCGCGCGCCGCGCCGACCGGGTCGTGATCCTCGACGATCGGCCGTCCGACCACGACGTAATCCGCGCCGGCTTCGCGCGCCGCGCGCGGCGTCGCGGTGCGCTTCTGATCGCCGTGCCCCGTCCCAGCCGGCCGAATTCCGGGACAGAACGTCTCGAACTCGACGCCGAAGAACGCTTTCATCGCCTCGACTTCCCCAACGCTGCAGACGACGCCGGAGCAGCGCGCGTCGCGCGCCAGCGCGGCGAGGCGCGTCGCGTTCTCGCCGGGTCCGCCGGACAACCCCAGCTCGCCGAGATCTTCCGGCGCCAAACTCGTGAGCACGGTCACGGCGAAGACCTTCGGCACCGGGATCGCCAATTCGGCGGCGCGCTCGCCCGCGGCTCTGACCGCGCACGCGAGCATCTCGGCGCCGCCGAGCGCGTGGACGGTCAGCAGCTCGACCCCCGGCTCGACGAGCGCGTGGACGGCCGCCTCGACGGTGCGCGGGATGTCGTGGAGCTTCAGATCCAGGGCATAACCGGCCCCGGCGTTCTGTAACGCTTTTTTTATCGATTCGCTGTAACGATAGAAGCCTTCATAGCCGATCTTGAAACTGACCCCAAGTGGTGCGAGGCGCTCGACGAGCGCGGCAGCCCGCGCGGGATCGGGGACGTCGAGTGCGACGACCAATTGTGGGGATGGCATGAAAAGCTGTCTTCGCGAGAACTCAACCGCCGCACTCTCCGTTATCTGACCGTCACGGTGCCATAAGGGGGCACCGAGTGAAGGAGTCACCGAGATGCCGGGAATTCAGGTCTTTAAGACGCTAGCCGACGCACTCCGAGCGGGCTACACGGTCTTTGACCGCACCTCCGACGGCTATCTTGTCCGCACGAGGACGGCGAGCGGTTGGGCGATGGCCCTGGTCATCTGCAACTAGCACCTCTCACGCGAATCAAGCTGCCCCGGTAATGAAACGGAGGCGGGCCGCTCAGGCGGCCCGCCTCCGTTTTTCGTCGTCAGCGCAGGTCGGGAGGCTGCGTCGGCTTGGCCAGCTCCTCGTAGTGGGGAGCCGCCGGCCGGGCCCAGGGAGCACCCGGCGACCCCGGCGGCGGGGGAGGCGGGGGCTGGTACGCGCCCGGTCCGGGAGGGGGCACCCGCGCCGGTCCGGTGACGCCGGGAAGCTGGGCGCCGGAGAGCAGCGCGATGATGACCTGCGCGATCCCCACGAACATCGGGATCAGCCCGCCGAGCAGCCACGGTCCGCCCCGGAACTCCGCCGTCCCCGGCGTTCCGCCGATGAACGAGAGGCCGATCAGGATGGCGAGGCCGATCAGCGAGAGGCGGATCCCCTTGAAGAGCGCGCTCTGCACGTCGTCGTCGGGACCGCAGCCGCGCCGGTCGAAGGGTGGCGGCTGAGGCGGCTGGGGCTGCGACTGTGCCTGCTGCTGCCACGGCGCGCCGGTCCACCCGCTCTGCTGCTGCTGTTGCCACGAGCGCCACGCCCGGCGGCCGCCGCTCGGCGGCGGGACGATCCCGCGGTTGATCATCGCCATGCGTTCGATGAAGCCGAAGATGCGAAAGAGGATCCAGGCTGCGATCGGCAGCCCGAAGATGCAGAAGATCGCGAACATCGCGACGTCGTTGTCGTTGCGCATCGGCTAACTGTTGGCTCCCTGAGTGATGGTGACGGGACCGTTCTCCGTCGTGATCTCGAAGTGGCCGCGGCCCGCGCCGAAGCGCGCCGTCCCGTGGTCGTTTCCTTCGCTGGTGTACGTGAATCCGCTGACGGAGACCGGATCGTCGTGCGAGCGCACCGTCACGGTCGCATCGCTGGTCGGCACGATCGAGACTTCGATCCGTCCGTCGGCGGTGGTCAGCCCACCGTCGACCGCGCGAATCCCGGTCGCGACGATGCGGCCGGAGTCGCTGTGGACCGCGAGCCGCTCGGCGCCGACGCGGGTGAGGTAGATCCGCCCGTCGTGCGCCACGGCGTCGATCGCCGAGCCGTGCACGTCGGTCAGATAGATTCGGCCGCTGTCGGTCGTGACGTCGACGTCACCCTGATGGTCGCTGACATTGATGCGGCCGTCGTGCGTGTGCGCCGTCAGCTTCGCGCGCAGTCCGCGCACGGTGATCGTGTCCTCGGTGGTCAGTTCCACCTGGGCGCCCGGCGGGACCGTGACGTGCAGCGAGTGCTCGGTCATCCCGAAAAACGCGTTCATCTCGCCCGTGTCGAGGTTGTGGATGCGAACCCCGTCCGGCGTGCGGTCGGCGGCGAGCCGCGAGGGCTCCCCGTGGACCCAGCCGCGCCGCACGAGCGTCTCATGCACCTGCACCGACGGCGTGTTGCCGGCCTCGACGGTGACCGGGATCCCCGGCATCGCGATCGTGACCCGCGGCGAGGGCCCGGTGAGGAAGCTCGCATCGAGGACCGGCCACGATCCCGACCCGGCGGCGACCGCGGGCGAATGGCCGAAGAACAGCGGCGGGGCGACGACCGGCGCACCGAAGGTCCCGAGCGCCGCGCCGACGATCGCCAGCTCGGCGACCACGAGACCGCCGATGACGGCAGAACGCGAAATCATGACCCATGTACGGACCGCTCCCGGCGGTGTTTCGGACCGGCGGTAGGGATCGGGTCGAGCGAAACCCCAAGTCGGCTGCCACGTACATGGCCATAGTATGGCGGCGGCTCTGGTGGAACTACCACCCATAGCGGCGCCCGTCGTCGACGACGACCAGGCGCTGATTGACGCTACCCTCGGGGGCCGGCCGGACGCGTTCGGCGAGCTGGTGAGCCGCTACCAGCGCGCCGTCTACAACCTGGCCGCCCGGACGCTGCGCGACCGCACCGAAGCCGAGGACGCGACCCAAGAGGCCTTCTTCAAGGCCTACCGGGCGCTCCACAGCTTCCGGCCCGGAGCGAAGTTCTCGACTTGGATCTTCACGATCTGCTATCGGGGCTGCTGCGACAGGCTCGCTAAGCGAAAGCGGTGGTCGAACGACGAGATGCCCGACCGGGCCGACCCCACGGCGGGTCCGGAGGCGCTCGCGGAGCAGAGCGACGAGGCAGGCCGCCTCCGGGCGGCGATCGATGAGCTGCCGGAAAAGTACCGAACCGTGGTTACCTTGTTCCACTTGCAAGGGAAGCAATACGAAGAGATTGCAACCGTGTTAAACCTTCCGCTCGGTACGGTGAAAACGCACCTGTTCCGTGCTAAGGAACAGCTGAGGAAGGCCCTGGCCACATGATCCACGACGACGACGCCCTCGACCGCGCACTCGCGGCGCTCCCGCTGGAGGAGCCTCCGGCGAACCTCCACGCGCGCATCATGGCCGCGACGGTCTACCGGCCGCGCCCGGTCGTGCGGCAGTGGGAGCTCTGGCTCCTCGGCACGTTCAGCGCGGTCGCCGTCTGGCTGACCTGGATCCTCATGAGCACGCCGCGGCTCGCCGAGCGCGTCTCCGAGCGGATCACCGACCTCATCGCGAACGGCGGCCTCGCCTCGACCGGGACGCTGCTGTGGCTGGGGATCGGGATCTCGGCCGCGTGGTGGCTCTCGCAGCTCTCGGTGCCGGCCCGCCGCAGCATCCGCA
Organism: Candidatus Elarobacter sp.; assembly: GCA_036498305.1. Taxonomy (GTDB): domain Bacteria; phylum Vulcanimicrobiota; class Vulcanimicrobiia; order Vulcanimicrobiales; family Vulcanimicrobiaceae; genus Vulcanimicrobium. The sequence continues at coordinate 10,122 of DASYFS010000463.1, read as the reverse complement.
TACGATGAGAACCCGCTCCGGCGACGGCGCACTGCCCACCGCGGCCGACGCGCGCCGGTACAAGGTGCTCTTGATCGAGGACGATCCGCAGATCACGCGCGTCCTCAAGCTCGAGCTCGAGCACGAAGGCTTCGAGGTCGAGACCGCGGCCGACGGGCTGGCCGGGCTCGAGAAAGCCCTCAAAGAGCCCGACCTCGTCGTGCTCGACCTGATGCTGCCGAAGCTCGACGGGCTCGAAGTCTGCAAGCGCGTGCGCGACAAGTCGCGCGTCCCGATCATCATGCTGACGGCGAAAGACCGCATCCCCGACCGCGTCGCGGGGCTCGATCTCGGCGCCGACGACTACGTCGTCAAGCCGTTCTCGATCGAGGAGCTGCTGGCGCGGATCCGCGCGCGCCTGCGCGAGCGCGACCCGCACGAGAACGTGCTGCGTGCGAAAGACCTCATCATGGACCGCGATCGCCACGAGGTGACGCGCGCCGGCACCGCGATCCACCTGACCGCCAAAGAGTATGCGCTGCTGGAGTATCTGCTGCTGCACCGCAACAAAGTGCACTCGCGCGACGAGCTCTTCAACGGCGTGTGGGGCAGCGATTTCCTGGGCGACTCCAACCTGATCGACGTCTACATCCGCTACCTGCGCGGCAAGATCGACGACCCGTACGACGACAAGCTGATCCAGACGGTCCGCGGCGTCGGCTACGCCCTCAAAGAATAAGCCTCCGCCGCCTTGACCAGCCTGCGGACGCGCATCGCGGCGCTCTACGCGGCGCTGATCGTGGTCGTCATCGCGGTCGGCGCGTTCGCGATCGACTTCGCCTTTCGCTCGCTGCTGATCGATCAGGCGAAGCTGCAGCTCAACCAGACCGCGGAGCAGATCGAGCAGGTCGCGCGTGAGGCGTCGTCGTTCGGTTTCGCCGGCGAAGCGCCGGTGACGATCGCGCTCTCCGACCGCGCGACGCTCGACCGCTGGGCCTCGGCGAACGAGTTCGTCCAGATCGACAACCAAAAAGGACAGATTCTCGGCAAGAGCTCCAACCTGGGCGGAATCTCGTTCACCGCCGCCGAGTTTCCCGCGAGCGCGCAGTTCGCGCAAGTGAAGCTCACCGGCAACCGTCCGGGCGAGATGCTGGTGCGACGGCGAACGCTCACCGATTCCGAGAACCGGCCGCTGGCGACGGCGTATGTCGGTCAGCGGCTCGACATCGTCGACGACCTCATCAGCCGCGCACGCGCGATCCTGTTGATGACGACGCTGGCGGCGATGATCGTGATCGCGGCGGCGTCCTACTTCATCGCCGCGAGCGCGATCGATCCGATCGTGCGGCTCACCGCGCTCATCGCCGAGATCGGCTCGGAACGGCTGGACCGGCGGCTGCGCTGGCGCCGCCGCGACGAAGTGGGCCGGCTCGCGGGCGCGTTCGACGCGATGCTCGACCGTCTGCAATCCGCTTTCGCGCGCGAGCGGCAGTTCATCAGCGACGCCTCACACGAGCTGCGCACGCCGCTGACGGTGATCAACGCGAACGCGCAGATGCTCAAGCGCTGGGGCGACCGCGATCCCGAGGTGCTGCGCACCTCGCTCGAAGCGATCGCCGACGAGAGCGGACGGCTCGCGGGGATGGTCTCGGGGATGCTGACGCTCGCCAAGGCCGAGTCCGGCGACGAGATCCCCAAGGAGCCGCTGGTCGTCGAGAAGCTCGTCGACGAGGTCGTCATCCATGCGCGCGAGCGCGCCCACGCGAAGGGACTGCTGCTGGCCGCCGATCATCCGCCCGATGCGAGTACCGTCGTCGTCGGCGAAGCGGGACTGCTGCGGCAAATGGTCGTCAACGTCGTCGATAACGCGATCAAGTTCACCGAGGCGGGACGCGTCGACGTCGGGGTCCGCCGCGAGAACGGCACCGCGGTGATCGAGGTCCGCGACACGGGCGTCGGGATCGACGAAGGCGAGGCCGAGCGGCTGTTCGACCGCTTCTTCCGCGGCGACCCTGCCCACGCACGGGCCGCCGAAGGAACCGGGCTAGGTCTGGCGATCGTGCGCAGCATCGCGCGCGTCCACGGCGGGACCGTGGAGGCGCACCCTCGTCCGGACGGCGGCTCCGTCTTCCGTATCAAGCTGCCGGCGACCCAGGATACCCTCACGTCTGGTTCATGACCGCTTGGTTGTGACGGCCTACACTTGGCCCGTGGACGTCCTCCGATCTCCAGCCTCGCGGTGGATCACCGCGGGGCTCGGCGCGCTGGCTGCGTGCCTCGGCCTGGCCCTGCCCGGGGCGGCCGAGACGTCCTCGCTCGACGTCGGCGACCAAGCGGTCGTCATCGTCCAGGTTCAGGGCCGCGGGAACCTCGTAACGATCCACACCTGGGACCGCCCGAGCGTTCAGGTCGACTCGGGCGAGGTCCCGGCCTCGGTGTCGCGGCGCAGCGTCGACTTCGGGACGGCGGCCAGCCCGCTCGCCGCGCCGATCCCGCCGATGCCGTACGTCGTCCGCGATCCAGGCGGTCAGCCGATGGGGCAAGGGATGCTCCCGCCCGAGGACTTCCCCTACTCGTCGTTTCGCCCGGGGCCGCACGACGTGGTACGGATCGACGCCGTCGCCGGCGCCCGGCTCACCGTGACCGTCCCGCTCAACGCCGGGATGCTGCAGACGCGCATCGGCGGCGGCCGCACGACGATCGACGGCTATCACGGCTCCAACCTGTTCGTTGTTCAGAACTACGGCCAGGTCCATCTCAGCGGGTCGGTCACCGTCGCGTTTTTGCAGATGAACAACGGCGTGCTGTTCGCGAGCGACGATCTCTTCGACCGCGTGCGCGTGCGGACGAACAACGCGCACGTGCTGTTCGAGCACTGCCGCGCGAAGCAGATCGAAGCGACCAGCGTGAACGGCGCGCTCGTGTACGACGGCGGGACGTTCGAACCCGGGCTGGCGCGCTTCGACTCGCAGAGCGGGACGATCGCGCTGGGCGTCAACGCGCCGGCGCAGCTCGCCGCGCGCGCGCAGGACGGACGCGTCTACACGCAGTTCGACCGCGGCACGCCCGTCGCCCAGCCCGCCGAGGGCGCGGCGACGGCGACGTACGCCGGCGGCGGGCCGCTCGTCAACGCCATCACGACCCACGGCAACGTCTACCTGTACGACGGCTCGTTCGCGAGCCGCAAGACGGTGGCGCCGGACTGGCGTCCGCTGCACCAGCTCTTCGAGCGCAAGGAGCGTTCCGGCGGGCAATCGCCGCGCCGTCCGCCGTCGCGCGACCAGCGCCGCGATGTTTCTAGAGCAAAAACTTCCGCATCAGCGCAACGTCCAACTTGAACGTGTGCTGCGGGATCACCGCGTCGATCTTGTAGCCGCAGGAGGCGAAGAACGTTTGCGCGGCGCGCTCGTGGAAGACCGCCGCGCTCACCTTGTGGCAGTTGTAGTAGTTGCCGAGCTCCTCGGCACGCGAGAGCAGCAGCCGTCCGATCCCGCCGCGACGGCGTTGCGGAACGACGTAGAGGGCCGACACCGTTGCCAGCGACGCCGCGATGTGCAGCCGCAGGGCGCCGGCGATCTCACCGTCCTCGCGCGCGACGACGTCGTGCGTCTGCTCGTGCCAAACGACGCGGAACTCCCACAGCTCGCTGCGCCAGTCGCGATCGCGCGCCCGCCAAAAACCGTCGGCGTCGCCGGGTTTGGCGATCTCGAGCTCAAGCGACATCGTACGTCCAGCCGTCGTAGGCCGCGAACGTCTTGATCCCGGTCGCATCCTCCAGCTCGTAGGCGAGCTGCGCGGGATCGCGCTCGAGCATCCGCGTGCTGAAGTGCGACATGATCGCGACGCCCGGACGGATGCCTTCGACGAGCCGGCGCGCGTCGGTGAAGGTGAGGTGGTCGACGTCGAGCCCTTCTTTGTAGAGCAAGACGTTCATGACGAGCACGTCGGGCCGGTGCGGACGCACGTCCTCGATGATCTCGTCGAAGTAGCGCGTGCACGGGACGTACGAGATCGTCGCGCCGTTCGCGCGGAAGTGCAGGCCGTACGTCTCGACGGGATGGCGCAGGCGCAGCCCGGCCCGCAGCTCGACGTCGCCGACCTCGAAGGGGCCGGCGTTGGCTTCGACGATCCACTCGCGCGGGACGAACTTGCGGGCGTACGGGAAGACCACCGGCTCGTCGGCGGCGTCGAGCGCGTCGCGCGGAGCGCAGATCGCGCCGCGCGGCCGCCAGCCGCCCTGGCACATCGCCTCGATCATCGCGTTGACGTCGCCGGAGTGGTCGAGGTGCTTGTGCGAGAGCACGATCGCGTCGAGCGCGGCCGGGTCGCAGCGCGGGATCTGCGCGTGGGTCCGCACGAGCGCCCCGGGGCCGGGATCGACGTGGATGTTGGTCGTGCCGGTCTGAAGCCACCAGCCCGCGGAGGAGCGGATCTGCTTGGCGACCACCCAGCGGGCGCCGCCGGTCCCCAGAAAACGCAACGTGAGCACGGCGGCGCGCTTCGGGAGGAGGGTAGCCCATGCCCGTCGATTTAGGTGTTCCTAACTGCCGGCTTAGGAGAACCTCGTGTCCCGTCGCGTCCTGGTCGCCGCCCTCTTCTTCAGCGCCGTCGCGGCCGTGCTGCCGCGGCCGGCCGCGGCGATCCCGGTCTTCGCAGGACGCTACGGCCTGACGTGCCAGGCGTGCCACACGGTGGTCCCGCACCTGACCGCGTTCGGCGAGCAATTCCTAGCGAACGGCTACCGGGTCCCGGGGCTCAAGCCGAAGAGCGCGTTTCCCGTGGCGCTGCGCGTCGAGACCGCCTACTCGAGCGCGAGCGGCGGCGATGCGGCACCGCTCCCGAAGACGATCGTCGACGAGGTCGAGATGTTGACGGGCGGGGCGCTCGGGAAACGCGGCAGCTATTGGGCCGAGGTCTATGCCGTCGACGGCGGCTTCCCCGGCCGTGCGCGCGACGTCTGGGCCGCGTGGCGGGCGACGCCCGACGGCACTGCGACGCCGGTGACGCTGCGCGCCGGCCGGTTCACGTTGCCGCTCCCGCTCGATCCGGAGACGTTTCGCGAGACGACCGACCACTACGCGATCTGGGATCAGACCGCGGGCGACAACCCGTTCTCGTTCTTCGATCCGAAGCTCGGCGGCCAGATCGTCGCCGGCGATCCGGCGCGCGGGATCGCCGGCTCGCTGTCGCTGCTGCAGGGACACGACACTGCATCGGGGCTGCCGGCGCACGGCGTCGACACGATGCTCGCGCTGCAGCGCCAGCTGGGTGCGTTCGTGGTGAGCGCGTACCGGTACGACGGCTCGCGCGGCGATCGCTTTTGGCGCGACGGGTACGGGATCGGCTGGGAAACCGGGAGCACGCGCGTCGACGCCGTGTACCAGAACGGCAACGACGCCGGCAGCGGCGCGTTCCTGCAGCTGCGGCAGGCGTTCGGCGATCGCGCGTTCGGGATCGCGCGCTGGGACGCGACGGCAGGGCCGCGCTTCGCGCGCAGCGTCATCCTGGGCGGCGGGGTGCGCTTCTCGCGCAACACGCGGCTGACCGTGTTCGAGACGGCCGCGCGCGACGCCGCGGGACGGTTCGGCTACACGACGACGTCGTCGTTTCTGTTCGCTCTCTGAGCACGCCCGTTACGCGAGCGGCGCGACGAAGCCCGCGAGCGCGCGGCGCATCGTGACCAGCTGCGCCTCGTGGCCGCGCAGGTTGTAGCGGGCCGCGAAGTACAGCGGGTCGGTCCACGCGACGCGGGTCGTTCCGTCCGCAGCCTGCCAGACGAGATAGCGGAGCGGGAGGTCGATTCCGACCGGCGGCGCGGCGCGCATCAGCGGCGTGCCGGCGTTCGCGTTTCCGAAGATCAGCACTTGCGTCGGCGGCAGCGTGAGGCCCGCCTCGGCGGCGTTGGCGGCGTGATCGATCCGCGCGAAGATCGTGTTGCCGGCCATCTTCACCGCGGCGGCGAGCCGATCGATCGTCTCGGCGACCGGATATCTGCTCGTCGCCGTCAGGAGGCCGATCGCGGTCTCGGCGGTCCCTTCCATCAGACCATCGTTGCGCAGGTCAGCGGCGCGTTCCCGTGCGGCGCTCCAGCTCGCGGACGGCGGCGTCGAGCTGCGGGTCGTCGCCGCGTTCCGCCGCGCCGGGCGGGTTCGCGGCCGCGACGTCGACCGGGCGCGGGTGGAGCTCCATGTCGACGCCGTTGTGGTCGATCGTCAGCGTCGAGGGGAGCCGAAGGCTGGAACCGTCGACCAGCGTCGTGCCGCTCGTGAAGATGATCCAGCCGGCGGTCGGCTCACCGACCACCGGACCGGCGTGCAGCGTGCGGTAGCCTTCGGTCAGGTTCTCGGAATCCGAGAGGCTGTGCTCGTTGACGAGCAGCACCGTCGGCCGGTCGAGCGCGCGCTGCCCGAGCGACGTCCGTGCCGGCGCGTCGTAGCCGAAACGGGAGCGGAAGCGCAGGTACTCGCGGCGCGTGATCACGTCGATCACGTACGGGTCGACGAAGCCGCCGGTGTTGTTGCGCACGTCGATGACGACGCCGGCCCGCTCACGGTTCTGCACGTCGAGATCGGTGAAGAAGCGGCGCAGCGAGTCTTCGCCCATGTCGGGGACGTGCACGTAGCCGAGGCGCCCGCCGCTGATCTTCTCGACGTAGGCGCGGCGCGAGGCGACCCACGCGCGGTAGAACAGATCCTGCTCGGCGGGCGTGTCGACGGGCAGCACGGCGACGGTGCGCGTCGCGCCGCCGCCGCGCGGCGCGATCTGCACCTCGGTGCGCTTGCCGACGCGGTTGTCGAGCAGCAGGTCGACGTCCGTCGTCGCGGTGACGGGACGGCGATCGATCGCGACGACGTCGTCGCCGGGCGCGACGTTTCCGGCGAGCGCCAGCGGCCCCAGCGGCGCGAGCTCCGCGATGCGCAGCCGACCCGACTGCAGGTAGGCCTGCGCGTCCCATTGCACGCCGAGCCGTCCCGTCGTCCAGCGCGGAACGCCGACGACGGACGGCGCGCCGATTCCGGTGTGCGACGAGTTCAGCTCGCCGATCATCAGCGAGAGGTCGCGGCGCAACTCGTTCGGCGTCCGCGCGCCGCGGACGTACGGGGCGTAGCGCGTCAGCATCGCGGGCCAGTCGGCGCCGTGAAAATGCGGGTCGGCGTACCAGCGGTCGAGGTTCGACCACGTCTGCCGGAACATCAGGTCGCGATCCCGGGCAAAGTCGACGTCGAGCTCGGCGACGATCGGCAGCGCGCGCGCCGTCCCGCCTGCGAGCGGCACGGTCGCAACGCGGCCGCCGTCGAGATAGACGACGTTCTTGCCGTCCGGCGAGATCGCAAGCGACGTCTTGGCGCCGCCCGTCGCGGTGATCTGATGCGCGACCGGCTGCGACTCCGTCTCGTCGACGGAAAAGGTGTACAGGTTCTGACCGGTCGCGCTGTTCGCCGCGATCACGAGCGTCTTGCTGTCCGGCGCGACGGCGACGCGCGTGGCGTCGAGACCCGTCGGAATCAACGTCAGCCGCTCGCGGATCCCGGCGAAGTCGATCGTCGTCCGCTTCGCGCGCGCCGCCGGCGACGGCGACGGGGCGGTGGTGCGAACCGGCGCCGCGCTCGGCGGCGCGCTCGGACCCGGACGCGCCGGGAGCTCGGGCCGCGTCGGTTCGTCGAACGTGCTGCGAAACTGGTCTTCTTTGAAACGCGGGCGGCGGGGGATGAGGTCGACCTGCGCGACTTGGCCGTTCTCGGTTCGCTGCGAGGTGACGAAGTAGACGCGCGTCCCGTCCGGCGACCACGCCAGCGGTCCGGCGTTCGTGTTCGGGAGAAAGCTGATCGGCCGCGGCGTCCCGCCGCTCGCCGGGACGACCGCCACGTTGGAGAACCCGTGCGCGTCCTGCTCGATGAAGGCGAGCCAGTCGCCGTTCGGCGAGAACGCGAGGTCGTTCGGATCGCCGAACGGACGGCGGTCGAAGACGCCGCGCGCGACGACCCGGTCGGTGCGCGTCGCGACGTCCATGAGGTGTACCTCACGGCCGTCGCGGACGAAGGCGAGCTCTTTGCCGTCGGGCGACCAGCGCGCGTAGTCGTCGTGATGACCGGCCGGCGTCACAATACGTTCCGGACCGTCAGGAAACGCGTACGTCGCGATCGCCTGCTCGAGGCCGCGATCGACGGTGTATGCGACCTGCCGGCTGTCGTGCGACCACGCGGGGACGTCGGCGGCGACGTCACCTGCGGAGACCGCGGCCAGCGCGCCGCCGCCTTCTTGCGCGCTCGCCGCGAACACGCGTCCGCGCGCGACGAACGCGACCTTCTTCCCGTCGGGCGACAGGTCGAGTGCCGAGAACCGGCTCGTCAGCGTCACGTGCTGCGGCGCGACGGCCTCGGGTTGGCCGCGCAGCTCGACCGCGAGCGCGCGCACGGCGCCGCTCGTGACGTCGCACGTCCACACCCGCAGCGCGTGCTCGAAGGCGATCGTGCGGCCGTCGCGCGAGATCGTCGGCCACAAGATCGGCTCGCCGTGCACGTGCGTGAGCTGCCGCGTCCCCGCCGCGCTGCGCGCCCAGATCTCGTCGGTCCCGCTGCGATCGGAGACGAAGTAGAGCGTCGCGCCGTCGGGCGACCACATCGGCCAGCGGTTCCGCGCGCTCTCGTCGGTCACGCTCTCGAACCGCTGCGGTGCGAGATGGGCAACGACGATCGCGCTCTCGTCCATGTGGCTGTGGCCGCGGCGCCACCACTGCAGGAAGCCGTCGCGGACGTAGGCGACCGCGCTCCCGTCGGGCGACGGTGCCGCGTCCATCGCGTTGACGTAGCGCTCTCCGACGACGCGCATCGGCGTTCCGCCGTTGACCGCGACGCGCATCACGTCCCCGAAGTAGTACAGGTTGTGCGCGCTCGTCGAGAAGTAGACGTACCGGCCGTCGGGCGACCAGCCCGAGAGGTTCGGCACGACGTCGTCGTGCGTCACGCGCGCCAGCGTTCCGCCGTCGAGCGTGACGACGTAGATACCCAACGCTCCCGGTGCGCTGGAGACGTACGCGAGCTTTTTGCCGTCGGGCGAGAACAGCGGCCGCGATGCGGCGCCTGCCGTCGACGCGAGCAAGCGGGCGACGCCGCCGCCGGCCGGGACGCTCCAGATGTCGCCGCCGCTGACGAACGCGATCTCGCTATGATCGGGCGAGATCGACGGCTCGGCCAGCGACGGAAGCGCGGCGGTCGCGTCCTGCGCGCGCGCGGCCGCGAACGGCACCGCGGCGAGCAGCGCAACGCACGCCGACAAGGAGACGACCCGACGAAGCATCAGCCGCGCATTCGCAGCCCGCGCTCGCGAGTCCCTACCGCCCTAGCACCGGGCCGGCCCGGCGTGCGTGGAATACGGGTTCTCGCCGGGCTCATAGTACTCGTTGCAGTAGGTGTCCGCGGTGCCGGACATGACGAGATACCCCGGTGCCCACACTTCGCACGGCCCGTCTGTCGCATCAAAGACGATGAACTCCTTGAAGCCGGGGCGCTCACCGCGAACCCACGCGATCCTGAGATGCTGCGCACGAGAGAAGCGCTGGAGCGCACGCACCCTCGCGAGCTCCTCGCGCGTGAGCCGCGGAAATCCCGGCTTTCCGATATCGGCTGCGGCGTAACTCTGCGGCGGCGGCTCCGGATTCGGCCTCGACCCCGGCGGAACGTTTTCCATGCAGCCGATCCCGTAGCGCGACCGCGTTCGAATCATCGGCCGCGTGTTGTAGCTTCGGCACGCCGCGTCGGCACAGGTGACGTTCGGCGCGAGCGGGACGCCTGAAAACGTCGCCAGCGGCGGTTTTCCGGAAGAGTGTCCGCACGCCGAGATCGCGAGCGCGAGCGCCGTCGCGAGCGCGGCCGTTCGAATTACAGCGTCTCCGGCCGCAGCGCGGAAGCGAGATCGTCGAGCCGGGCGAGGCGGTCGAGCGTCGCGACGGCGCGCTCGAGCTCGTTCCGGAAGAACCAGCGGCACGCGATGAGTTTGCCGGCTCCGAAGTCGTCGGGCGAGCGCGTCGAGACGACGAACGCCTGCACGAGCCAGCGCCACGCGACGGCGATGGTGCCGAAGGCGTCCAGATACTCGGTCGCGCCGGCGAGCGCGCGCTCCGGGCCGAGCTCGATCTGCGCCTCG
>DASYFS010000462.1:0-6925 GCA_036498305.1 Candidatus Elarobacter sp. | reverse complement strand
TGGGCAGCTGGAGGAGCGCTTGCTCGACCAGTACCATATCGGCACCGCGCTCGACGATCTGCTCGGGCTGGTCCGGCCCCTCTTGCGTCTCGTTCAGGAGCGCGTCGGGGTCGGCCAGTGAGTCGAGGGCAACGTTGGTCGGCCGCTTGCTCCGAAGACGGTTGCGCGTCACGTTGAGCGTGATCGTGTAGAGCCACGGCTGAAGTCTCAGCTCCGCCCGTTGCTTGGGGTCCATCTTGACGAGCGCCCGGTAGGCGCGGACGAAGGCGTCCTGGACGATCTCCTCGGCATCCTCGCGGTTGCCGGTCATGCGGAGCGCGAAGCCGTAGAGCCGACGCTGGTAGTCGTCGACGATGGACTCGAAAGTCTCGGGTCCCGGAACGGGTTGGGTCACCGTTGCCGGTGCGGTCACGCGGTACAGGTCTCCGATGATCGGTGCTGCGAGCGCACTCATCAGGGTCGTAGACCGGACCCGTAGGAGCGCCGGTTGCGGCCTTTCCGTATCAGTTCGGTATGGCCCTCGATGGAGGCGCTCGCTCAGCTCGGCCGGGGCGGCGGCGATTTCGCCGTTTGCTGGCCGGCACCGCTGCGGATCGACCGCGTATAGACGATGCTGACCGGGGCCCGGCGGGCGCTGTCATCGATGTTTCCGTCGATCGCCAAGGTGGCGTCGAGCGAGACGAGCAGCGCCGTCGTGTAGGCGTAGTACGCCGTCCCCTTCATCTTGATCGTGCCGGCAAGGGCGACGCTCGGCTTTTCGGGGAGGGCGCCGTGGAGCGGCCCGGCTGCCTCGAAGGCGATCCCCATCGAGCGGACGCCGGCTACGACCGAGTCCGGCAGCCGCCGCAGCGTCCCGCGCAGCGGCGAGCCCGTCATCGGCGACGGAAAATCGAACGGAACCGGGCGCTTGACGTGACCCAGATCACGCATTGTCTGGGCGTCGAGCTGCACCGCGAACGGCTGATTCAGCACGGTAAGGTAATCGGGATCGTGCGCCGCGCCGTCGCGCATCTCACCGGACGGTAACAGCGTGGCGGTATACGATGCGGTCGCGTGCTGCTTTCCGCCGTCGCCGTCCTTGTCGTATTCGACGCGCGCCGTATACGTCGTGCCGTCCGAAGAACGCCCGATCGACAAGCGTTGGCGGCCCGTATAGGCCGTCTCGCTGTGAACGTCGCCGTTCCCGACCGAGAAGACGTCGCGCCCGCTGACCGCATACAGTTCGTCGGCACGGGCTCCGGCTGCGGTCACCGCGACGGCGGCCAGGAGCACCAATGTGCCGGCGACGACGGCGCGGCGGAAGTTCATCGAAGGGGCCTCTGAAAGGGGGGTGGGGTGTTTTACGTTCCCGATTTATGGTAGGACGGAAACGTGCCGATATGGATGGTGAGTTGCTGAATCGTTCAGTCGGCCGAATTTCCGCTCTGATCGCCGCGATCGCCTTCACGATCGCGGGCGTTTGTGTGCCGGTTCGCGCCGGCGACGGGCTGACGCTGAGCCCGACGCTCAACGCCAAGCTCGACCGGATCTACCTAACGGCGTACGACGAGACGATCCAACGCCACGCCTCGTCGCAAAGTGACGGCACGACCTACGTCTCGACCGGCGACATCGAAGCCGAGTGGCTGCGCGACGCCAGCGCAACCGTTCGCCCCTACATCGGCCTCTCCGAGCATGACGGGGACATCCAGTCGAAGCTGCGCGGCGTCGTCGAGCGGCAGGCGCGCTACATCCTGATCGACCCGTACGCCAACGCGTTCTCGCGCAACTACAAGATCGTCGAGCGGAAGTTCGAGGTCGACTCGCTCCTCTACCCGATCTGGTTCGCGTACGACTACTACCGCGCGACCGGGGACCGCCGCATCTTCACCCCGACCGTGCGCCGCGCGTTCGACCGCGTGCTCCGGACGCTGCGGGACGAGCAGCACCACCCCCAGCGCTCGCACTACACGAACCCGCAGCTCGCCAACGGCGGACGGGGCAGTGCCGTCCGGTACACCGGGATGGTGTGGACCGGGTTTCGCCCGTCGGACGATCCGGCGCGGTACCACTTCAACATCCCGGTCAACATGTTCGCCGCGGTCGTGATGAAGGACCTGACCTCGATCGCGCGCGAGGTCTGGCACGACAACAAGATGGCGAGCAACGCCTGGGGGCTCTCGGTCGAGATCCAGCGCGGGATCGAGCAGTACGGGACGCTCGATCTCAAGCCGTTCGGCCGCATCTACGCATACGAAGTCGACGGTATCGGCCACGCTAACGTGATGGACGACGCCAACATCCCCTCGCTGCTCTCGATCCCGTACTTCGGGTACCTGCCGCGCAGCAACTCGCTGTATCTGGCGACGCGGCGCTTCGCGCTCTCCGATCGCAACCCGTACTTCTTCAAAGGAAAGTACGCGCAGGGGATCGGGAGTCCGCACACGCCGCACGGCTACGTGTGGCCGCTCGCGCTCTGCGTTCAGGCCTTGACCGCGACCGACGACAAAGAGGTCGCGCAGGTGTTCGGCTACATCGCCGTCTCCGACATCGGCGATCACCGCCTCCACGAGTCGTTCAACGCCGATTGGCCCGAGACGTACACCCGCGAAGATTTCGCCTGGCCGAACGCGCTCTACGCCGAGCTCGTGCTGACGCGGCGCGGACAGCTCTACGCTTCCAGGTAGCGCTTAGGTCGGCGGCGCCGTCCGCTCGCGCAGACGTCGCGCGGCGTCGAGCGCGAAGGCGGTCAGGATCGCGGCCAGCGGTCCGACGGTGAGCGCGTCGAGCGGCGCGTTGGCCCAGAAGAGCTCGTGCGGAACGTGCCGGGCGTGCAGCGCGAGCAGCACGAGCGTCTGCAGGTAGAACACCAGCACGACCCACGCCCCCGCCACGAAGGTCCGCCCGAGGTTGGCGAACCGCAGGCCGAGCAGCAGCGCGCGCCCGAATCCGGTCGCGATGGCGACGATCGGGCGATCGTGCGTGATCGCGGTAACCGGACCCGCGTACGAAAGCGCGCCCATCAAGAGCCAGGCGGGAAGCAGCGCGAAAAGCCACGTCTGATCCGACCCTGGGATCATGAGCGGCGCCACGAACACGCCGGCTACGGTCGCGAGCGCGGTCGCGCCGGTGACGTCGCCCCAGCGCACGATCCCGGCGGAGACCAGGCGGCGGGTGGAGACGTCGCCTCCCGTCGCGCGGGTCGCGATGTGCAGCGCGACGATCGCGGTCATCAGCGCGTCGCCGACGACGCCCGACGCGACCGCGACCGGGGCGTTGTCCGGAGCGAACGCCTGCGCCAGGGCCTGCAGCGCGAACACGACGACCCCCACGCCGAGGTAGAGCGGCGCCCGCTGCCACCAGGTCGCGAAGGCGAAGCCGATCAGTCCGCCGATCGACTCCGGCAGACGATCGTTCTGCTCCGCTCCGTTCACGCCGCGCGCAGAGCGCGCGGGTAGAAGCGCAGCGTCGCGACGCCCGAGCAGACGGCGACGTCGTCGGGATCCTCGTAGATGCGGCCGTCGATCTCGATGACGAACCGCCCGCAGCTCAGACCTTCCAGCGTCGAGCGCAGCTCGCGCTCGCGCTTGTCCTGCGGTGCGCGAGGACCGAGCGCTTCGAGGATCGCCGCGGCCAACAGGTCACCCACGCGCAGCGGCGTTGCGAGCGCGAAGGCGGCGGAGGCGGTGCGAGCGACGGCATTCACGTCGATCGGAACGGCAACCCGGAGCATACCGACGACGATCATTCCCGCCGAACCCGCATGCCTCCCGTATGCTGCGCGCAAGGAAGCTCCGCGCAGCGTCGCGGAAGGTCGGTAAATGTCCTCCGAGCCGCCTCGCCGTCGCCGATCCGCACCGCCGTCGTCGTCGCGGCGTTCGTCGTCCGGGCCCGGTCTGCTCCCGACGATCGCGCTCGGGATCGGCGTCGTCGTCGCGGGGCTCGGAATCGGCGCGTTTCTCTCGGCGATGCAGAACCGTCCGTCGACGACGACGAGCAGCACGCGCAGCACGACGACGGCCGGACTGCCGGCGGTGACGCCGGTCGCGCGACCGACGCGCGGGCCGGTCGCGATCGCGACGCTCGTCGCGCATCCGACCGACACGCCGTCGCCGGCGCCGACGCCGAAGCCGACCGCGACGCCGAAGACGGCGGCGACGCGCGCTCCCGAGACGCCGTCGCCGACGCCGGCGCCGCTGCGCACCGCGACGCCGAAGCCGGAGACGCCGAAGCCGGAAACGCCGAAGCCGGCCGAGACGCCGAAGCCCGTCGCGACGCGCGCGCCCGAGCCGACGCCGCGCCCCGCGACGCCGCGACCGACGCTGCCGCCGGCCGCGGCTCCGCCGCCGCCCGCGACCGGTGTGGGCGCGCAAGCGCAGGCGACGGTGCGCCGCTACGTCGACGCGCTGATCGCGGGGAACGAGAATGCTGCCTACGCCGCGCTCGGCGCGTCGCCCGGCGATCCGAACGCGCGCCTCTCCGAAGAAGCGTTCATCGACCGGGGTACGCGGATCACGTCGATCCGCACGACCGGCATCAACGGCAACGGCGCGACGGTCGAGGTCGAGTTCAGCTCCTCGCGCGGCGCGTACTACGGGACGTATCACGTGACGACGACGCCGAACGGGCCGGTGATCGACCAGCACGACTACATCAAAGTCTGACGAGGGGCGCGGCGTGGAGACGAGCTCGGCGAACATCGAAGGCCTGCTCTCGACCGGCGAGGTGATCGCGCCGCCGAATGCCGTCGAGCGCTGGTTCCCCCACGGCGATCAGGACGGGCACGTCGAGGCCGCGCTCCGCGATACCGACCGCTACTGGGCGCTCGCGGCGGAGCGGATCGCGTGGGAGCGAACGCCGGCGACGATCTTCCGCGGCACGATCGAGGATCAGCACTGGTTCGAGGACGGCCGCCTCAACGCGACGGTGTCGTGTCTCGACCGCCACGCGGCGTCGGACCCCGATGCGATCGCCTACGAGTATCTGTGCGAGAACGGAACGGCGCGAAGCGTCTCCTACGCCGGACTGCTGGTCATGGTCTCGCAGCTCGCGAACGCGCTGCGCGGCGACGGCGTGAAGCCGGGCGACCGCGTCTGCATCTACATGCCGTTGACGGTCGAGGGGATCGTCGCGATGCTCGCCTGCGCGCGGATCGGCGCGATCCACTCCGTCATCTACGCAGGGCTGGGCGCGACCGCGCTGCGCGACCGCATCGTCGACGCCGGCGCCGAGGTCCTGATCGTCGGCGACGTCACCTACCGCAAGGGGAAGCCGTTCGACTTGAAGTCGATCGCCGACGACGCGGTGCGCACCCTGCCGCAGGTGCGGCGGATCGTCGTCTTCCGCCGCGAGGCGACGCCGCAGCGCGATCCGCGCGAGGTCGACTGGTACCCGTACCTCGCGGAGCAGCCGGCCGACTCGCGACCGGAGATCGTCGACGCCGAGCATCCGCTGTTCATCCTCTACACGAGCGGGACGACCGGCAAGCCCAAAGGCGTCGTGATGACGCACGGCGGCTATCTCGTCGGCTGCTCGACGACGCTGCGCGAGACGACCGGGATCGTCCCCGGCGAGCCGTACTGGTGCACCAGCGACATCGGCTGGATCGTCGGCCACACGATGATGGTCTACGGCGCGCTCGCGAACAAGTATCGCTGCATCGTCCGCGAAGGCGCACCGGACTTTCCCGCCGCCGATGCCGTCTACGCGACGATCGCCCGCTACGGCGTCACCAAGTTCTACACGGCGCCGACGCTGGCGCGCATGCTGATGCGGCTCGGCCCGGATCTCGCGCGCACGCACGACCTTTCGTCGCTGGAGGGCATCTGGTGCGCCGGCGAGCCGCTGAACCCCGAGGCGTGGCGGTTCCTCTACGAGACGATCGGCAACCGCAACGCCGCCGTCGACAATCAGTGGTGGCAAACGGAGGTCGCGGGGCCTGCGATCGGCTTCTTTCCGTCGACGCCGGTCCGCCCCGATCGCAGCGGGAAGGCGCTCGGGCCGTACCGGTTCTCGTTGCGCACCGGAAACGGCGACCCGATTGCAGCCGGCGGTACGGGCGGGCTGCTGGTGCTCGAGACGCCGCAACCGCACATGTTCAAGACGGTGTGGAACGATCCCGAACGTCACCGCGAGTACTTCCGGTGGGGCGTTTACGTCGCGGGCGACGTCGCGACGATCGACCGTGACGGCTTCATCGCCGTCCTCGGCCGCGCCGACGACGTGCTGAACGTCGCCGCGCATCGTATCGCGACCGCCGACGTCGAGAGCGCGCTGGTCTCGCATCCGGCCTGCGGTGAAGCCGGCGTCTGCGGCGTCCCCGACGAGATCAAAGGCGAGGCGATCGTCGCCTACGTCGTCGTCCGCAGCGGCTTCGAGGCCTCCGACGCGCTCGCCGCCGAGTTGGTCGCGCACGTCCGCCAAGAGCTCGGCCCGATCGCGACGCCGTCGGCGATTCGCTTCACCGCGAAGCTGCCGAAGACGCGCAGCGGGAAGATCATGCGCCGCCTGCTGCGCGCGCAGGAGACCGGTCAGGAGCTGGGCGACACCACCACTCTGGAAGAGTGATCGAGGAGGTTCGTCGCGATGTCGCCGCCGATCGCGAAGCCCGCGACGCTGCCGTGCACGTCCACGCCGCTCCCGGTCGCGACGAGCACCGTGGCGACGGTGCCATGCGCACCGGTCGCGGTAACGGTCGCATTCCCTGAAGCATCGATCGTGACGACCGCACCGCCCGCGAGCGCGATCGGCGCCGTGCTCTCCGGCTGCGCGAGCGTCGTGCCGTCGCTCACGATCGTGAGATGCCCGCCGCGGTCGAGCGTCACGCTATCCTTGCCGTCGTTGGTCGTGACCGTCGCGGTGTCGTTGTAGGCGACGCCGTACTGGTTGATCGGCGTCACGACGGTCGAGACGGCGTAGCCGCCGTCGACGCTGGCCGAGATGAGAT
>DASYFS010000461.1:0-4231 GCA_036498305.1 Candidatus Elarobacter sp. | reverse complement strand
CGGGTCGAAGACGGCGGCCCAGCTGTCGGGGATCGACGGGTCGAGCTTCCAGACGTTGAGCTCGGGCATGCGGATGTAGTCCGCGAACGCGCCGTCGGTGTCGACGCCGATGATCTCGACGTGCTCGCAGATGTGGGCCTGGCCCGTTCGGCACAGGCGGCAGACGCCGCACGCGATGTGGCCTTCGGCCGAGACCCGGTCGCCGGGGGCGAGGGCGCGAACGGCGCTGCCGATGGCGGCGACCTCGCCCATGAACTCGTGGCCGATCGTGAGCGGGGGTTTCACGCGGCGTTCCGCCCAGTGATCCCAACCGTAGATGTGGAGGTCGGTCCCACACAGGCCGACCGCCTTCACCCGGATGAGGACGTCGCTCGGCCCGATCGCGGGGACGGGGATGTGCTCGAGGATGAAGCCCGGAGCTGCAGAGCTCTTACGCAGCGCGCGCATCGTGGCGGGGATGTCGGCGATGGTGGGGCTGGGGGCGGCTCCGGCGAGGGTCATCGGGGCGCCCCTTCGCCGCGGCGGGTGGAGGACACCCTGAAGGAACGTGAGCCCGCGCGCTCGCCCGTACCCCCATAACTGGGGGATGATGAAGGCATGCAATCATCCCGTCTCTCGCGAGCCGTCGTCGCCCTCGGCGCGGCCGCGACCATCTCACTCGGCGCCGCCCCGAAGCCGGCGGCGGCCAGCACTGCCGACACGACGCGCACGCTGCTCTACGCGGCGGCGGCGGTCGGCGCCATCGTCCTCTACAACAACTACCAGCACAAGCGCCAGGCGGCCAACACGGTCGTCGGCTACACGCAGAACGGCGGCACCGTGTACGGCGACGGGCGCGTCGTCATGCCGAACGGCGCGACCTATTATCCGAACCAGGGCGGGAACTACGCCTGGGGCGCGCCGGCGTATTACAACCAGCGCGCGAATTACTACGCCGGGTACTACGGCGGCGTGCGTCACGATAACGGGCTGCACCGCGGATGGTACAAGCACGGCGGCGGCGACGAGCACGGCCACGGGCACCACGATCACGGCGATCGCGGTCATCACGACCGCGGCTAGCTAGGGCCGCACCTCGAGGGGCTCGGGCTCCAGCAGCTCGCGCGGCAACGCACCGACGGGTATCGGCTCGGCGGGCGTTGTCGCGGGCGCCAGCGCGCGTTCGAGCCATACCGTGTCGACCCAAAGGCCGAGCTTCCAGCCCACCTCGCGGTAGGTCGCGATCGGCTCGAAGCCCATCGCGCGGTGCAGGCCGACGCTGGCATCGTTGGGGAGGCCGATACCGGCGTACGCACGGTGAAAGCCCTGCTGCGTTAGGAGCGGCAGCAGCCGCAGGTAGAGCGCGCGGCCCACGCCGCGTCCGCGCGCGCGCTCGTGGAGATAGACCGAGACGTCGACCGACCAGCGGTACCCGGCGCGCGGGCGATGCGGGCTGCCGTACGCGTAGCCGAGGATCCCTTCGCCGTCTTCGGCGACGAGCCACGGATGCGTCGCCGTGTATGCGGCGACGCGCGCGCGGATCTCTGTTGCGTCCGGCGGGACTTCTTCGAAGGTGATGATGGTCGAGGTGACGATCGGCGCGTAGATCGCGGCGATCTGGTCTGCGTCCGCCGGCGTAACGAGTCGCGTCAGGGGCGTCATCGGCGCAACATCAGGACGCCGAACACGAGCGCCGCGACTCCCGCCAGCTTCCCCGCATCGATCGGGCGGGACGGCCCTCCGAGCCACCCCGCTTGATCGAAGGCGAGCGCCGCAAGCATCTGACCGGCGACGACGAGCGCGAAAACGGGAGCCGTCCCCAGGCGGGGCGTCAGCCATACGACGATCACCAGATAGACGAGGCCGTAAAGACCGCCGGTCCAAAGCCACCAATGCGTCGCGGTTGCCGGTGAGATGACGTTCAGCGATTGCCGCGTCACCAAGAGCGCCGCCGCACAGCAGATCGTACCGCCGAGATAGCTTACGAGGCTTGAACGCAGCGGCGTATCGACGAACGTTCGAAGCTGAGTATTGATAACGGCTTGGAGGGCGAGATTCGCCCCCGCGAACATTCCCAATAGGGCCAGGGCGATGACAGTCCAAGCTGATGGCAAAGGCAGACCTCCGACACAAGCTTCGCCGGTTCGTTCCGGACGAATTGACTGCCTCGTCGCGGCTGTTCGGCCGGCTAGGCGGCGCCAACCGCGGTATCGAGCGCCGGCGGGTGCCCGGCATGCGGCGTAATCTGGCGAATTTCCGGCGGCGAAGCGCGTCGAAACGCCACGACGGCCGACAGCAGCCGATGCGCTTCTCGCTGGAGCGCGTCGCCGTTGCGCGACGACGTACGCGCCATGGCGGCGACGTCCCGGGCCGCTACGTCGATATCACCGACGCTTCGCAAAACCTCTTCATGCACGGACCGCTGATAGCCGGCCGAGGCCGACACGGCGTCCGCGAGGTCACGGGCGGCACGAACACTGAGAGCGATGGCGTCGGAGGACGCCTCGACGCGCGCCATCGCCGCGCCCGACGCGGCCGAGACGGTGTTCAGCCGGGCCGCTGCGTGCTCCACCTGAGCTGCATGCCGCGCCTGTTGCGCTGCAATGGCGCCGATCTCGCCGACCGCCGTCGTCGTCTTTTCGATCTCGCCGGCGACGCGGGCAAAGGCGCTCATCGTATCGCCCGCGCGCCGGATGCTCGCCTCGGCGAGGGCGGTAGCGTCGCGGCTTCCGGCCGCGACCGCTTCGGCTTCGCTGAGAACTTGGGTGACCAGCGCTCCCACGCGGCCGGAGGCGTCCTTCGAGTGGCTGGCAAGCTTGTGCAGCTCGTCCGCGATGACGGCGAAGCCGCGGCCGCTCGCTCCTGCGCGCGCAGCTTCGATGCCGGCATTGAGCGCCAGCAGCTTCGAGCGCTCCGACACGTCGTCGACGACGGACAACTGAGCCCGAATCGCGTTCCCTGAGGAATGCGCAAGCGTGTTGAGCCGTTCGACGGTTTCGACCAAGCGCTCCGCAACGGTCCGCATGTCGGCGGCAAGGCTGTCGATCGCCGCGCCTCCGTCCGCAGCCGCCGCATCGGCTCGCTCGGCTTGCCGACTGCAGGTGTCGACGCGCTCTCCGACTTCCTTCGCTTGGTTCGTGAGGGCGCGGCCGGCGCTGTTCGACTCTTCGATGATGAGGCGCAGCTGTGACGACGCGGTCGTCGCCTCGCGCACGTCCGCCGCGAAGCGTTCGAACGCGGCGAGTCCGTCCGTCGATTGGCTGACCAAACTGTCGCACTCAGCCACCAGAGCACCGATGTTCTTGCCGACGTCGGTGAGGGCCGTAGCGATGTTCTGCACCTGCTCCGCTTGGCGCGATGCCGCGGAATCCGCGTCGCGAGCGACGGAGAGGCCTTTCGTCGCCGCCACGTCCACGTCATGTGATGCGTGTTCCATGTCGCGAACGAGCTGCGCGACGCCGTCGGACATCGCATTGAAGGCGGCGGCCATCTGCTCTATCTCGAGCACGGGCACGCGCCCGATCGCGAGGCGAGCGTCGAGGTCACCGTCGGCCAGCGCGCGGGCCGCGGCGGCCGCCTCTTTCACCGGCCGAGCGACGCGCAGGGCGCACCAGAACGCGGCCAGGGCACCAAGCAAAAGTGCGATGAAACCGGCGATGACGGAGCGGATCGCGAGGACGCGGACCGGCGCGAGCGCCATCATCGCATCGGTGCGGACGATCACGCGAAGGTTGGGCACGACACCACCCGTAGCCGCCGCACCGGACTCGAGAAAGCGGGCGTCGGGCCGGAAATCGGCGCCTTTGACTTCGCCGATCGTGGTGTTCCCCTGCATCAGGACGATCTCACTGCCTGCATCCAGCGGTACGTCTTGCAGGATTGCGTCGATCTCGCCGAGCGTCAGACGGGCGATCAACACCGCATCGATTCGACCGTTTTCATCGGCGATGGGAACGTGAACGGCAAACATCGGCCGCGGCTGGTCGCGGAAGAGCACGACCTGTGAAATCGCGGCTTGCGTTCCGCTCAACAACGCGCGCTGCGCCGGATCCTTCCAATTGAAATCCGGCAGATTGCTCGCGCTCGCGACGCGACCCGAGCGCGTGACGATGGAAAGGTCGGCGTACCTCGTCCGGCCGAACGCGTTGATGAAATCGGTCAGCGTCGCGAAGCGCTCTTTTTCGGTCAATCCCTTGATCGCGAGGTCGCGAAAGGCGAGGGATTGACCGAAAAAGAGCGCTACGCGACGCTG
>DASYFS010000460.1:0-2201 GCA_036498305.1 Candidatus Elarobacter sp. | reverse complement strand
GTGGCGGGGTCGAGATCGTAGCCGATGACCTCGGCGCCGCGCCGTTCCATCGCAAAGCAGAGGAAGCCGCTGGCCGTCCCGATCTCGAGAACGCGCTTCCCGCGCAGCTCCTCGCCGCCCAGATACGCGTCGACGCCGGTGCGCAGATCCCACTCACCCTCGACCGTCCCGACGCCCGGCAGCTCCATGGTGTGATAGAAGTAGCACGCCTCGAGCGGCGGTTGGCGCATCGCGCGGGCGTTCGCAGCGCGGGAGCGCCCGTCCTCGACTCGGAAGTGCGCCGCCGTGGGACTCGGGATCGAATGGAAGCCGGGCGACGTCACGCTCACGTCGCCGCCGATGATCCCGCTCGACGCTGCGAGCGCGCTGCTCTTCCTCCTGGTCGCGGTCATCGTCGCGCTGCTCGCTCGGCGGCGTCCGGCCTATGCGATCGCTGCGCTGATCGTCCTCGACCCGTTCGCGCTGGCGCGCTACGTGGGGCCGACGACGATCACGCTGTTCAAAGCCGGGCTCGCCGGCCTGATCGTCGGTCTCGCGCTGCGGCGCACGCCGCCAGCACCGCTGCGCACGCGTACCGCGCGGCCGATCGCGCTTTGGCTCGTCGCGATCCTGGCGACGACGCTGCTGAGCGCGCTCGGCGCCGAGCATCGCGGCGCGGTCTGGCGCGAGGCCTCGAAGGCGCTCGAGTATCTCGTCGTCTTCGCCGTCGCGGTGCTCGCGTTCGGCGAGGACCCCGACGAACGCCCGATCTGGTTCGCGCTGACGACTACCGCCGTCGTCGTCGCGTTCTCGGCGCTCGCGCAGTATCTGGTCGGTGCGCATTCCGGGATCGTCCTCGGCGGCCGCGCATTTCCGCGGATCGCGGGTGCGCTCGAAGGGCCGAACCAGCTCGCGGGCTACCTCGAGATCGTGATCCCGCTGCTGCTCGCGCGGATCCTCGCCGACCGCAACCGCGTCCTGATCGCGCCGCTGGTCCTGTGCTGCGCCGTCGTCGTGCTGACGTTCTCGCGTCTGGGCTACGCGGGCGCGTGCTTGGGGGTCGTGACCGTGCTGCTCGTGCGGCGCGCGCCGCGCCGCGCCGTCCTCGCCGCCGGCGGCGCCGCTGCCGTCGTCGGCCTCGGCCTCGCGTTCTTCGTGCTGCGCGCCGGCGCGCCGGCCGGCTACTATTCGGTCGCGCCGGCACCGTACGCGCAGACGCACGTCGCGAACCGCGCGCTGCTCTGGCATGCCGCGCTGGGGTTGTGGCAGCGTTCGCCGCTGGTCGGAATCGGCGCCGGTAATTTCGAACTGGAGCTGGGTTCGACCGGGCTGCCCGGCGTGATGACGCACGCGAACAGCCTGTATCTGCAGAGCCTCGCCGAGACCGGGGTGCTCGGCACGGCGGCGACCGTCGGGGCGATCGTCGCCGCCGCGTTCGCGCTGAGCGGCTCGGCGGGGCGCAGCGCGCTCGTCGCGGGTGCGTTCGCCGCGACGATCGCGCTCGGCGTCCACCAGATCGGCGACGATCTGTTCTTCTATCCGAAGGTCGGCGCGCTGTTCTGGCTCGTCGCGGGCATCGCCGCGGCAGGCGCCGAACGTGCCCGCCCGGCATGGCGAACGACCACGTAGCGATCGACGGGTACGTCGCGTCCGGGAAGACGACGATCAGTCAGCTCTTAGCGGCCCGGACGGGACACCTGTACCTCGATACCGGGGCGATGTATCGCGCGGTCGCGTATCTGGCGCTCCGCAACGGCGTCGACCTCGACAACGAGCCGGCGCTGCTGACGATGCTCGCGCACCACAAGATCACGATCGTCCCCGACCGCGACGCGCACGCCGGCTATCGCGTGCTCCTCGACGGGCGCGGCACCGGCGATCGCCTCTTCGACCCCGACGTCGCTGCCGCCGTCTCGACCGTCGCCGCGCAGCGCGGGATCCGCAGCGAGCTCGTCGAGCGGCAGCGGAAGATCGCCGCAGAGGGCCCGGTGGTGATGGCCGGCCGCGACATCGGGACCGTCGTGCTGCCCGACGCGCGCTATAAGTTTTTTCTCACCGCGTCGGTCGACGAGCGCGCGCGCCGCCGTCAGGCGGAGTTCCACGAACGGGGCCTCGACGTTCCGCTCGACGAGGTACGGGCGCAGATCGAGCAGCGTGACCGGCTGGACTCGACGCGCGCCGTCTCGCCGCTCGTCGCCGCCTCGGACGCGGTCACGATCGAC
>DASYFS010000459.1:0-11153 GCA_036498305.1 Candidatus Elarobacter sp. | reverse complement strand
GCAGCTCGATGCCGTACGCGGTGCGGTGCCGTTCCGCAGCGAACGTCTTCACGTCGAAGCCGAATCCGGTCAGCACGCCGCTTTGCCGGCCGGCGTACGAGATGACGCCGTTGGGGAACGAAAGGTCGTCGAAGAACGGTGCGTTCGTCTGCGCGCCGTACTGCGAGCGGTAGAGGCGCAGGCGCGCGTAGCTCTGATCGTACGTGCGCAGATCTTCGATCTTCTCGATCGCGTACGTTCCGCGGATCCGCGTCGGCGTCAGGACCGGCGCGCCGGACGACGGTTCCCCGGGAAACGCCGTCTGCGCGCCGTCGAACGCCCCGTAGGTCTGACCCCCGAACGGCGTCCCGTATTGATCGTACGTCGCCTCGCCGGCCAGCGCGAGAGTCTCGACGTCGTCGCGGGCGCCGCTGCGAAGATGCGCGTTCCCCGCGACCGACCAGGTCGCGCGATCGGCGAGCGCGAGCCCGTACGTCGCCGCTTCCGCCGGGTAGAACGACGTTCCGTCGCCGTAGCGAATCGCTTGGCTTCCGATCTGGGCGTCGATCGCGTAGCGTTGCCGCAGCGACGGCGTCGCCCAGAGGCGATTGATCTCGACGTTGCGTCCAGGCGCCAGCAGCCCGAGCCCGGTGGTCAGCGTCGTGCGCGCGGGGTAGACACCGATCTGCGGGATCTCGTCTACGATCCCGCCGAGCGCGTCGTCGGCGCCGGTCGAGAAGCCGCCTGTCGTCACGCGCGTGAAGCCGAGGCCGGTCGTCGGCAACTGGGCGCCGATCACGTTTCCGCCGGGTTCCGCGATGATCGCCTGCGGCACGGGGACGCCGTCGTAGCCGAAGACGGTGTCGTCGACCTTGCCGCCGCGGATCACGACGTTGGCGAACGCGTCTTGCTGCACGCCGGGGACCCGTGCGACCACACTCTGCACCGTCCCGCGGGTATACTCGGCGAGGCCGGATGACGCCGCGCCGAGCGGGCCGCGCGCCTCGGTACCGGAAACGGTGAACGTGTCTTGCGGGGCACCGGCGTTGAATGCCCGCGGGATCGTCGCCGCGGTGCTGCCGATCGTCTGCAGCTGCGGAGCCAGCGTGACGGTGAGCCGAACGGTCGTGCCGGGGTTTGCGACCACGCCGGCGAGGCGCCACGTCGCGAAGCCGTCTTTCGTGACCTCGACGGCGTAGACGTCGGGATCAACCGCGGCGACGGTGAAGTGTCCGCGCGCGTCGGAACGCGTCGCGTAGCGCGCGCTCGGTGAGGTCAGCGCGACGCGCGCGTCGCCGACGGGGGTCCCCGCATCGGTGCGCACGATTCCGAGAATTGCCGCCGACGCGTCGGCAGCGCGCGCCGGCGGCGCGAGCAGCGAAGCGGCGACCGCAGCCAGCACGAGCACCGTGAGCGATCGCATCGCGCTGGGGGTTCCGGGTTCCGCGGCCGCTCCCCTTATGGGCCGGCCGCGTCGGGTGCCGGCCCGAACCCGCTCAGAAACTCGCGCTCGGTGACGGCGACGATCCGCTGTTGTGCTCCGTCCCACCGCGCTGTGAGATAACCGTGCGTGCGGCACGCGGAGATCGCACGCGGGCGAAACGCCGCGACGCACGCCCGCTGCTTCGCATCGCGCACGCTGCGATAGACGACCCCGTCGGCCGCATTCGCCTCGTAGAGTCCGCGACCGTAGGCTTGGCTCGCGGCGTATCCGTCGGGGTCGAGGCGTGCGTCGTCCGGCGGCGCAGCGCGCAGGTCGTCGAAGCGTCCGCCAATCCGCGCGGCATAGACGCGCAGATCGACGTCGGCGCTCTCTTCCTGCGTCGCGCGATAGAGGCGTTCGAGATGAAAGCGCACCTCGAAGATCGCCGTCTCGCGATGCCGTGCGGCGTAATACACGCCGAAGGCGCCGTCGGTGAAGCGGCTCGGCTGCGCGTGCGTGAACGCCGCCATGATCGGCGTCGTCCCCGGACCCGCGATGCGATCCGCGGGGCGCACCAGCGCGAGCATGCCGAGCTCATCACGGACGCGCGGGTTCGTACGCGCTTCGAGCGCGGCGAGCGCGGGAAGGTCGGCCGGATCGGCGACGTCGTCGAAGATGCCGACGCTCGGGTAACGGGAGAGAATGATCCGATAGCTCTCCGGCCACCGGATCGTCACCACGGGCTTCGCGCGCCGTCGAGGTACCGGCGGACCCGCGCCATGTCCTCGATCTTCCCGCTGAACAGCGTCTGCGCCGCCGGCTTTCCGCCGAACGGCGGCGCGTCGTTCGCGCGCCGGATCCACGAGTCGGCCTGCTCGGGCCGGGTGAAGATGATGTGCAGCGCCTTGTAGATCCCCAGCAGGTACGAGAGCCGGTCGAGCTGATCGCCGCTCAGCCGTGCGGCCTCCGGGTGCGCGCGCCAATTGTAGAGCGTCTGCTTCGCAACGTTGCCGAGGGCCGCGCGCTGTTCGCCCAGGCTGAGTTCCCAGGCTTCCGCGATCCGGAAGAACGTGCGCAGCCCGGCCGCACCCAACTCCGCCGGAGCGGCCGTCACCGCGGCGTTTCCCGACGATCGAGCCATAGTCCAAGAATAGCCGAAAAACGGGAAAAGGTCCAGCAGTGGACCATACGAGCGCTAGGCCGGAGGTGCGTCTCCGCTCACCCGCGTGCGGAAATAGCGTCGCTCGGCTTCGTTCTCGCTGCGCGCGATCGCCTCGGCGTACGCGCGGCCGGCCTCGTCCGGACGCCCGAGCCGCCGCAGAAGATCGGCGCGCGCCGCGTGATACGGAACGTAGGCCTCCAATTGCTCGCGCGGCAGCAGTTCGAGCGCGGTGAGGCCCGCCGCCGGCCCGTCGGCGAACCCGACCGCGACCGCGTGGTTGAGCGCGACGACCGGCGACGGAGCGACGCGTTCGAGGAGCGCGTAGGTGCGGACGATCGCGCGCCAGTCGACGGCCGACGCCGCGGGTGCGTTCGCGTGCAACCGCGCGATCTCGGCTTGCAGCTGATAGGGGCCGACGACGCGATGGCGCGCGGCGGCCGCGAGCACCGCGTTCGCTTCGTCGATCTGCGCTCGGTTCCAGCGCGTGCGGTCCTGCTCCGCGAGCGTCACCAGCGAACCGTCCGCGGCGATGCGCGCGTCGCGTCGCGAGTCGGCATAGAGCATCAGCGCCAGCAGCCCGAGCGTCTCCGGCTCGTTCGGCATCAGCGCCGCGAGGATGCGGCACAGCCGGATCGCTTCGTCGCAGAGCTCGCGCCGTACGACGTCGTCGCCGGCCGTCGCCGCGTAGCCTTCGTTGAAGATCAGATAGACGACGCTGCACACGTCGTCGAGCCGCTCGGGGAGCTGCTGCGCGGGCGGGACTTCGAAGGGGATGCGCGTCTCCCGAATCTTTCGCTTCGTGCGGACCAGCCGTTGCGCCATCGTCGCGCGCGGGACCAGGAACGCGTCGGCGATCTCATCGGTCGTGAGGCCGGCAAGCGTGCGCAGCGTGAGCGCGATCCGCGACTCGACGGCGAGCGCGGGGTGGCAGCAGGCGAAGATCAGTCCGAGCCGGTCGTCGGGGATTGCGGTCATGTCGTCGGTCTCCGCGTCGGCGGCCGGCGCGACGCGTTCGAGCAGTGCCAGGCGTTCGATCTTCTCGCGTCCGGCGCGCTCGCGGCGCAGCCGATCGATAGCGCGGTTCTGCGCCGTCGCGAGGATCCACGCCGAGGGCCGCGCCGGGAAGCCTTCGCGCGGCCAGCGCTCGAGCGCGGTGAGGTACGCTTCCTGGAGCGCATCCTCGGCGAGCTCGAGATCGCCGAGCCGCCGGGCCAAGGTTGCGACGGTCCGCCCTGCGTCCTCGCGGAAACAGCGCGTGACCGCCGCGGCGAGGTCAGGAGGCGGCGGGGACGCCGGCAACCGGCCGGATCTCCACCGAACCGTACTTCGATCCCGGGCACATCGCGGCGGCTTCGAGCGCGGCGTCGAGCGACGGCGCCTCGATGATGTAGTAGCCGCCGAGGTATTCCTTCGTTTCCGCGAACGGACCGTCGGTGACGACGCGGTTTCCGTTACGGATCCGCACCGTCGTCGCGGTGTCGGTCGTGCTCAACGGGGCTCCTTCGACGAACGCGCCGCGATCGTGCAGCCCTTGGGAGAAGACCCCGTACTCGGCGCCGACTTTTTCCCGATCGTCCGGGCTGAGCTGGGGGTCGATGTAGATGAGGAGCATGTACTGCATGGGGCTCTCCTTGCGGTGCGGATGCGCTGCGCATCCGTCTAGAGGACGAGCGGGGGAAGCCGAATTCGACACCGTAGCTGGCCTTCCGTGGCACGGACGTACGACGCGATCGTCATCGGGGGCGGGCATAACGGTTTGGTGGCGGCGTGCTACCTCGCGCGCGCCAAGTGGAAGGTCCTCGTTCTCGAGCGGCGGCACCTGGTCGGCGGTGCCTGCGTCACCGACGAGTCGACCTTTCCGGGCTTCAAGGTCTCGACGGCGGCCTACGTCAACAGCCTGTTCCGCCCGCAGATCATCCGCGATCTGCGCTTGAAGGACTACGGCTTCGAGGTCGTCGAGCGCAACCCGTCGTCGTTCTCGCCGTTTCCCGACGGCCGCGCGCTGCTGCTCGGCCCCGACGAAGCGATCAACGCGCGCGAGATCGCGAAGTTCAGCGCGCGCGACGCCGAAGCGTATCCGAAGTACATCGCGATGCTCGAACGTGTCGCGACGGTGATCGAGCCGACCCTGGATCAAATCCCGCCGAACCCGGTGAAGCCCGGCGTCGGCGATCTGCTCAGCCTCGGCGGCCTCGGGCTGAAGATGAAGAAGCTCGACGGCGCAATGGGCGAGGCGGTGGAAATCCTCACCGGCGCCGCACGGCCGATCCTCGACCGCTGGTTCGAGTCGGAGCAGCTTAAGGCGACGCTCGCGACCGACGCGATCATCGGCGCGTTCGCCGCGCCGTCGATGCCCGGGACCGCCTACGTCCTGTTCCATCACGTCATGGGCGAGACGAACGGCGCGCGCGGCGTGTGGAGCTACGTGCGCGGCGGGATGGGCGGCCTCACGCAGGCGCTGGCGCGCGCGGCGACCAACCTCGGCGTCGAGATTCGCACCGAGGCCGAAGTGGCGAAGATCATGGTCGAGGGCGATCGCGCGGTCGGCGTCGTGCTCGCGAACGGCGACGAGCTGCGCGCGAACGCGGTTGCCAGCAACGTCGACGCGCGGCTGACGTTCGAGAAGTTCCTCGATCCCGCGATCCTGCCGCCGGAGTTCCGCGCTGAGATCGAGCGGATCGACTACAGCAGCGCCTCGGCGAAGATCAACGTCGCGCTCGAGCGGCTGCCGAACTTCACGGCGGCGCCGGGGACCGAGGCGGGCCCGCAGCACCGCGGGACGATCCACCTCTGCCCGGATCAGGATTTCATCGAGCGCGGATATGACGACGCCAAATACGGCCGTCCGTCGCGCGAGCCGATCGTCGAGTGCACGATTCCGTCGTCCGTAGACCCGACGGTCGCGCCGCCCGGCAAGCACCTGATGTCGATGTTCTGCCAGTACGCGCCGTACACGCTGCGCGACGGCGTGTGGGACGACGCGGCGCGAAACGCGTTCGCCGACAGCTGCTTCGACATCGTCGAGCAGTACGCGCCCGGCTTCAAGGCGTCGGTGATCGACCGCCAGGTGCTGGTGCCGCCCGACATCGAGGCGATCTTCAACCTGACCGGCGGAAACATTTTCCAAGGCGCGATGAGCCTGAACAAGCTCTACATGTTCCGTCCCGCGCCGGGGTACGCCGATTACCGCACGCCGGTGAAGAGCCTGTTCTTGTGCGGTTCGGCGGCACATCCCGGGGGCGGGGTCATGGGCGCCGCCGGCGCGAACGCTGCGCGGAC
Organism: Candidatus Elarobacter sp.; assembly: GCA_036498305.1. GTDB lineage: Bacteria > Vulcanimicrobiota > Vulcanimicrobiia > Vulcanimicrobiales > Vulcanimicrobiaceae > Vulcanimicrobium. Next base: position 5,310 of record DASYFS010000459.1, on the reverse strand, counting down.
GATGCTCAAGCACCGCCGTTCGTGATCGATCGGTACTTCGGCATAACCTCCGCCGGATCGTCGGTACCGCGCGAGGTGCGCGCCGGGCTCACGACGTTCCTCACGATGTCGTACGTGCTGTTCGTGAACCCGCAGGTGCTGGGGAACGCGATCCACGTCGACAACGGCTTCGCGAAGCTGCTCGTGGTGACGGCGCTTGCCGCGGCGATCGGGAGCGCGCTGATGGCGCTGGTCGCGCGCTATCCGTTCGCGCAGGCTCCGGGGATGGGGCTGAACGCGTACTTCGCGTTCAGCGTCGTTCTGGGGCAGAAGATCGCGTGGCAGACGGCGCTCGGCGCCGTGTTCATCTCCGGCGGCATCTTCGTGGTGCTCTCGCTCGTCGGTGCGCGGCAGGCCATCGTGCGGGCGATCCCCAGCGACCTGAAGTTCGCGACGACCGCCGGGATCGGGATCTTCCTCGCGTTTCTCGGTTTGCGTGACGCCGGGATCGTGGTCGCGAGCCCGCCGACGTTCGTCACGCTCGGCGCGTTGGGCGGCGCGCCGGCGCTCGTGGCGTGCTTCGGGCTGCTGGTGACCGCGGTGCTGCTGGTGCGACGCGTCCCCGGCGCGATCTTGTTCGGGATTTTGGCGGCGACGCTCGCCGGGATCGTCACGCGCGCGCCGCTCTACCCCGACGCCGCCGGTCATCTCGCTCCGTTCGCGGGCTTCTCCAGCGGCGTGCTGGCGCTTCCAGTGTGGCCCAGCGGGCTCATCGGCGCGCTCGATCTGCGCGCGGCCGTCGGGCTAGGCGTCGCCGCAGTCGTCTTCACGTTCTTCTTCGTCGACTTCTTCGACGCGACCGGAACGCTCGTCGGGCTCGCCGCGAAGGCGGGTTTCCTCGACGAGAAAACCGGTGATATGCCGCGCGCGACGCAGACGTTCGTCTGCGACGGACTCGCCGCGATGTGCGGCGCGGCGCTGGGGACCAGCACGACGACCGCGTACATCGAGAGCGCGAGCGGGATCGAAGAGGGCGGCCGAACCGGGCTCACGGCGCTCACCGTCGCAGCGCTGTTTGTCCTGGCGACGTTCGCGTGGCCGGTCGCGGGGCTGATCCCGGGGGCGGCGACCGCACCCGCGTTGATCGTCGTCGGCGCGCTGATGTTCGACGGCGTGCGGCGCGTCCGCTGGGACGACTACGCGACCGCGATCCCGGTATTTCTGACGATCGTCGCAATGCCGCTGACGTTCTCGATCGCGAACGGCGTCAGCTTCGGCGTGATCTCGTACGCGGCGATCAAGCTCCTCGCCGGACGCGGGAGAGAGGTCGCGCCGCTGCTCTACGTCGTCGCGGCGCTGCTGGTCGTCCGCTACATCTGGCTCGGCGGCTGAGCGTTACACCCATTCGGGTGTAGAAATTATCCGGCCGCTCTGCCATTCTCGCGGAAACGCATTCCGTTCCGATTGGGGGTCAGTGTGGGACACCGCCGATTGCTGCTCGTCTCCGTTTTCGCGCTCGCTGCAGCGGGGTGCGCCGGCGGCGGAGGCGGCGGAAGCGTGGCGCCGCCCGCGGCGGAGCAGGGTGCCGTCCGGCACACGCAGAGCGCGCGCCTCGGGACCTACAACCTTGACCGCTCGAAGACGATGGTCGCGGGGATCTCCGCGGGTGCCTACATGGCGACGCAGCTCCAAGTCGCGTACTCGCGAACGTTCCACGGCGCCGCGATCTTCGCCGGCGGCCCGTACTTCTGCGCGCAGGACAACGTCACGATCGCGCTCGACGACTGCACGAACAACTACTATCCGACCAACGTCCCGCTGCTCGAACAAGACACCAACAACACGGCGTTCTACGGCTACATCGACCCGACGTCGTACCTGAGCGGACAGAAAGCGTACCTGTTCAGCGGCACGAACGACCACACGGTTTATCAGAGCATCGTCAAAGACTTGAACTCGTACCTGACCCATTACGGCGTCGCCGTCACGACGAACTTCACCACCAACGCCGGTCACGGCTGGGTCACGCCGGATGTGACGCAGGCCTGCACCGCGACGACGAGCCCGTTCCTGAACAACTGCGGCTTCGACGCCGAGCAGACGTTCTTGTCCCTGCTCTACGGAACGCTCAACGCGCGGCGCAGCGGCTCGCTGACCGGCTCGCTCCTCGCCTACGACCAGAACGAGTTCTTCGGCGGGAACGCCGGCGCGTACTCGATGGACGCGACCGGCTACGTCTTCGTGCCGTCGGCGTGCGCTTCGGGCTCGACCTGCAAGCTGCTCGTCGCGCTGCACGGTTGCGCGCAGGGCTACTCCGTCGTCGGCAACGCGTTCACCACCAAAGCCGGGATCAACGAGTGGGCCGACACGAACAACATCATCGTGCTCTACCCGCAGGCGATTGAGACGAGCTACAACCCCAACGGCTGCTTCGACTGGTGGGGGTACCTCAGCACGAACTACGCCGCGAAGGCGGGTCCGCAGATGAGCGCGATCTACAACATGGTGCAGCGGCTCTAGAGGAGCTCTTCGCGCCGCAGCCGGGTGTACTCGCGCCGCACCGCCGGCAGCTCGACGACCCTCCGCAGTGCTTCGTCGAAGTTGCGCTCGCGGGTGCGGTGGGTGAGGATGACGATGTCGGTCTCGCCCTCGGCGTCGCCGGGGCCTTGCTGCAGCATCGCGTCGATCGAGATCCCGGCGTCGGCGAGCGTTCGCGCGAGATCGGCGAGCACGCCGACCTGGTCGTGGACGCGAACGCGCAGATAATACGAGGTCTCGACGTCCGCCATCGGGAGGATCTTCACGTCGCTGAGCGCGTCGGGCTGGAAGGCGAGGTGCGGGACGCGTTCCTCGGGCTCCGCGCGCATCAGGCGCGTCACATCGATCACGTCGGCGAGCACCGCCGAGGCCGTCGGCTCCGAGCCGGCACCGGCGCCGTAATAGAGCGTCACGCCGGCGGCGTCACCCTTCACCAGGATCGCGTTCATCGCGCCGTCGACGCTGGCGATCAGCCGTTCCGCCGGCACCAGAGTCGGGTGGACGCGCAACTCGATCCCCTCCGGCGTGCGGCGCGTGATCCCGAGCAGCTTGATGCGATAGCCGAGCTTCTCGGCGTAGGCGATATCGCGATCGGTCAGCGCGCTGATCCCCTCGATGTACGCCTGCGGGAACTGCACCGGGATCCCGAACCCGATCGCCGAGAGCAGCGTCAGCTTGTGCGCCGCGTCGATCCCCTCGACGTCGAAGGTCGGGTCCGCCTCGGCGTAGCCGAGCCGCTGCGCCTCGCGCAGCACGTCCGCGAACGGCAGCCCTTTTGACCGCATCTCGCTGAGGATGAAGTTGCTCGTTCCGTTCATGATCCCGGCGATCCACTCGATGCGGTTGGCGGCGAGCCCCTCGCGCAGCACCTTGATCGTCGGGATGCACCCCGAAACCGCGCCTTCGAACGCGATCATCACGCCGCGCGCGGACGCGGCGGCGAAGATCTCGTTGCCGTGGAGCGCGAGCAGCGCTTTGTTGGCGGTAACGATGTGCTTGCCGTGCTCGATCGCGGTGAAGACCGCGTCCTTCGCGACGTCCGTCCCTCCGATCACCTCGACGACGATGTCGACCTTCGGGTCCGCGACGGCGCGCACGGGATCGTCGACGATCGGAATCGACGGCCCCGCAATCGCCGCCGCCTTGGCGCGGTCGCGCGCCGCCACCCATGCAATCTCGATCCGCCGGCCGGCACGTCGCGCGATCTCCGTGCGATTGCGTTCGAGGACGCGAAACGTCCCGCTCCCGACCGTCCCGATCCCGAGCAGTCCGATTCGTACCGGTTCCACCTAAACGATCTTCGCGAGGTTCGCGGCGAACTCGGCGATCTGCCGTTTCGCGACCGACTCGATGAGGCGTCCGCCGACCGAGGCGACGATCCCGCTGATTTGCGCGTCGGCCGTCAACGTCACCCGCGTCCGGTTCTCGCTCTCTGCGAAGGCCTGCGAGGTCATCTGCGCTCGTACCCCGCCGCGGCCGCGCGTCTCGTCGCCCTGGACGCGGAACGACGCCAGATGCTGCGCATCGTCCATCGTCTCGACCGTTATCGTCACCTTGTAGGAAACCTGCACCGGGCCGACCTTCACGGTCGCCGTCGCGCGATACGTCTTCGGGTCGACGACCTCGGTGATCGCGACGTTCGGAAGACAGCTCGCGACGCGCGGGATGTCCTTCAGCAGCGTCCAGACCCGGTCGAGCGGCGCGTCGACCGTGAACTCGTCGCGGATGATCATGGCAGCGCCGCCGCGCGCGCCGCGTGCACCGGCAGCGAACCGTCGGCGAGGCGGCCGCCGCGGCGGCCTTCGCGCAGGGCGATGATCTCGGCTGCGATCGAGATGGCAGTTTCCTCCGGGGTGCGGGCGCCGATGTCGAGGCCGATCGGCGCGCTGATGCGAGCGAGCTCGGCGTCGGTGATCCCGGCGCGCCGGAGTTCCTCGACGCGCGCGGCATGCGTCTTGCGGCTCCCCATCGCGCCGATGTATGCGGCATCGGTGCGCAGCGCGACCTGCAAGAGCGGGATATCGAACTTCGTGTCGTGCGTCAGCACGATGATCGCGGTGCGGCGGTCGACCGGTGCGCCCGCGAGCCATTCGTCCGGCCATGCGACGACGACGTTGTCGGCGTCGGGGATCCGCGCGCGCGTCGCGAAGATCGGACGCGCATCGATGACGGTCACGACGTAGCCGAGGTATTTGCCGAGCCGCGCGACGGCGCGCGAGAAGTCGATCGCACCGAAGACGTACATCTTCGGCTTGGGTGCGTGCACGTCGACGAACAGCCGGACCTCGACGCCGATCGGCTCGCCGTCCTCACCGAAGGTGCGGGTCGCCGTCTCGCCCGCAGCGAGGAGCGCGCGCGCCTCGCCGGCCGCCGCGTGGTTGAGCCCGCTTGTCCCGAGATCGCCGATCGGCTCCTCGTCATCGTCGAACACAAGCAGCTTCGCGCCGGCGTGCGTGCCGTCGAGCCGCGTGATCAGCGCGACGGGACGATCGGCGTGGAGCGCGGCGGAGAAACGGTCGAAGATCACCAGTCGAGCCGTTCGACGAACAAGTGGATCGTGCCGCCGCAGGTCAGCCCGACCGAGATCGCGTCCTCATCGCTGATCCCGTAGGTCACCAGGCGCGGTCGGCCGCTCGCGATCGCGTCCTGCGCTTCTTCGTAGACGGCCGACTCGACGCAGCCGCCGCTCACCGAGCCGGCGACGTCGCCGCGCTCGTTCACGGCCATCGCTGCCCCAGGATCGCGCGGCGCCGATTGCTCGACCGCGACGACGGTCGCCACCGCGACGCGTTG
>DASYFS010000458.1:0-17615 GCA_036498305.1 Candidatus Elarobacter sp. | reverse complement strand
ATCCTGGTGCCGAACCTCGTCAACCTCAGCCTCGACGACGCGCGCCGCAAGGTCGCGGCCTTGGGACTGACGCTCACCGTCGGGCAGTCGACCGAGAGCGACGCGATCCCGGCGAACGCGATCGCCTCGCAGAGCCCCGATCCCGGCGCCAACGTCGCGAAGAACAGCGCCGTGACGGTCGTCGTCAGCACCGGCTCGGCGGCCGTCGAAGTACCGAACGTTGTCGGCAGCGACCCGGACGCCGCGCAGCAGACGCTGACCCAGGCCGGCTTCCAACCCGTCCTCGCGTTCAACCAAGACCCGACCAACGCGTCCGGCAAGATCGCGATCGAGACCCCGAACGCCGGCACGAAGGCGAAGAAGGGCTCGAAGGTCACCATCTACCTCAGCGTCTCGGGGACGGTCCCCGACGTCACCGGCCAGTCGCTGGACAACGCGAAGAAAGCGCTGATCGCCGCGGGCTACAAACCCGGGGGCATCGTCTACACCCAGGACACCGGCGGAAACCAGAGCATCCAAGAAGGCCAGGTCGTGCGGACCGAACCCGAACAAGGGCTGCCGCTGACCCCGGGAGAGACGGTCAACATCTCCGTCCTGCACGGCGGATGACCCCACGCCGCATCCTCGGCGTCGACCCCGGGCTGCGGACGACCGGCTACGGCCTGGTCGAGGTCCGGCCCGGGGGGCTGCGGCTGGTCGAGGGCGGCGTCCTCCAACCCGCCACCACGCTTCCGCTGGAGCAGCGGCTGGTGCAGCTCCACGACGCGATCGCCGACGTCGTGCGCTCGACCCGGCCCGACTGCATGGTGATCGAGGAGCTCTGGACCGCCTACGATCACCCGCAGACCGCGGTGCTGATGGGCCACGCGCGCGGGGTGATCGCGCTCGCGGCGGGGAGCGCCGGCGTCCCGGTCCACGCGCTCGCGCACACGATCGTCAAGCGCGCCTTGACCGGGAGCGGCTCGGCGCGCAAGGCGCAGGTCAACGCGATGGTCGTCCAGCTCCTCGGTCTGGGCGCGCCGCCCCACCCCAACGACGTCAGCGACGCGCTGGCGCTCGCGATCGCGTTCTCGAACGTGGAAGCACAACGCGACCGCTTCGCCGAACTCGGCGTGGTGATGCCGACCCGCCGCAGCCGCACTGCGCGACTGGCCTAAGTGTTCTCGCGACTCTCCGGCGCCGTTCTCGAGCGCAGCGGCGAAGCCGTGCGCGTCGAGACCAACGGCGTCGTCTACGACGTCGTCCTCCCGCCGAGCGTCGCGGCGAAGGTCCCCGACGCGGCGGGCACGCCGGTGACGCTGGAGATCTACGCGCAGCTCGCGATCGACGGGAACAGCGGCCGCTTCGCGTTCTTCGGCTTCACCAACGCGATCGAGCGCGAGTTCTTCGAGGCGCTGCTCTCGGTCGCGTCGATCGGGCCGAAGTCGGCGGCGCGGGCGTTCTCGGCGCCGATGGCGCGGATCGCGCGCGCCATCGACGAAGGCGACCACGTCTTCCTCAAGACGCTGCCGGGGATCGGGCAGCAGAAGGCCCGCGACATCGTCGCCAAGCTGCAGGGGAAGGTCGCGCGCTTCTTGCTGATCCAGGACGCGCCCGAGCGCCCCGAGACCGAGCAGCCGCCGATGCCGGAGTTCGCCGGCGAGGCGCTCGCGGTGCTGCTGCAGCTCGCCTACAAGCGCGCCGAGGCCGAGACGATGATCGCCGAGACGCTCGAACGCGCGCCGTACGTGCGCGACAGCGAGACCCTGCTCGCCGAGATCTATCGTCAGCGAAACGCGGCGCCGGCATGAGCGACGTCCGCAAAAAGCTGATTGGTCCCAATGACGCCGCGGCGCAGCCTGCCGAAGAAGAAGCGGCGCGCGTCGTCGGAGCCGATGCGTCACTCGAAGACGAGGTCTACGGTGCGACGCTGCGGCCGCGGACGTTCGAAGACTACGTCGGCCAAGAACAGATCGTCGACAACTTGCGCATCGCGATCGACGCCGCCGCGCGGCGCGGCGAGCCGCTCGAGCACGTGCTGTTCTCAGGGCCGCCGGGCCTCGGCAAGACGACGCTTGCGAACCTGATCGCGCGCGCGACCGGCGGGGCGCTGCGGCCGACCTCCGGACCGACGCTCGAGAAACCCAAAGACCTGGTCGGGATCCTCACCGCGCTCGAAGCGGGCGACGTGCTGTTCATCGACGAGATCCATCGGCTCGGCACCGTCGTCGAAGAGTACCTGTACCCGGCGATGGAAGATTTTCAGATCGACTTCGTCGTCGACCGCGGCGCGTACGCGAAGACGCTCAAGCTCCCGCTGAAGCGCTTCACGCTGGTCGGCGCCACGACGCGCGCCGGGATGCTCTCCGCGCCGCTGCGCGATCGCTTCGGGATCGTCCACCACCTCGCGTACTACGAGCCGGCGGAACTGCAGCGGATCGTCGAGCGCAGCGCGCGCGTGCTGGAGATCGCGATCGAACCCGACGGCGCGCGGACGATCGCCGAGCGCAGCCGCGGCACGCCGCGGATCGCGAACCGCCTGCTGCGGCGTGTCCGCGACTACGCCGAGGTGCGCGCCGGCGGCGTCATCACCGCGGAGGTCGCCGACGAGGCGCTGCGCCGCGAAGGCGTCGACACCCTCGGCCTCGACCGCCTCGATCGCGCGTACCTCGAGACGATCGCGAAGCAGTACGGCGGCGGACCGGTCGGGATCAACGCGATCGCCGCGACGCTCACCGAAGACGTCGAGACGCTCGAAGACGTCGTCGAGCCGTTCCTCTTGAAGATCGGCCTGGTCCAGCGCACGGCGAGCGGCCGCAAGACGACGATGCCTGCGCTCCGCCACCTCGGCATCCTCGGCGCTTCACCGGCGCAGCCGCGGCTGCTGTGATCGGGCGCAGCGCGTTCCTGCACGGGCTCGGTGCGGCGGCGACGACCGTCGCGACCGGCGGCATCGACGTGTGGGAGCCGGCGACCCAGCAGATCCGCGTCCTGGTTGCCGCCGACGCCGGCAGCACGCCGCCCGCGGTCTTCCCCGACGGCACGTTCGTCTTCTCGGGCCGCCGCTGGCGCGGGGCGCCGTCGACGGTCGGCGTCCCCGGCGGCGGGCTCGCGCTGGTGACGACGATCGACGTCGACGCGTACCTGCAGGGCGTCGTCCCGCTCGAGGCCTCCCCGAGCTGGCCGGCGGCGGCGCTCCAGGCGCAGGCGGTCGTCGCCCGCACCTTTGCGCTGGGCCGCCGCAGCCTCTCGCGCCCCTACGACGTCCGCGCCGACGACAGCGACCAGCGCTGGGGCGGGGTCGACGCCGAGAGCCCGGCGACGAGCGCCGCGATCGCGGCGACCCGCGGCCGCACGCTGAGCTACATGAACGCGCCGGCGGCCGTCTTCTACTCGGCCTGCTGCGGCGGACACACTGCCGATAGCGTAGCGACCTGGGGCGGCGCCGCCTTCCCCTACCTGCGGGGCGTTCCGGATCCGTACTGCGCGCCGGCGCCGGACTACCGGTGGCAGCGCGACGTCCCGCTGGACCGCGCCGTCGCGCTGTTCGGCAGCCGCACCGGCGGCACGCTGACCGCCGCCGCGCTCGGCGATGCCGACGCCCAGGGCCGCCCGCGGACCGTCGTCCTGGGCGGCACCACCAGCGCCACGCTGACCGTCGCCGAGCTGCGGCGCGCGCTCGGCGGCGAGATCGTAAGGAGTTTGTGGCTTCGCGGGTTCCGCATCGACGCGACGCAGGCGGCACCGCGCCTCGTCATCGAAGGCTCGGGACGTGGACACGGTGTCGGCCTCTGCCAATGGGGCTCGCGATTTTTCGCTTCCTCGGGGGCGTCGGCAGCCGATATCCTCGCGTTCTATTTTCCGGGTACGTCGGTGAGCGGTGGCTGAAGAGAAACGCGAGACCTCCGTCCGGCTGCGCAAGTTCATCGACGTCGTCGTCGAGGACAAGCTCTCGTTCACGCTGTTCCGCGGCGCGATCGCCGACATCAGCGTCACCGGGATGCGCGTGATCTCGGATCAGTATCTGCCCAAGGGGACGCACTACACGTTCACGATGAAGCGCCAGCCGATGCTCTGCGTACGCGGCGAAGTGCGCTGGATCCGCGCCTTCGAGCGCGACACGTTTCAGTGCGGCGTGCTGTTCGTCGAGATGAGCGACGACGACCGCCGCCGGCTGCAGTCGTTCCTCGAGATCGAACGCCAGCGGGTTCCGACCTCGTAGACGCTCCGGTCCCCGGGCCGCGCGACGTCGCGGCCTACGACTACCGGCTCCCCGAGGCGCAGATCGCGCGCGAGCCCGCGGCACGCCGCGACGCTTCGCGGCTGCTCGCCCTCGGCCCGGGTGATGCGCTCGAGCACCGCGTCTTCTCCGAGCTGCCGTCGCTGCTGCGGCCCGGCGACGTCCTCGCGATCAACGAGACCGAGGTCGTTCGTGCGCGGCTGCGCGCGGTGCGTCCCAGCGGCGCCGCCGCCGAGCTGCTGCTGCTGCGCCCGCGCGAGGGTCCGTTCGACCTCGCCGCACGCGAGTGGCTGGCGCTCGTGCGGCCCGGCCGCAGCCTGCGCCCCGGCGTGCGGCTGACGATCGGCGACGCCGGACTCACCGTCGTCGACGTCCTCGCCGACGGACCACGGGTCGTGCGATTCGATGACGGCGTCGACCTGAGCGCGCTCCTCGCCGCGCACGGCGAGGTCCCGCTGCCGCCGTACGTCGGCCCCGGCGACGCCGCGCGCGCGGAGCGCTACCAGACCGTCTTCGCCCGCGTCCCCGGGAGCGTCGCGGCGCCTACCGCGTCGCTCCACTTCACCCCCGCGCTGCTCGACCGGATCCGCGCGCAGGGGACGCAGATCGTTCCGCTGACCCTCGACGTCGGGATCGGGACGTTCCGACCGATGAGCGGCGCGACGATCGACGAGCACGTCATGCACGCCGAACGGTATGCGATCCCGGCCGAGACGGCCGAGGCAATTGCGGCGGCACGGCGCGACGGGCGGCGGGTCGTCGCGGCGGGGACAACGGTGCTGCGCGCGCTGGAAGGCGCGGCCGCGGCGAACGGCCGGATCGTCCCGGGCGCCGGCGAGACCGCGCTGTTCGTGACCCCGGGGTTCCGGTTCGGCGTCGTCGACGCGCTGATCACGAACTTCCACCTGCCGCGCTCGACGCTGCTGGTCCTCGTCGCGGCCTTCGCCGGGTACGAGCGGACGATGCACGCCTACGCGGCCGCGATCGAAGCAGGCTACCGGTTCTTCTCGTTCGGCGACGCGATGCTCGCGACGCGCGAATGAGCGGCCGCTCGCGGCGAAACAAACTCTTCACACGCGGCGCACCGCCGGCGGACGGGCCGCGGCCGGCACAGCGCGAACGCAGACGACCAGCGTGAACTCCTCGGCCCTCGACTTGGCGACGCTGCCCGCGTCGCCGCAACAGCGTCGGGCGGCCCTGCTCACAATCGCCGCCCTGGGGGCGGTCGCAGTGGCCGCCGCCCCCTTCGCACGGGTCGTTCTCGGAACGTTCCCCGGCTTCGTCACGCTCTACGGCGGCGCGGTTTTCACCGGCCTCGCGATCATGGCGACGATCGTCTTCGCGCAGTTCGCCGTCTCGCGCAAGCCGTCGCTGCTGCTGCTCGCCTGCGCGACGGTGTTCTGCGCGACGGTCTTCGTCCCGTACATCTTGACCTTCCCGGCCCCCGACGCGGCGTTCGGCGTCAAGGCCAACGCGTCGGCGTACCTCTGGGCGGTGTGGCGAACCGTGTTCCCGCTCTCGTTCGTCGGGTATGCGATCGTCGCTGCGCGCGAGGGGACGCGACGCGCAACCCCGACGCAGGCGCTGCTGGCGATGATCGCCACGCTCGGCGCCGCCTACGCGACGATCGCGCTCGTGTTTGCGGCGAGCGACAGGCTTCCGCCGCTCTCGTGGAGCGGCCAGTACACGCTGGGAATCTACGGCGTCCTCGCGACCGTGGGCGTGCTCTCGGCGCTCGCCGTCGTGCTGTTGCTCCGGCGGTCGGAGCGGACCGTCGTCGACGCATGGCTGATGGTCCCCGCGACGGCGCTGTTGGCAGAGGCGATCGTCAACGCGCTCGGCGGCGTGCGCTTCTCGGTCGGCTGGTATCTCTCGCGCCTCGACATCGTCTTCGCGACGACGTTCCTGGTCGTCGCGCTGCTGTTCGAGACGAACCGTCTCGCGCGCGTCCTGGCGCGCAGCGAGCGCCGTTTGCGCGGGATCGTCAACGGCGTCACCGACGCGCTGATCGTCGTCGACGCGCGCGGCGCCGTCGCTTCGGTGAACCCCGCCGCCGCCGCGCTGTTCGGCTTCGTCGCCGAGGACTTCGTCGGGACGCCGATCTCGCGCCTCCTCCCGGATTTCGCCGCGGCTGCGCAAGCGCCCGAAGCGACGGTCGTCGAGACGACGGGACGCGACCTGCGCGACAACCTGTTCCCGATCGAGCTCTCGCGCGGGCGCGACGTCGCGCGCGAGCTCGGCGAGACGATCGTGATCGTCCGCGACATCACCCAGCGCAAGCGCGGCGAAGAAGCGATCCGCGCCGCGCACGACCGCGCGGTCGAAGCCGCCGACGTCAAGGCGCAGTTCCTGGCCACGATGAGCCACGAGATCCGCACCCCGATCAATGCCGTCGTCGGGATGTCGGAGCTGCTGCTGCAGACGCCGCTCTCCGACGAGGCCCGCGACTACGCCAGCACCGTGCGCGACTCGGCGGAGTCGCTGCTGGCGATCGTCAACGACATCCTCGACTTCTCGAAGATCGAAGCCGGCCGGATGGACCTCGAAGCGGTCCCGTTCTCGCCGGTCGTCGCGGTCGAGAACGCGACCGACATCCTGGCCGCCGCGGCGCGCAAGAAGGGGCTCTCGCTCTCGACCTACGTCGCGCCCGACGTCCCGCGCCGCGTCATCGGCGACGCGGATCGGCTCCGCCAAGTGCTGCTGAACCTGCTAGGGAACGCGGTGAAGTTCACCGCGACCGGGAGCGTTACGGTGCGCGCGATCGTCGACAGCATGGACGGCGAGAGCGCGGTGCTGCACTTCTCGGTGACCGACACCGGCCCCGGGATCGCGCCCGACGTCGCCGAGCGGCTCTTCGAGCCGTTCCGCCAAGCCGATCAGTCGACGCGACGCCGCTTCGGCGGGACCGGCCTGGGCCTCTCGATCTCGCGCCGCATCGTCGAGCTGATGGGCGGCAAGATCGGTTTCGACTCGAGCGTCGGGCGCGGCTCGACGTTCTGGTTCACGATCCCCGTCCCGCGCGTGATGGACGAGCCGCGCGACGGCGCCGGCGCGCTGCGCGGCACCCGCATCCTGCTGATCGACGAAGAGACCGTCGCGCGCCAGGTCGTCGATCAGTATCTGCTCTCGTGGGGTGCGATCGCGTCGAGCACCGGCAACGCCGCGCACGCGCTCGAGCTGGCGAAAGCGATGGCCGGCCGCCACAGCCCCTTCGACGCCGTCGTCATCGACCGCCGCGCCGGCGGCGACGCCTACGCGTTCTGCGCGCGGCTGCGCGCGCTCCCCGGCCTCGAGCGGGTCCCGATGCTGCTGATCACCGGCGCCGAGGAGAACGCGTCGGCGCACGACGCGCGCGCGCGCGGCTTCGCAGCGGTCGTCCGCAAACCGATCCGCCAGAACGCCCTGTACGACGCGCTGGTCGGCGCGATGCGCGGCCCCGTGCCGCTCGAAGCGCCGGTAATCGAGCCGCCCGCGATCGTCGCCGTCGAGCGCAACGGCGATGCGAACGGCGTTCGCATCCTGGTCGCCGAGGACAATCCCGTGAACCGCAAGCTGGCGCTGCAGCAGCTCAAGAAGCTCGGCTACGACGCGCACGCGGTGACGAACGGCCGCGAGGCGATCGAGGCCGTGAGCCGCGACGAGTTCGGTCTGGTCCTGATGGACTGCCAGATGCCGGAGTGCGACGGCTTCGAGGCGACCCGCGAGATCCGCAAGGTCGAGAGCGGCGGCGGCCGCCACATCCCGATCATCGCGATGACGGCCAACGCGCTCGAAGGCGACCGTGAGGTGTGCCTCGCCGCGGGGATGGACGACTATCTCGCGAAGCCGGTCCAACTGGCGGCGCTCCGCGCCGCGATCGAACGCTACGTGAACGGAATCGGAGTTGCCGGATAACGAGATACTCGACCTCTCGCGCCTGATCGAGGCCTTCGAGGACGACACCGCCGGGATCGCGGAGCTGCTGGAGATGGCGATGGAGACGGGGCGCAAGCATCAGCGCGCCCTCGCCGAGGCGATCGCGAACGGCGACGCCGAGGGCGTCCGGCGCGCCGCGCACTCGATCAAAGGGAGCAGCGGGAACATCGGCGCGAACCGCGTGATGGAGGTCGCCGCCGAGCTCGAGCAGCGCGCCCGCGCCGGCGATCTGAACGACGCCGCGACCAGCGCCGCGTCGATCGACGCCGAGTACGCCCGCGTCGACGCGGAAGTCCGAGCGTATCGCGCCGCGCTCTGATGACCGACATCCTGGTCGTCGACGACCACGAGCCCAACCTGCTGCTCTACAAGAAAGTGCTCGCGAAGGTCGACGGCGCGACCGCACGCTGTTACACCGACGCGCGTGAGGCGCTCGCGTGGGCGAAGCTCCGTGTCCCGCTTCTCGTCGTCGTCGACCAGACGATGCCCGAATTCAGCGGCCTGGACTTCGTCGCGATGCTGCGCGCGATCCCGGGGCGCGAGAACGTTCCCTTCATCATGGTGACCGCGAGCGACGAACGTGAGCTGCGGCGCGAGGCGCTGCGCAGCGGCGCGCTGGGCTTTCTGACGAAGCCCGTCGACCCGGTCGAGTTCCTGACGCTGTCCGTGAACGTGATCGCTGCCGATCGCGGCCGGCGCGAGGCGGTCGCGCGTGCCGACGACCACGCCGCGCGCGCGAAGGACAGCGACGAGGCGATCGCGGCACGCGATATCCGCGCCATCGACGCCCTCGTGCTGGCGATGGCGGCGCGGGATCCGCAACTGGCGATGCATAGCGAGCAGGTTGCGGCCGCGAGCATGCGGCTCGCACAGCGGCTGGGCCTGTCGGAGATCGAACGCACGCTGCTGGCGAACGCCGTTCGCGTCCACGACGTCGGGAAGCTCGTCTTCAACGACCGCATCATGACGGGCACGACGCGCCTTACCCCGGCCGAGCGCCGTTCGCTGGAGAAGCACGTCGAGCACGGCCGCGCGATCTTGGCCGCGTTCGACGAGAGCGAGAGCCCGCTGCTGCGGATGGCGTACACGGTCGCGAGCGCCCACCACGAGCGCTGGGACGGCGCGGGCTACCCGGCCGGCCTGCGCGGCGAGTCGATCCCGCTGGTCGCGCGCATCGTCGCCGTCGCCGACGCCTACAGCGCGCTGACGGCCGCGCGCCCGTGGCGCGCCGCGATGAGTCCGGGGCACGCGCTGGCGACGATCGAGAGCGCGCGCGGCACGGCCTATGACCCGCGCGTCGTCGCGGCGCTGCGCGAAGCGGTGTCCTCGGGGACCTGATCCGGACGCCCGACGCGCGTGCGCGCGTTGGTGTACCAGACCAGACCCGGCGCGCCGTCGCGCTGCTTGCGCACGTACTTGCGCTCGGTGTAGTCGACGTCGACGCGCCCGCCGCCGCGAGCGCGGCTGTGCAGCGCCGCGAGATCCGCGGCCGCGTCGAGATCGTCATCGCCGAGCGGCTCGCCCGGCGCCGGCTGCAGCACGACGTGCGAGCCCGGGATCCCGCGGGCGTGGAACCACAGATCGTCGGGACCGGCGATGCGGAAGGTGACCTCTTCGTTCTCGCGCGGCGAGCGGCCGACCGAGATCCGCGCGCCGGAGGGACGATCGATGCGCAGCGGGATCCGCTTGCGGGCCGGAACCGCGGCGCGCCGCGCCGGCCGCCCTTCGACTGCGTCGAGCGCGGCTTCGAGCTCGGCGAGCGTCGCCGGCTCGCTGCGCTCGGTCTCGAAGGCCAGGAGCTCGAGCGCCTCGCGCCGCGCCGCCATCGCCGCGCGGCGGCGTTCGAGATGCGGCATCGCGTCGGTCGCCTTCCGATAGCGCGCGTAGTAGCGCTGCGCGTTCTCCTTGGGGTCGAGCTCGGGGTCGAGCGCGATCGTGAGCCCGGGATTCGTCGGCGGCACGAACGCGCTCGCGCCCGCCGGGATCTCGGTTCCGTGAGTGAAGAGCGCATCGCCGCTCGCGCGCAGCCGGTCGCGCTCGGCGGCGTTCTCGAGCCGCGCCCCGACCGCCGCGATCTCGGCCTCGGTGGCGGCGAGGCGCCGGGCGATTCGGGTCAGCAGCGCGTCGCGGCGCCGTTCGGCCGCGTCGCCCCGGCGGGCGCCGGCCGCGCTCGTCCGCGCCTCGGCGAAGACCTCGAGCAGCGACGGTACGCTCCCCGCGGCGGTCCCCGGCGGCGGGATGAGGGCGACGAGGTGCGCCGCGCGCGGTGCACCGGCGGCGTCGCGGTAGACGCGGATCGGGTCCTCGCCGTCGGCCCGCGCCTCCGCCTCGGCGAGCAGCGCACGGCCGCGCTCATCGAGCGCCGCGGCGAGGCGGGTCGCCGAACTCCACTCGCTGCCGGCGACCTCAGCCGCGACCCGCTCGGCGAGGAGGCGCGGCAGCTCGGGGAGGTAGCCGCCGAGCGCCTTCGCCAGGCCGGCGGTGTCGGCACCTTCGACCGCGCGGGTGAAGCCGGCGAAGTCGAGTCGCTGCGCCGGCAGCGGCGGCGGCTCGTAGGGCAGCCCGGCCTGGACGGCACGCGCCTCGTTCTCGGCCGGCGAGAACTGCTTGGCTGCCGCGACGACCTGCCGGTCGCGCAGGAGCACGACGTTCCCGTACCGCGGGACCAGCTCGAGGACGAGCCGCGCCTCGCTCTCGACGCCGAACCGCGACGACGTCCCGAACGTCAGCACCAGGACCCGGTCGCCCCGCCGCGCCCGGGCGCCGGTGAAGCGCATCCCGCGCAGGGTCGTCGAGATGGTCCGCAGCCAGCCGGGGTCGACCGCCAGCGCCGGCTCGAGGTCTTCCAGCGAGACCAGCGGCGGGGAGCCGAACGGGTCGACGGCCAGCGTCGCGGTCCGGCGGCCCCGCAGCCCGCCGAAGCGAATCGCGACCCGGCCGTCGTCGAGGAGGCCGGCGTCGACGACGCGGCCGCCGCGCAGGGCGCGGTCGAGCTCGGCCGCCGCCCGGCGGATCAGGATCCAGTCTGTTGTCATGGCAGCCGGGCAGGTGCTTTCCCGCCATCTGCGTATTTCTCCGTGTTTGGCCCCGAAGTAAGGAGGAGCGCGTTCTGACCGGGCCCGGTCTCTTGTTCGTCGTCTCGGGCCCGTCCGGAGCGGGGAAAGACACGTTGGTGGAGGGTCTCAAAGCCCGCCACGAGCGGCTGTTGTACTCCGTCTCCGCGACGACCAGAGCGCCGCGGCCGGGGGAGCGCGACGGCGTCGACTACTTCTTCCTGGACCGGGACGAGTTCGAGCGCCGCGCAGCCGGCGGCGGATTCCTCGAGACGCGCGAGTACAACGGGCACCTGTACGGGACCCCGCGCTCGTTCATCGAGGAGGCGCTGACCTCCGGGTACGACGTCGTTTCGAAGCCCGAAGTCAACGGCGCGCTCGCCGTCAAGCGGGCGTTCCCCGACGCCGTCCTGATCTTCATCGTCCCCGACAAGTTCTCGCACCTGCGCTCGCGCCTCGAGGCGCGCCGCACCGAGACCAACGAGCAGATCGCCGCGCGGCTCGAGATCGCGCACGACGAGTTCACCTTCGTCCGCCACTTCGATTACCTCGTGATCAACGAGGAAGCCAACCCTCAGGAAGCCGTCGGACTTCTCGAAGCGATCCTGCGCGCCGAGCGCTACCGGATCCATCGCTATCGGGACGAGCGGCTTCGCGAATTGGAAGACAGCTAGTCTTCCCAGCCCACGAATCAGAGAGACAGGAACCCCACCCAATGAGCGACAGCGTTTTCGGCGATCTCGACGGCCTGCTGCGGCACGTCGATTCCAAGTTCTCCCTCGTCAACGTCGTGACGAAGCGAGCCAAGCAGCTCAACAACGGCGCACCGCCGCTCACCGAGAAGGTCAACCCGAACAAGCCGGTCTCGACCGCCTTCAACGAAGTCCGCACCGGCAAGATCCCCTACAAGCGCACGCGCGAGGGTATTAAGTAGCAGGCTGGGGCATAATTACCCCATGTGCGGGATCGTCGGCTACATCGGGCAGCGTGACAGCGTCCCGATCATCATGGACTCGCTCGGTCGGCTCGAGTATCGCGGGTACGACTCGGCCGGGATCGCGGTCATCGATGCCGACGGCAAACTCGTTGGGTCCAAGGCTGAAGGGAAGCTCTCGAACCTCGCGGCCCGGCTGAAGAACGGCGAGGCGCTCAAGGGGTCGACCGGCGTCGGGCACACGCGCTGGGCGACGCACGGGCGGCCCTCCGACGCCAACGCGCACCCGCACCTCGACTGCAGCGAGCGCTTCGCGGTGATCCACAACGGGATCATCGAGAACTACGCGCCGCTGCGCGCGCAGCTGCTCGCCGCCGGACACACGTTCCGAAGCGAGACCGACACCGAGGTGCTCGCGCACCTCATCGAGACGCAGTACGACGGCGACCTCGTCGCCGCGGTCCGCAAGACGCTGGCGCAGGTGCGCGGCGCCTTCGCGCTCGGCGTGATCTCGTCCGACTCGCCGGAGACCCTGCTCTTCGCGCGCAACGGCGCCTCGCCGCTGATCGTCGGGATCGGCGAGGGCGAGATGTTCGTCGCCTCCGACATCCCCGCGATGCTGCAGTACACCCGCAAGGTGATCGTGCTGCAGGAGGGTGAGGTCGTCACCGTCGGCCGCGACGGCTACGAGCTGACGGCGTTCGACGGCGAGAAGATCGAGCGCGAGGTGCAACAGATTACCTGGGACGCGACGTCGGCCGAGAAAGCCGGCTTCAAGCACTTCATGCTCAAGGAGATCTTCGAGCAGCCCAACGTCATCAAGGAGACGCTGGCCGGCCGGATCGACGAAAGCCACGACGTCCAGCTCGGGACCGAGCTGAAAATCGACGAGATCGTGCTGCGCGCGATGACGAAGATCTCGATCACCGGCTGCGGGACCGCGTACCACGCCGGGATGGTCGGGATGTACCTGATGCGCGCGCTGTGCAAGATCCCCGTCGAGATGGAGCTCGCCAGCGAGTTCCGCTACGGCGACCGCGCGATGGACGCGCGCACGCTGACGATCGCGATGTCGCAGTCCGGCGAGACCGCCGACACGATCGAAGCGGTGAAGATCGCCAAGGAAGCCGCCGCGCCGGTGATCGCGATCTCCAACGTCGTCGGTTCGGCCCTGACGCGCCTCGCCGACGGGACGCTCTACACGCGCGGCGGCCCCGAGATCTCGGTCGCGGCGACGAAGACCTACATCTCGCAGGCGATCGCCGCGACGCTGCTCGCGCTCTACCTCGCCCGCGTCCGCAAATCGGCGCCGCAAGAGCGCCTGCGCGAGATCGCCGAGGGGACGAAGCTGCTGCCGGCCGCGATCGACGTCGTGCTCAACACCTCGGACGCGATCAAGAAGGTCGCGCGCCGCGTCCGCCGCGCGCGCTCGGTGCTGTTCCTGGGCCGCTACGTCAACTTCCCGACCGCACTCGAGGGGGCGCTCAAGCTCAAGGAGATCAGCTACATCCACGCCGAGGGCTACGCCGCCGGCGAGATGAAGCACGGCCCGATCGCGCTGCTCGACAGCAAGACGCCGGTGATCGGCGTCGTCACCGAAGGCCGCGTCCGCGAGAAGATCCTCTCGAACATCGCGGAGTCGAAGGCGCGCGAAGCGCCGATCATCCTGGTCGCCAACCACGGCGACGAGGAAGCGGCGGCGCTCGCCGACCACGTCCTGTGGGTTCCGCGCGTCGACGAGATGCTCTCGCCGATCGTCAACGTCATCCCGCTGCAACTGCTCGCCTATCACATCGCCGACATCGACGGCAAGGACGTCGACCAGCCGCGCAACCTTGCCAAGACGGTGACCGTCGAATAGCACGATGGACGTCGTGCGGGAGGCGATCCCGTTCCTGTTCGCCGCGCTGATCGTCGGGCTCGTCGTTCGCGACCGGTTCGGCCGTATGCCGCGCCGGGCGCCGAAGCCGAAGCGGCCGCCGCGGCCGAAGCGGTCGCATCTGAGCGTCGTGCCGCGGGATCGCATGGACGACGAGCTCCAGGACCTCCTCAAGCGCCGCTAAACTGTGGGCAGGTGCGAACCGACGGCCGTGCTCCCGACCAGCTCCGACCCCTCTCCATCGTCCCGGGCTACCTCCACTTCGCCGACGGCAGCGTGCTGATCGCGCTCGGGAACACGCGGGTGATCTGCGCCGCGACCGTCGAGGACCGCGTCCCGCCCTGGATGCGCGGCCGCGGGACCGGCTGGGTGACGGCCGAGTACGCGATGCTTCCGCAGGCCACGCCCGAGCGCAACCAGCGCGAGGCGACGAAGGGGCGGCTCGGCGGGCGCACGCACGAGATCCAGCGGCTGATCGGACGCGCGCTGCGCTCGGTCGTCGATCTGACGTTGCTCGGCGAGCGGAGCGTGCTCGTCGACTGCGACGTCATCGGCGCCGACGGCGGGACGCGGACGGCGTCGATCACCGGCGCCTGGGTCGCGCTGAGCCTGGCGCTGCGCAAGCACTTCGATCCGTCGAACCGCCGGGCGTGGCCGATCGTCGGCCAGATCGCCGCGGTCTCGGTCGGGATCGTCGACGGGACGCCGGTCCTCGACCTCCCGTACGACGAGGACAGCCGCGCCGAAGTCGACATGAACGTCGCGATGACCGACGCCGGCGGCTACGTCGAGCTGCAGGGGACGGCCGAGCGCGAGCCGTTCACCCGCGCGCAGCTCGAAGCGCTGCTGGGACTTGCGGACGGCGGGATTCGCCGGTTGTTCGACGCCCAGCGCGAGGTGCTCGACGCCGGGGCGGTCGGAGCGATTCGTGGCTGACGGCTTCCCGGAGCTGGTGCGCTCGGTCGGGGAGTTTCATCTCACCGATCGCGCGATGCGCGCCGCGCAGCAGAAGATGGAGGCGCGCCTTGCGGCGGGGGATGCCGACGACGCGGCGGTCGCCGCATACCTCGCCGCGGTGCGCCGCTACTTCACGCCGTACGAGAAGGAAGCGCGCGAGCAGCTCCGTCACGTCGACCGCGAGCTGGCGCGGCTCTATCAGCTTCAGTACAACCTCGCCGCCGAGCGCGGCGTCGTCGCGAAGCGCATCGACGCGGTGCGAGGCGTCCTCGCCGCCGCCGGGGAACTCGCGCAGCGATGAAGGTCCTCGAAGAGGTCGGTCGGGACACCGAAGGCGTCTTCGAGTATGCCGGCGGGGTCGCGGAGCTCGGCGCCGACGCGTTCGGCTTCATCGGAAAGCTGCGCATCCGCGTCCGCGAGACGTTCGACCAGTGCTACTACCTGGGCGTCAACTCGTGGTCGATCGTGGTGCTGACCTCGCTCTTTGTCGGGCTCGTCCTGTCGCTCGAGAGCGCGCAGCAAGCCGTTACGTACGGCGTCTCCAACCTCGTCGGCGGCGCGGTGACCTACGGTGCTGCCCGCGAGCTCGGACCGCTGCTAACGGCGATCGTCGTCGCCGGCCGCGTCGGCGCCGCGATCGCCGCCGAGCTGGGGTCGATGGTCGTCACCGAGCAGGTCGAGGCGCTGCAGTCGCTCGGGCTCTCGCCGACCCGGATGCTGGTCACGCCGAGGCTCGTCGCGCTGCTGCTGATGCTCCCGCTGCTGACGATCCTCGGCGACATCGTCTCGATCGGCGGCGGCGCTTGGATGGCGCAAGCGTACGCGCACATCCCGTACGCCTCGTTCGTCGAGTCGGCGCGCGAGACGGTCCCGTTCACCGACTTCCTCAAGGGGATCGCCAAGGCGTTCGTCTTCGCGACGATCATCGCGCTGATCGGCTCGTATCAAGGGCTGCGGACGCGCGGCGGGGCCGCCGGGGTGGGACGCGCGACGACCGACGCCGTCGTCACCGCCATCATTTTGATCTTCATCGCCAACTTCGCGCTCTCGTACATCCTCTTCGGAGGCGGGCGCTGATGGCCGTTTACGCGCGGCTCGACGACGTCTGCGTGCGCTACGGTCCCAAGATCGTGATGCAGAACCTCTCGCTCGACATCGTAGAGGGCGCGATCACCTGCATCATCGGGCTCTCCGGGGCCGGCAAGTCGACGATTCTGCGGCTGCTCAACGGGCTCAAGAAGCCCGACAGCGGGCGCGTGTTCGTGCGCGAGCGCGAGGTCAGCGCGATGCCCGAGCGCGAGCTGATCGACTTCAGGCGCTCGATCGGGTTCTCGTTCCAGTTCGCCGCGCTCTTCGACTCGCTGACCGTCTACGACAACATAGCGCTGCCGCTGCGCGAGCATACGAAAAAAAGCGAGCACGAGATCGAGACCGAGGTCATGAGCGTCCTCGAGTCGGTCGGCCTGGAGATGGCGGCGCAGCGCTATCCCGCCGATCTTTCCGGCGGGATGGTCAAGCGCGCCGGCTTCGCGCGAGCCGTGATCACCAACCCCGAAGCGGTGCTCTACGACGAGCCGACGACCGGGCTCGACCCGATCATCACCCACCTGCTCACCGACCTGATCGTGAAGCTGCGCGACCGCTTGAAGGGGACCGCGGTCGTCGTCTCCCACGATCTGGAAAGCATCTACCAGATGGCCGACTACATCGCGATGCTCTTCGAAGGCGCGATCGTCGCCTACGGCACGGTCGACGAGATCAAGCGGTCACCGAACCCCATCGTCCAGCAGTTCCTGCAGGGCAGTGAGGTCGGACCGATCCCGATCTGAGGACTCATGAATAGACAAGCAATCGTCGGGCTCTTCACCATCATCGCGCTCATCGGACTGTTCGCGATCTTCTTCGTGCTCGCGAACATGGGCACGCAGGGCCGCTATAAGACCGCGGTCCACTTCAAGTCCGCGGCCGGTTTGCACAAGGGCGCGCTGGTGTACGAGAGCGGCGTCGTCGTCGGCGTCGTCGACTCGACCGTCCTGCTCCCCGACGATTTCAGCGTCGACGTGTACCTCGCGATCAACAACAGCGTCGACATCCCGCGCGACGCGAGGTTTCTGATCCAGGCGCCGCTCACCGGCGACTCCACCGTCGAGATCATCCCGCCCCAGCGGCCGCCGCAGCCGCGCGGGATCTCCGCGCCGACGACGGCGCCGCTGGCGGTCGCCGTCCTCCCGCACGAGCCGCTCCCGCTCCCGCAGCAGCCCGAAGGCACGAACCCCGCGACGGTCCAGGACCTGCACGATCAGGGCCAAGGCGAGGTAAAACGCCTCGACGCGATGCTCGCCGAGCTCGAGCAGCGCGAACCGAAGCTGCTCAATACGATGCAGGACGCGCTCACGAACGCTCGCGACATCAGCGTGACGCTCAACGGCGAGATCCAGCACCTGACCGGCAAGGTCGATCGCCTCACCGACACGATGCAGGTCGCGCTGCAGCAGGGCAGCGCGAACATCAACGACCTGACCTTGCAGCTCGATCAGAACGTGCGCCGCAACAGCTCGAAGGTGGACTCCCTCCTGGCCTCGCTCAACAGCTCGGCGGTGTCGCTCAACGCGACCGCGACCTCGATCCAGCGGCTGGCGCAGAACCCGCAGATCAGCC
>DASYFS010000457.1:0-7733 GCA_036498305.1 Candidatus Elarobacter sp. | reverse complement strand
CAAGACGGTGACCGGCGCGGCGACGCCGAGCGGGCGCGTCGCGGCGACGATCCCGGCGACCGGGAGCGTGAAGGCGACGCCGTAGACGTCGCGCGGCAGCGAGCCGTCCCACCTTCGCAGCGCCTCGTCGATCAGCGGATCGTGCAGCGGGGCGACGTCGGCGGAGCGGTACGCGTGTGCGTACGGATCGGCGCCGTCGGCGACGAGCGCCCCGTACGCCGCGTAGGCCCAGACGTCCGCCGAGAGCCGCACCGGAACCGTCAGCGCGGCGGCGAGCACCAGCGCGGCAACGGCGAGGCGGAGCACGCCGAGGGCTTCGCGACAAGCTCGGCCGAATCCGATCCCTCGATGACGGTGACGGATCCGGCGCTATTCTAGACCAGGCTTGGCTGCGGCGCGCACTTGAGACCAAACGCGGCGGGGGCGCGCTTGATCCCGGAACGTGGACGCGGATCATTGAAGGCTATGTCGACGGATCGATCGACGATGCGCCGATGGCGGCGCTCGCGATGGCGGTGGCGATTCGCGGGATGGACCTCGCGGAGATCACCGCGCTGACCGAGGCGATGGTCGCCTCCGGCGACGTGCTGTCGTATCCGGCGCTGGCGAACGGCAAGCTCGGCGTCGTCGACAAGCACTCGTCGGGCGGCGTCGGCGACACCGTCTCGCTGGTCGCGGTGCCGCTCGTCGCGGCCTGCGGCGTCCCGGTCGCGAAGCTCTCGGGCCGCGCGCTCGGCCACACCGGCGGGACGCTCGACAAGCTCGAAGCGATCCCCGGCGTGCGCACCGACCTCTCGCCAGCCGCGTTCGTCGCGCAGGTCGAGACGATCGGCTGCGCGATCGCCGCGCAGTCGGAGCGGCTGGTCCCCGCCGATCAGAAGCTCTACCTGCTGCGCGACCGTACCGGAACCGTGCCGTCGGTGGGGTTGATCGCCGCGTCGATCGTCTCGAAGAAGATCGCCGGCGGCGCCGACGCGATCGTGTTCGACGTGAAGGCGGGACGCGGCGCGTTCATGCGCACCGTCGAAGATGCCGTCGCTCTCTCGGAGACGCTGGTGCGGCTCGTCGAGCGGGTCGGACGGCGCGCCTCCGCGCTGGTCAGCGACATGGAGGAGCCGCTCGGCGCCGCGGTCGGCAGCGGGATCGAAGCGATCGAAGCGCGCGACTTCTTGCGCGGCGAGACGCACGACCCGCGGCTCGCCGGCGGCATCTGGGCAGTCGTCCACGAGATGCTGCGGGTCGCGGGGTTTGCCGAGGACCGCATCGTTGCGCGCTCCGTCCAGGCGCTCGAATCCGGTGCGGCGTACGAGCGGTTCGTGGAGCTCGTCGAAGCGCAAGGCGGAACGCGCACGGCGCTCGAGGCGATGCAGGTCGATCCGCGGCGCGCCGCCGCGACGGCGCCGCGCGACGGCGTCGTCACCGCGATCGATACCGTCGCGATCGGCGAGCTGGCGCGCCGGCTGGTGGTCGCGAGCGGGCCGTACGCCGGGATTCGCCTCGCCGCGCGGCTGGGCACGCCGGTTCGGGCCGGCGACACGCTCGCCGAGATCGCGGGGACGGGCGTCGATCCGGCCGAGGCGGCGCAGGCCTTCACCGTCGGCGACGTCGCGCGCGCGGCGCGGCCGCTGGTCGCGACGATCGTGCGGGATGCGCGCCAGGCCGCAGCGTCGAATGCGATGCGCTCATGAGCGATCGCGCGCGCCGGCGCGTCGTCGTGACCGGCGCTGCAGGGTTGATCGGCAGCGCGCTGGTGCGGCAGTTGAATCTCGAGAACGTCGACGATGCCCTCATCGTCGACCGGCTAGGCACGAGCGAGAAGTGGCGGCACCTCGTCCCGCTACGCTTCGCCGACTACCTCGAGGCCGAGGAGTTTTTCGCGCGGATCGCGAGCGAGCCGAACGCGTTCGGTGACGTCACCGAGGTGTATCACCTCGGGGCCTGCTCGTCGACGACCGAGCGCGACGCGACGTACCTCGTGCAGAACAACGTCCGCCGCTCGCAAGAGATCGCGCGCTGGAGCATCGCGCGCGGCGCGCGCTTCGTGTACGCCTCGTCGGCCGCGACCTACGGCGCGCGCGAGACCGGGCTGCGCGAGGACCTCGACCCGCACTCGCTGCGTCCGCTCAACATGTACGGCTACTCGAAGCATCTCTTCGATCTGTGGATGCGGGATCAGGGCTTCCTCAACCGCGCGGCCGGGCTCAAGTACTTCAACGTCTACGGTCCCAACGAGGACCACAAAGGCGCGATGCGCAGCGTCGTCGCGAAGGCGTTCGAAGGCTTGCAGCAGCGCCCCGCGATCCAGCTCTTCAAGAGCTATCGCGCGGGGATCGGCGACGGCGAGCAGACGCGCGACTTCATCTACGTCAAAGACGCCGCCGCGATCACCACGTTCGCCGGCCGCACGCCGTCGGTGACCGGCCTGCTCAACGTCGGATCAGGTCAGGACCGCTCGTGGAACGATCTCGCCCACGCCGTGTTCGCGGCGCTCGGCCGCGAAACGCGGATCGATTACGTCGAGATGCCGGACGAATTGCGCGGGAAGTACCAGTACCGCACCGTCGCCGAGGTCGACAAGCTGCGCCGCGCGGGCTGGACGACGCCGGCGACCTCGCTCGAGGACGGGATCCGCGACTACGTGCGCAGCTATCTGTTGACGGGGACCGTGCTCGGCGCCGAGTCCGACGTCGCGCCGAGCCCGCTCCCGACGTTCTCCGCGACGAGGTAGAGCGGCCGCCCTTTGATCTCGTCGTAGACGCGGCCGACGTACTCGCCGAGGATTCCGATGGTGATCAGCTGCACCCCGCCTAGGAACAGGATCGCGAAGATCGTCGAGGTGTAGCCGGGCAAGTTGTACCCGGTGAAGATGCGCAGCCCGATCTCGAAGATGCCGACGACGAACGCGATCGCGCTGACGATGAAGCCGAACCACGTCGCGAGCCGCAGCGGGATCTCGCTGAACGCGGTGATCCCGTCGATCGCGAAGCGCAGCATCTTCGAGAACGGATACTTCGAGGCGCCCGAGAAGCGCTCGGCGCGGTCGTACTCGATCCCGGTCTGCTTGTAGCCGACCCACGAGACGAGGCCGCGGATGAAGCGGTGCCGTTCGCGCGAGTTGCGCAGCGCGATTACGACCCGCCGGCTCATCAGCCGGAAGTCGCCGGTGTCGACCGGGATCGAGACGTTGGTCAGCCGCCGGATCGTGCGATAGAAGATGCTCGCCGTCAGCAGCTTGAAGCGGCTCTCGCCGGCCCGCCGGCGGCGGGTCGCGTAGACGACGTCGTAGCCGTCGCGGAACTTTTCGAGGAACTCTTCGATCAGTTCGGGCGGATCTTGCAGGTCGCCGTCCATCAGCACGACCGCATCACCCTGCGCTGCGTCGAGCCCGGCGGTTGCGGCGATCTGGTGGCCGAAGTTGCGCGACAGCGACAGCACCCGCAGGTGCGGGTCGCGTTCGGCCTCGTCGAGGAGCATCGCCAGGGTCGCGTCGCGGCTGCCGTCGTCGACCGCGATCAGCTCCCAGGCCGCCGGCGGGGATGAAAGGCCGGCGACGACTGAGCGAATCCGGCGCAGCAGCTCGCCGACGTTGTCGGCCTCGTTATAGAGCGGGACGACGACGCTGAGGGTCGCGTCCCCGCCACGGCGGACGATCACGCTAGACGGGGAAGAGTTCACTCGTCCATGTTCTCGCCGCTCGCCGCTCCGGCCCTCGCCGTGCTCCTCTTCGCCCAGGTCGCGTCCGGCGACGAGGTGCGCCATGCGGGCGCGACCCCGCCGCCCCACGGCTACCCGACGATCGAGTCGGTCTCCATCTCCTCGACGTCGATCCGGGCCGGCTCGCGGGTGACCGGCAGCGTCGTGACGAGCACCAACGTCGGCTACGTCGAGGCGCGCATCCAGAATTACAACGTCGCGATGCACGAGGACGCGCCCGGGCACTTCTCGGGTGCGTACACGATCCCGTGGTGGCTCCCGCCGTGGCTGCGGCACGGCTACACGCTGCAGATCATCGCGCGCAGCGTCGACGGCGTAGAAGCGGTGCGCGGGATCGGGATCAGCGTCCGGTGAGCGTGCTGCGCCGCTCCGCGTTCGTCGCCGGCACGCTCGCGAGCGCCGCGGCGCTGACGGCGCGCGCGCAGGCTGCGCAATGGTCGTACCGGTACGCGCACAACCTCCCGGTCGGGCACCCGCTGCACATTCGCACGGTTCAGATGTGGCGCGAAGTTCGCGAGGCGACCGGCGGGCGTCTCGACGTCACCGTCTTCCCGAACAATCAACTCGGCGCCGATCCCTCGGCGCTCGCGCAGCTGCGTTCCGGCGCGATCCAGTTCTTCACCGCCTCCGGCGGCCTGCTCAGCGGTATCGTGCCGGTCGCGCAGATCGAGAACGTCGGCTTCGCGTTCCCCGATGCCGCCGCCGCGCTGCGCGCGATGGACGGCGAGCTCGGTGCGCTCGTTCGCGGCGAGATCGCAGGCAAAGGGCTCGTCGCGCTCGAGCGCATGTGGGACAACGGGATGCGCCAGGTGACGTCGAGCACGAAGCCGATCCTGGCGGTCGACGATCTCGCCGGCTTCAAGATCCGCACGCCGCCGAGCGCGCTGTGGGTCGATCTGTTCCGCACCCTCGGCGCCGCGCCGACGCCGATCTCCGGCGCCGAGCTGTACCTGGCGCTGCAGACGCACGTCGTCGACGGTCAGGAGAACGCGCTCGCGGGGATCGAAGCGACGCGGCTCTACGAGGTCCAGAAGTACCTCTCGTTCACCAACCACATGTTCGCGGGCTATTGGATGCTCGCCAACGCCGACGCGTGGCGCGCGCTTCCGCCCGACGTGCAGGCGGTCGTCGAGCGTGCCAACGCGCGCTGGGCGCTCGCGCAGCGCCGCGACCTCGCGCTGCTCAACGTCTCGCTCGCCGACAAGCTGCAGCGGCGCGGGATGACGCTTCATCGCGTCGCGCAGCGGCCGTTTCGCGAGAAGCTGCGGCCGTTCTACGCGAAATGGAAGGCGGAGTTCGGCGAGCGCGCATGGACGGCGCTCGAACGCAGCGCGGGAGCGCTCGCGTGATCGGCGCCTCGAACCGCCGCCCGACCGAGATCGCCGCCGCCGAGATCGACGCGCTGACGCTGCGCCAGCAGATCGCGATCGGGATGCGGATCCTCGAAGGCGGCGGGTTCTGCCAAGATGTCGCGGGACAGATCGTCGTGCGCGACCCCGCGCGGCCGGGCGTGTACTTCACGAACCCGTGGGGGTTCACGTGGGATCGGCTGCAGGCGAGCGACGTCGTCAGCGTCGACGAGCGGCTGCA
This sequence comes from Candidatus Elarobacter sp., assembly GCA_036498305.1. GTDB lineage: Bacteria > Vulcanimicrobiota > Vulcanimicrobiia > Vulcanimicrobiales > Vulcanimicrobiaceae > Vulcanimicrobium. Next base: position 2,429 of record DASYFS010000457.1, on the reverse strand, counting down.
CGTGCTCGACGGTCCCCCGGGGCTCGCGTCGAGCGGGAGCCTAGAACTGCAGTTCGGGATCTTCCGCCGGCGGCCCGACGTCGAAGCGGTGCTGCACAATCATCCGCCGCTGGCGACCGCGTGGAGCGCGACGGGACGCGCAGTGAGGGCGCTCGATCAGACCTCGGCGATCTTCTTCGAGCGCCAGGCGTGGTGCGCGGAGTTCGAGGACGTGGAGAACCTCTACGATCCGAAGCTGTTCGGGCGCACCGGCGAAGCGATCGGAGCCGACGCGCACATCTTGTGGATGGTGCACCACGGCGTGATCGTGGCGCACCGCAGCGTTCCGTTCGCGGTGGTCTACGCGCTGTACGTCGAGCGCGCGGTGCAGCTGGAGCTCGCGCTGCGCCAAGCCGGAGACGCGCCGCCGCTCGCGGACGACGCCGCACGAAAGATCCGCGACATGCTGCAGACGGCGTTCGTCATCCCGGACACATGGCGCGCGCTGGCCCGCACCGTGATCGCGGACGATCCTGCCGTTCTGAGCTGATTCCGCACGCGCGGTTGGCGTCGCGCTGTTAGAAGGGCGGACGGCCGGCACGACCGCCGTATTTCGAGGACATGTACGCGCGTGCGCGCCAGTCATCGCGGACCCGCGAGCTGATCATTCCAGCGGCACCGAGGATGACTATAAGCGTTACGGGGATCTTCCACGCTAGGCCGAGGTGAAGAGCGCCGGCGCCGCCCCAGGTGAGCGGGCCACCGATCAATGCGGCCGCGACGAGCGCCTTCCAGAACGACCCTTGGGCCGGATCACGTCCCACGATGGCCCTCCACTTCGCCACCCCGTCATCCCGAGCTTGTCGAGGGACCCTCGTCGTTGCGCGAGCGAAGTCGAGCGCAACCCCGAATCGTGATCGCCGAGATGCGGGGTCGGACCTCGACTTCGCTCGGCCCGACGACGAGGGTCCCTCGACAAGCTCGGGATGACGAACGAGAAAAGCCCCGAGCGTAAATCGCTCGGGGCCTTCAGTCACTGACGCGGCGACCGCGGTCGCGCGGACGTTAGTTGACGACTTTGATCTCGATCTTCCGCGGCTGCGCCTTAGGATGCAGCTGCAGCCCGAGCGTCAGCATCCCATGCTCCACCTTCGCCTCGATCGCTTCGGCGCCGATATCTTCCGGCAGCAGAATCGACCGCTGGAACGAGCGCCGTTCGCTCTTCCCGCTGACGGTGAGGACGCGATCCTCGACCGTGACGTCGATCTGATCCGGCTTATAGCCGGGCACCGGGAGCTCGACCGTCCAGCCGTTCTCGGTCTTCTGGACGTCGACGCCGCCTTGATAGCCGTTCGCAAAGACCCCGCGGAAGGGGTCGAACCCGAAGAAATCGCCGACGAGGTTCCGATTGGTCCCGTTCGGGCGCACGAGCAGATCAGCCATGGTTGTGTTCTGAAAGCCTCCGAATCACATGCCGCCTCCACATCCGGGCGGCCAGAACTTTGACACAGCAATGATAATAGCGCCTAGCAATCATGTCAATAGACTGCTAATAGCGCCAAGAACCGGCTGCCTTGCCCCTCCTCCGCGCTGTCCGGCCGTGGTACACTGGAGGGCCGTGCCCGAAGCCGTTCTCGCGCCGCGCCTCGTCCGTGCCCTCCCCGCCTCGTCACGACCGCTCGCCGAGCTGATCGAGCGCCTGCGTACGCCCCTCCCCGACGGGCACGGGCTCGCCTTCGCGCTCCACGAGACGACGAGCGCCGCCCGCCCGTACCTTTTGTCGGGCCTGCACGCAGCGCTCGGCGGCCAGATCTTCGTCGTGGTTCCGACCAGCGACGTCGCCGAGCGCACCTTCACCGACCTGTGCTACTTCTTCGGCGAGAGCGAGCCCCGAACGGTCGCGCTGCTGCGCCCCCGCGACGAGACGCTGGGCGCGATCGAGTCGCCTTCGGAGCGCAGCGCACGGATGTCGCTGCTCGCCGATCTGTGCGCGCGCACGCCGCAGGTGATCGTCGCGCCGGTCGCTGCGCTGCGCCAGTACGTGATCCCGCGCCACGTTTTCGAGAACGCCGCGTTCACGCTGCGGACCGGCGAGGAGCCGGGCTGGGACGCGACGATCGAGCGCCTGTACCGCCTCGGTTATGATCGCGTCGACGTCGTCAGCGCTGCGGGGGAGTACGCCGTGCGCGGCGGGATCCTCGACGTGTTTGCCGCGACCGCCGCGACGCCGGTGCGCGTGGAATTCTTCGGCGACGAGGTCGAGTCGGTGCGCGCCTTCGACCTGCAGTCGCAGCGCTCGACCGAAACGCTGGATTCGCTCGCGATCACGCCGTGGCTCGAGGTGTTGCGCGACCCGGAGCTGCGCGCGAACGTCGTCGCACGCATCGCCGGCGAGCCGAACGTCGTCTCGGCGGCGCGCGCGTTTCTCGGCGCCGGGCACGACGTCCCCG
>DASYFS010000456.1:0-2250 GCA_036498305.1 Candidatus Elarobacter sp. | reverse complement strand
CTTCCACAGCAGGATGTGATGCTCGAAGTAGACGGTGTTGCGCGGCCCCAGCTCGACGTCGACGACCGGGACGAGCTCGCCTTCGATCCGCAGCGTCGTGTCGCCGACGCGGATCGGCGCCTTCGGATTGTCGCCCTCCGCTACCGGCTCGGTGTAGGTGCCGACGGTGACGGGTTGCGGCGCCGGGGCGCCGCAGTTCGCGCAGAACTTCGCGCCCTCGGCGATGGGCGACTGACAGCTCGGACAGGTCATGAAGCCGAGCGTTCGCGCACCGCGGCGCGGGGCCCCGCGTGCGGCTTACGTGCGGCGCGCGACGGCGATGAGCCCGATCCCGCCGACGACCGACGCCAAGGCGAGCCCGGCCATGATCGAGGCTGCGAGCGGCGACTGCGGTGCGACGGCGAGCAGCGCGAAGCTCTCGGTGTTGACGTCGTGCGCGCCGACCGTGGTGTCGGCGGCGAGCGACCACGTTCCGGCGGTTGCGAGCGTCAGCGTCCCGGCGAACGCGCCGTCGGTGCCCAGGACGAGCGGCACGCGCAGGGTCGTCCCGTCCGGGGCGACGCCGGCGATCGTCACTTGGGTGGCCTGGGGCGCGAGGACCCGGAGGGCCACCGACTCTCCGGTGAAGTAGCGGTCGAGCTTGTCGACGACCGGGGCGGTGCCGGACAGGTCGACGGTCAGCGGCTGCGCGGCGCCCGCTGCGGCCGGTACGAGGAGCAGGGCGAGGAGCGCGCACGCGGCGAGGCGGAACACCGCTTGCCTATACCCGGCGTACGAACCGGGGTACCACAGGAGCGTGGAAGGTGAGACTCGACACCGCGGGACCCCCGGCGCGGAGCGTCCGCGCGAGCGTCCCGCAGATCTCGACGACGACGAGTCGATCCCGCTCGACGACGTCGGCACGCCGCCGGCCGAGAACCCGACCCTGGACGACGTATAGCACCCCGGGCGGCGCGGCGCGGTGAGCGAGCCGCGCCCGCCGGGGCACCAGCGCTTCTCGCTCTTCCACCGTTCGACGGAAGAAGAAGCGGCGCGCCGGGCCGCGCACGCCACCTTCGCTGACGTCTTTCGCGGCGCCGGATCGGTCCTCGATCTCGGCTGCGGCCCCGGCGTCTTCCTCGACCTGCTCCGCGAGCGCGGCGTCAGCCGGCGGCTCGGGATCGAGCGCGATCCGGAGCTCGCCGCCGAGGCGCGGGAGCGCGGGCACGAGGTGCTCGCCGCCGATCTGCGCACGGCGCTGCCTACGCTCGACGAACGCTTCGAGGGGATCTACTGCGCGTTCACGATCGAGACGTTCGACGGCGACGATGCGATCGCGGTGCTGGCGCGCTGCGCCGAGCTCCTCGCGCCCGACGGGACGCTGATCGTCCGCACGCTCAATCCGGCGAATCCCGCCGTCCGCGACGGCGGATTGTGGCTCGAGCCGTGGGTGAAGCGGCCGTATCCGCTCGTCACGCTGCACGCGATCTTCTCCGACCTCGGGCTGCGGATCGTCGGCGCGGGGAACGAGCCCGGCGGCTGGCAGCACACGTACCTCCTGGGCCGCACCGCGCCGGCGCCGCAGCGCGCGAGCGCGGTGAAGATCGCATTTCAAGGCGAGTTCTTCGCGTACAACTCGATGGCGGTCGTCAACCGCGAGTTGGCGCGTGCGCTGCAAGCGTTCCCCGACGTCGCGCCGGCGATCGTGCCGGACGAGCCGCTCGCCGAACCGTCCGTCGCCAACGATCCGCGCTACGGCGCGCTGCACGCTGCGATCCGCCGCGGCGTGCCCGCCTGCGACGTGCTGATCCGGCAGTCGAACGGCGCCGCGGACTTTCGCCGCATCGACGGGGTGCGCAAGATCGTGCAGATCCTGCCGTGGGAGTACGGCGTTCTGCCGCGCTCGTGGGTCGCGGGGCTCCACGGCGGCGGCGCCGACGAGGTGTGGGTGCCGAGCACGTACTGCCGTCAGCTCTTCCTCGACGCCGGCTTCGAGCCCCAGCGCATCGCGGTGGTGCCGAACGGGATCGACCCGCAGCTGTTCGACACGGAACGTCCCGTCGCACCGTTTCCGCTGCCGACGCAGAAGCCGTTCCGGTTCCTGTTCGTCGGCGGCGCGCTGCCGCGCAAGGGAATCGACGTGCTGCTCGCGGCGTACCGGCGCGCGTTCACGCGCGCCGACGAGACAACGCTCGTGCTGAAGCTGTTCGGGACGCGGTCGTTCTATCAGCTCGACGCCGCGTTCGTCGCGGCGCTCCGAGCGTTCGTCGC
>DASYFS010000455.1:0-4104 GCA_036498305.1 Candidatus Elarobacter sp. | reverse complement strand
AGACGTGCGCGAGCAGCATCGCGATCGAACCGACGCCGAAGACGACGACGAGCGCGACGAGCAGATCGCGCATCCCGCGCGAGCGCAGCGCCGCGCTCATCCTTGTCCCGCCATCAGCGCACCGATCCGGCCGCGGTCGATGGCGCTGCGCTCGAACGTCCCGACGAACGCGCCGTTCGCGATCACCAGGACGCGATCCGCGCACGCGAAGATCTCGTCGAGCTCGAACGAGATCAGCAGCACGCCCGCACCCGCGTTGCGCGCCTCGATGAGCCGCGACTGCACCAGCGCGGCGGCACCGATGTCGATCCCGCGCGTCGGCTGATACGCGACGACCAGCCGCGGCGCGCCGGCGAGCGCCCGCCCGACGACGATCTTCTGTTGGTTCCCGCCCGACAGCATCCCGGCGATCACGTTCGGATCGGGCGGGCGCACGTCGAAGCGGCCGATCACCTCGCGCGCCGCGGCGTCGTAGTCGGCGCGGCGCAGCGTCCGCTGCCGCCCGAGCACTGCGTTGTCGCGCACGTTCCAATCGAGGACGAGCGCTTCGTGACGGCGATCCTGCGGGATGACGCGGATCCCGCGCGCGATCCGGTCGGCAGGCGAATTGCTCGGTGCGAGCGGTGTGCCCGCGAACTCGATCGTGCCGCTGAACGGGACGACGCCCGCGAGCAGGTCGGCGAGGGCGGACTGCCCGTTCCCTTCGATCCCCGCGATGCCGACGATCTCGCCGGCGCGCACCTCGAACGTCGCGCGCTCGAGCGCCGACATCCCCGACGTCGCCGAGACGTCGCGCAGCGAAAGCAGCGGGGTGCCGCTAGTCACCGCGCGCGCGGACAACGCAGGGACCTCGCCGCCGACAATCTCGCGCGCGATCGCGTCGGCGCTCGTCTCGGCGGTACGGTGGCGCGCGACGACGCGGCCGCTGCGCATCACGGTGACGGCCTGCGAGTACGCGATCACTTCGGCGAGCTTGTGCGTCACGACGAGCACCGCGGTGCCGCCGGCAGCAAGGCCGCGCACCGTCTCGAAGAACGACGCGATCTCACTCGGCGCAAGCGCCGCCGTCGGTTCGTCGAGCAGCAGCACCGCCGGCGCGCGATCGAGCTCGCGCAGCAGCTCGACGCGCTGCTTGATCCCGACCGGCAGCGTCTCGACGACGGCGTCGGGATCGATCGCCAGACCGTAGCGCGCCGCGAGGCCGCGCACGTGCTCGCGGGCAGCGACGACGTCGATCGTCCAGCCGCGGCGCGGCTCGCGGTTGAGCAGGATGTTCTCCCACGTCCGCAGCCGTTCGATCAGCTTGAAGTGCTGGTGGACGAGGCCGACGGCGCCGCTCGCGTCAACGGTCCCGTCGTCGGCGCGGACCGCGCCGTACGCGATCGCCGCAAGGGTCGACTTCCCCGCGCCGTTCTCACCGACGAGCGCGTGGATCTCGCCGGGGAACAGCTCGAGGTCGACGCCGTCGACCGCCTGCACCGCGCCGAACCGGCGGCTCACGCCGCGCAGCGTCAGAGCGGGGTCTGTTTGTACGATGCCAGCTCCTCTCGCGTCGACGGTACGACGATGCGGCCGCTCACGATCGCCGCGCGCAGCTTCGCGAGCGCGGCGATCTTCGGCGGCGTGACAAGATTGCGAGTGTACCGGAAGTCGGTGAGGCCGACTCCGTTCTCTTTGAGTCCGAGGACCAGATGCGCCGGGCGCGGGCGAAGCGCGACGACGTCGCGGCAGATGCGATACACGCCGACGTCGACGCGCTTGATCATGCTCGTCAGCACTTTTCCGGGAAGCAGCCCGTCCTGATCGGAATCGACGCCGATCATGTAGCAGCCGCTGCGCGTCTTGAGCTGACCGATCGCGCCGAGTCCAGCCTTCCCCGCCGCGACGTACACGATGTCGGCGCCCTGGTCGTAGAGCACGCCGGAGAGCTCTTTGCCGGCGGCCGGGTCGTCGAACGAGCCGACGTACTTGACGAGCGTCTTCACCGAGGGATCGATCTGGCGCGCGCCGGCGGCGTAGCCGGCTTCGAACTTGCGCAGCAGCGGGATGTCGATCCCGCCGAGAAAGGCGATCGACTTTTTTGCCGTCGTCATCGCGGCGAGCGCCCCGGCCAGAAACGACCCCTCTTCTTCCTTAAAGGTGATGGACGAGACGTTAGGCGCGTCGACGACGGCGTCGATGATCGAGAAGTGGCGCTTTGCGTAGCGCTCGGCGACGTCGCCGACGTCGCGCGCCATCAGAAAGCCGATCGCAAAGACCTCGTCGTACTCTTTGTTCGCGAGCACGGTCATGTTGATCGCATAATCGGCGGCCGAGCTCGACTGGAGGACCGTGACGTCGGCGTGGAGGTCGGATTTCGCGCGCTGCAGTCCCGCATAGGCAGAGTCGTTGAACGAACGGTCACCGAGACCGCCCACGTCGGTGATCATCCCGATCCGGACGGCGCCGTTCCCGGCCCGCTTCGGCGCGCACGAGACCAGCGCGCCGCATATCGGCAGCGTCGCGAGCGAGAGGAACGCGCCGCGCGAGCGGGGTGACATTGCGCCCTGCTACGACGTCGGTGCGGGGCGGCCTTTCGCGCGCGGTGAAGAGAGGGCGGGTGAACGCTGCCAAGCCGCCTGAGACCGCCCGCGCGCGCCGGCCGATGTCGCGGACGGAGCGCCGCATCACGCTGTGGCTCAAGACGCTGGCGCTGATCGCGGTCGCGATCTATCTGACCGTCGGTGTCCTCGAGTTCTTGGGGAACGTCCGCGCGACGGCGCTGCTGTTCGTCGGCGCGCTGTTCTTCGCGTACCTCGTCTTCCCGCTGGTCCGGCGCTTCAACGAACGCCTGCCGCTGGTATGGTCGATCCTGCTCGTCTACCTCGCGATCGCGGTGTTGGCCGTCGCCGCCGCGCAGCTGCTCGTCCCGGCGCTGATCTCCGACATGCAGGGCGCCGTCAAGAGCGTGCCGAGCGTGCTCCAAAAGGTCTCCGCGTTCATTCAGGATCCGAACAACCCGCTCGTGCGCTGGCTCCCGGGCGAGGAGCGCCAATACCTGAGCTCGATCCCGGCGCAGATCGTCGCGTTCTTCCAAAAGAACGCGCTCGACACCGCGACCAAGACGGTGACCGTCCTGCTCTCGACGGTGTCGGTCGTCGCGACGGTGATCGTGATCCCCGTGCTGGCCGCCTACATGCTGCTCGACGCGGAGAACATCAAGGCCGCGTTCCTCGGCGTGCTGCGGCCGCGCTCGCGCGATAAGGCCGAACAGGTGATCGCCGACCTCGACAAGGTCGTCGGCGGCTTCATCCGCGGTCAGCTGATCGACGGGTCGATCCTCGGCGCGATGCTGACCGTGATGCTGTTCTTCATGCAAGTGCCCTACGCGCTGCTGATCGGCGTCGTCTCCGGGGCGCTGAACTTCATCCCGTATGCCGGCGCACTGATCGCGTTCGTCCCCGCGGTCGCGCTTGCGTTCGCGTACCACGGCCTCACCAATGCGCTGATCGTCGCAGCGCTGATCTTCGTCATCCACCAGATCGACGGCAACTTCGTCGCGCCCCGCGTGCTCAAGGAGAACGTCGGGCTCTCGCCGTTCTGGATCGTGCTCGCGATCCTCGCCGGCAGCGAGCTGTTCGGGCTGATCGGCACGTTCCTCGCGGTTCCCGTCGCGGCGATGATCCGCGTTCTGCTCGAAGCGTTTCTGCCGCGGCCCGTCTCCCGCGCGGCTGCCGAGCCGGGGCTTACGGCGGAGCCGTTGCGCGAGTCGCGTCCGCCGCGTCGTCGGGTGTAACGCGGCGCGCGCCGCGTTCCAGATCGATGTCCTCGACGAGCCGGCGCGTGATCAGTCGCACCAGGTAGATCCCGAAGGCGGGATCGCGCCGGTAGAGCGCGAGCGCGTCGTCGCGCCGCAGCACGTACACGAGGCTCTTCTCGACGGCCTCGACGCTCTGCGTCCGCACCCCCGCCGGCGAGAAGATCCCGATCTCCCCGAGCAGCGCGCCGGGCTCGACGTCGATCCCGAGCTCGACCAGACGCAGCTTCCCGTCGGCGACGAAGTACATCGCGTCGGCCGGATCGCCGCGGTTGAAGAGTGCCTCGCCGGCCGAGAACGTGCGGCGT
>DASYFS010000454.1:0-3030 GCA_036498305.1 Candidatus Elarobacter sp. | reverse complement strand
GGCGAGGTCGTCGCGCTCTTTCGCGGCGTCTGCTACCGGCTGAAGGGCACGGTTCTCGAAGGCGTCGAGCCGCGGCGGTGAGCGGCGGCCGCTTCGCCGGCGTCAACGTCGGCGGCACGACGACGAGCGTCGTCGCGGGCGGTGCCGACGGGACGACCGCCGAGCGGCGCGCGTGGCCGACGCAGGCGCGCGACGGCGAGGCGCTCTACGGCGCGATCGTTGATGCGGTGCGCGCGATTGGTGCGGACGCCGAGGCGATCGGCGTTGCGATCGGCGGGCCGATGAACGCGTGCACCGGCGTCGTGATCTCGGCACCGCATCTGCCCGGGATGCACGGCTTCCCGCTGCGGGAACGGCTGGAGCGTGATCTCTCCAAGCCGGTGACCGTGCATCACGACGCGGCGGCGTGCGCGCTCGCCGAGGTGCGGTGGGGCGCGCAGCGCGACGTCGCCGGACTCGCGTACCTCACGTGCGGAACGGGCTTCGGCGCGGGGCTCGCGATCGACGGGCGCGCGCGATACGGCAGCACCGGGCTGTCGTCGGAGATCGGCCACGTCCGGTATCGCGACGACGGGCCGGACGTTTTCGGGAAGCCGGGCTGCTACGAGTCGTACGGCGCGGCGAGCGTTCTCCCCGCGCTCGCGCGTCGGCTCGATCCGAAGTTCGATGCGACGAGCGGTGCGGAGGTCGCGGCGCGCGCGGCACGCGGCGACCGAACCGCGCAGACGGCGATCGCCGAGAACGCGGCGGCCGTCGGCAGCGCGTGCGCGCTGCTCGCCGACCTGCTCGTCCTCGACGTCATCGTCCTCGGCAGCCTGGCGACGTATCTCGGCGAGCCGTGGATCGCGCTCGTGCGCGAGACGTTCGCCCGCGAGACGCTGCCGGACCATGCTGCCGGGTGCGTGATCCGGCCTCCGTCGCTTGCGAACATCCAGGATCTGAGCGGACTCGCCGCTGCGCTCGCGCCGCTCGCCTAGCCTCGGTCGATGTTTCGCGCGCCGGCTTCGGCGTAGCGGCCGCCGGCGACTGCCTCTTGCGGTACCGCCGCCTCGAGCTCGCGAACTTCGTCGGGGGTGAGCACGATGTCGACCGCGGCGGCGTTCTGTTCGAGATATCGCCGTTTCTTCGTCCCGGGGATCGGCACGATGTCCTCGCCCTTGGCGAGGACCCAGGCGATCGCGAGCTGCGCCGGCGTCGCGCCTTTGCGCTCGGCGATCGCGCGGATGCGCTCGACGAGCTTCTGGTTCTGCTCGAACGCCTCGCCTTGGAAGCGCGGAAACCGCGACGTGCGAGAGTCTTCCGGATCGAGGTCGCTCGGCTTCTCGATCGTCCCAGTGAGGAAGCCGCGGCCGAGCGGACTGTAGGCGACGAAGCCGATACCCAGCTCGCGAACCGTCGGCAGAATCTCCCCTTCGACATCGCGCGACCACAGCGAGTACTCAGTCTGGAGCGCGGTGATCGGATGGACGGCGTGGGCGCGGCGGATCGTCTGCGGCGCGGCCTCGGAGAGCCCGAGGTAGCGGACCTTGCCGGCTTTCACGAGATCGGCCATCGCGCCGACCGTCTCCTCGATCGGTGTCTGCTGGTCGACGCGGTGCTGATAGTACAGATCGATCACGTCGACGCCGAGCCGCTTCAGCGACGCGTCGCACGCCGACTTCACGTAGTCCCGCTTCCCGTTGATCGCCCAGTACGACGGATCGTCTTTCTTGCGGACGTTGCCGAACTTCGTCGCCAGGAACACCTCGTTGCGGCGACCGCGAATCGCCGTGCCGACGAGCTCCTCGTTATCGCCGATCCCGTAGACGTCGGCCGTGTCCAGGAACGTGATGCCGAGTTCCAGCGCGCGATGGATCGTCGCGATCGACTCATCGTCGTCCCGCGGTCCGTAGAACTCGCTCATCCCCATGCAACCGAGCCCGATGCGCGAGACTTCCGCGCCTTGGCTTCCGAGCTTGACCTTCTTCATGCCGGTACCGACCGGTGGTGGTATGCCGCGGTTGCGCGCGCTCGTGGTCGTGGGACGGCGAACGCTTGGCTTCTCGCGAGGACCGATGTATGCTGGCGGTCCGGGAGGTGGCTTATGCGTACGATCCGAGCGGTGCTTGTTGCTGTCGCCGTCATCGCGGCGTTCGTCATAGGGAGGGCGACCAGCACGTCGCCCGAGAGGGTCGCCGAGGCGCAGGTGCCGTCGCTGAGTCATTTCGAGTGTTACCAGACGACGACGCCCACGACGTTCAAGCCGGTGACCGTCGTGCTGCGAGATCAATTCGGCCCGATGAAGACGATTCTCGGGCGGCCGAACATGCTCTGCGCTCCGACGCGCAAAGAGCTGATCGGTCAAGCCCCGCACAAGTTCGCCGGGCCCGCCGACCACTTGTTGTGCTATCCGGAAGACGCGGCTCCGAAGGCGGCGCTGCGGCACACCGACAACCAGATCGGGCCGTCGATCATCCGCAATCTCCAGCCGCGCTGGCTGTGCGTGCCGACGCACAAATTTCCGAAGTAATCCTCGTCAGTAACAGCCGAGGATGCGCTGCTCGCCGCCGATCTCGGTCAGGGCGGCGGCGAGGCGCGTCTCGTCGACATTGTTTAGCTCGACGAAGAAGCGGTAGCGGAACGGCACGCGCCGGTCCGGGCGCGCGATCAGAAAACGCAGGTCGATGTCGCGGTCGGCGAATGCGCTCAGCGCGTCGCGCAGCGAACCCGGGCGATCCTGCACGGCGATCCCAACGCAGGCCCGATCGCCGGGCGTTCCGGTGCCGCGCGCGATGAGGAAGAAACGGGTGTAGTTCTCGACTTCGTCCTGGATGCCGCGCGCGAGGATCGTCCCGCCGTAGATCTCCGCCGCGAGCGCCGGCCCGACCGCCGCGATCGACGGATCGCCGAGCGCGACGATCTCGCGCACCGCGCCGGCCGTGTCGGTGGTGGTGGAGCGTTCCCAGGCGTGTGCGTCCGCGTAGCGGCGCACCTGTTCCAGCGCGACGGGGTGCGAGCGGATCTCGCGGACGCCGTCCGCGGTCGCGCCCG
>DASYFS010000453.1:0-2200 GCA_036498305.1 Candidatus Elarobacter sp. | reverse complement strand
GAACGTCGGCTTCATCGACGGCGGACCGCGCGCAGTCCTCAACGGGGTGCCGCTCGCGATCCGTTGGCTGCCGCGGCCGGCGCCGCTGACGTTCATCGCCGATCCGTTCTTGGTCGAGCGCGAGGGCAAGCGGGTGCTGTTCGTCGAGGAGTTCGACTACACGCGCGACCGCGGCGTGATCGACGCGCTCGTCCTCGACGAAGGCGGCGGCGTCATCGAGCGCCATCGCGCGATCGACGTGCCGACGCACCTGAGCTATCCGCACCCGGTCGACGTCGACGGCGAGCTCTACCTCGTCCCCGAGAACTGCGCCGCAAACGAGGCCGCGCTCTATCGCTGCACGCGATTTCCCGACCGTTGGGAGCGCTCGCGTGCGCTGCTGCCCGCGACGGATGCGGTCGACACGACGCTGTTCGCGCACGAGGGACGGTGGTGGGCGCTGTGCACGCGCTGGAAGCAGGGCAGCAATCAAGCGTTGTACGCTTACTTCGCGAATTCGCTCGACGGACCGTGGCAGGAGCATCCGCAGAACCCCGTCGTCGTCGACGTGACGAGCGCTCGTCCGGCCGGCCGTCCGTTCAGCGTCGACGGCGTGCTGTACCGCCCTGCGCAAGATTGCTCGCTCTCCTATGGGTGTGGTCTGGCGATCGCACGTATCGACGAGCTCACGCCGGCGACATATCGCGAAACCGTCGTGAAGCGACATGCCGCGCCCTCGCTCGGCCGCTGGCGCGATGGCATCCACACGCTCAATTTCAGCGGTTCGCTCGGCGTCGTCGACGGAAAGGCCGTTCGCTACGATGCTCGCAAGCTTGCTTGGGCGGTGCGTAAAATTCGCAGCCGCATTGTGCGCGCGCTCGCACGTCATTAGAAAGTCCGCGTAAGACTAATTCCGCGCGCCGTCGGTCCGATACAAAACTCAGGCCGGTACGATCGGCGGCAAACGATCGTGTCCGACCCAAACAGAAAAACGAGCCGCACCGTCGGAAGGCCGGCAAGCTATCCCGGCGGTGCAGCTGTGGCCAGTGGTCGTGAGACGCGCTGACTTCGCAGTAGTGTAACGCGAATGATGTGATGTCCGCAATCACCGCAATTGGGGGTTGTCGTCATGACAGCGCGTTATTTTCCGTTGCGCCTCGGTGCATTGAGCACCATCGTCCTTTTGGCCGCGTGCGGCGGCGGCGGTGGCGGCGGCGGCGGCACGATGCTTCCGCCCACGACGCAGCCCGCGTCGGCCGGCGCTCCGACGCCGCAGGCAGTTGCGTTCAGCATCGCGATCCCGTCGGCGACAACCAGCAGCGCGCTGCGCCGCCCGCGGTACGTCTCAGCCGGAACGAAGTCGGCTGCCATTACTGCCGCCGGCACGACGACCGTCGTCAACTGCGGCCAGACGTGCGCGGCTACGCTGAGTCTGGTCCCCGGCCAAGTGTCGATCGCCGTCGCGCTCTACGACGCTGCGAACGGAAGCGGCAACGTGCTCTCGAGAGCGGCGACGACGGCGACGATCGTTGCCGGTCAGAACAATGCCATCTCGGTGGAGTTCGACGGGGTTCCGGCGAGCGTCGCGGTGACGCTGGGTTCGTCGAGCGTCACCAGCGGGAGCACGGCGACGATCCCGGTCTCGGTCGCCGCGAAAGACGCCGCGGGCTACACGATCATCGGAAGCCAGCCCTACGCCTCACCGATCGCGCTGAGCGACGACGACGCGACGGGTGCGACGTCGTTGTCGACCGCCACGCTGACGTCGCCGGGCGTCACGGCAACGTTGTCGTACAACGGCAACGCGGCATTCTCCGGCGCGCACATCGGCGCGAGCATCGCCGGGACGACGGCGCAAGGATCGGCCGCGCTGGGCATCAGCCGACCGACGGCCGCGCCGACGGCCGCGCCGGTGCCGGGGCCGGGCGTGCCGTCACACGTGCAGACGTGGTATTACTACGGTCTGACCGATGCGAACATGAGCGTTCCGGTCTCGTACATGGTCTCGCATGCCGACTTCGTTGAGGACGACGGCTTCACCGCGCAGCACGCCGAGGCGTTCAAAGATGCCGGCGGCCGTTACGCGGTCTCGTACACGGATCCGGCGTACACGCCGGCCTGTGTCGCGCCGTTCTCGGCGCCCGCAGGCGCGTGCTCCGGGCCGATCGGGAACCTGGTCAACGCCGACGAGAGCGCGTGGTTCCACAGCGCGAACGGTTCG
>DASYFS010000452.1:0-8913 GCA_036498305.1 Candidatus Elarobacter sp. | reverse complement strand
CGGTTCCCACGGCCGCGTCGCTACGGAGTGGCGATTTCGGATCGCACCCCCCGGTGAGATCGTTCGCCCGTTGGTGCCCGACGTCGCGTACCTCTCGTACGCGGCGCTGCCGGCGGAGACGCCGCGCGAGGCGATCCAGATTCCGCTCGCTGCCCCGACCGTCGCAGTCGAGATCCTTTCCCCGGACGACCGAACGTCCGACGTCGAGGACAAGGTGGCGACGTATTTGCGGGCCGGAACGTCGGCGGTCGTCGTCGTTGATCCGCATTGGGAGACCATCGCCGTGCACGACGGCGCGGTTGTCACGCTGCGTGCCGGAGACGTCCTGACGCACGCGGCGATGCCCGGCTTTTCGCTCGACGTCGGGGATCTGTTCGCGAAGGCGAAGCGCTAGTTCACCAGTGGTAGCGCTGCTCGAAGACGAGCAGCGTGCCGGTGAAGTTCGGCGGCGGGCCGCCGAGATGCGTCGGGATTCCGGCGAAGGCCGTGCGGCGAATTGACAGCAGCGCGGTTGCGTGGTCGCTTTCGGCGAGTTGGAGTCCGGCGAAGCCGAGGCGCTCGGCAAAGTCGATGTTCGTGTATCCCTGGCCGAACGAGCCGCGCATCCCATAGCGCGCGAGGCCGAGCGAGACGAGCGCGGACTTCGACAGCTTGCGTGAGATCGTGAGCACGGCTTCGGGATTGTCGTACGAGACGGTGTCCTGCGGTTGCGAGAGGGCGGCCGGGCGGCGCATCGTGTCTTCGGCGTAATCGAACGTCACGTCGGCGATTGCGGGATGATAGCCGACGAAGAACCCGTACTGGTGCTGACGGCCGAGCGTTGCGAATGCGTCCTGCTGCGGGAGAAAAAAACCGTCGATGAAGCCGGTCTGCAGCGCGTTGGTCAACGTGATCGGCTCGATCTGCGCGAAGTTCGCGTACGACGCGCGGATGTCGAGCGGCGTGTCCTTCCCTTTCAGGCCGGCGCGGACGCGATAGCCCTGCCGGTCGATGTTGACCGGGAAGTCGTTGATGAGCTGGTAGTTCGACTTCAGCCACTGACCGGGCCACGACCACGCGACGCTCCACACGTTCTCCGCAACGCCGTACGGCAAGAGCGCGTTCGCGTAGTACGCTTCGTTCCGGTACGCGTCGATCGAGGCGGTGAGGCGGCCGGCGGTCTTCGAGAGCCCGGCGTGGTAGTAGTTGCCGGCCTTGCCGCTCCCCGGCCGAGCGACGGAGTCGGCGTCGTAGGTGGAGTGTCCGAGCTCGACGACGGCGTCGAGCGCGCGCGCGGCGTGAAACGTTCCGGCAAGGCCGAAGATGCGCTGCCGCTGGCCGCCGATCGTGCTCGTCGGCAGCGGTCCTTGCGGTCCGCCTTCGATCAGAGGATTTGCGCCGTAGAGCACCGTCGTCGGAACGAGATCGCCGCCCGTCGAGACGTGAAGGTATTGCGCGGTGTATCGGGTCCCTTCGCCGTGATCGATCACGAGCGACGCCGTGCGCATTCGGGCCGGCGTCCCCGGGAGCGCCGGCAGCCCGGCGTCGGCGAGCTCGATCGTTGCGATGCCGCGCTTCGCGACCAGATCGACGCCGTGCAGCGGATACGCATTCGGCGATTGCTGCCATGCGTCGAGCGAGGGCGGTCCGTCGCCGAGCGTCTCGGGCGTCGCGATGCCGACCGCCGGCGTCGCGCTGGTGATCGCGGGCTGCACGAACACGAACGGCGCCGTCTGCGTCAGGTCGAACCAGCCGCCCTTGAGCACCAGGTTCCCGTCTTTGCTCGCGATCGAGCCGCCGAGCAGCGAGGCGACGAACGCCGTCGTGTCGTCGCTGCCGGCGTGCGTCGGAAAGACGATCGCGTACGGCAGAACGCGCGCGCCGATGTGCGGGTTCATCGTCGGAACGAGCGACTCGCCCCAATAGGCGGCGTTGGTCAGCGAACCGCGGACGTAGCCGGCGCCGAACGTCAACCCGAGGTCGAACGTTTTGCCGCTGTAGCTCGGGCGGAAATAGAGCGCCGATTCCGCCGCGTTTCCCGGCACGAGCGGCGCGGAGGAGAAGACGTCGTACGGCGTCTCCGGCGAGAGCGGGCTGCCGTTTATGAAACCGGGCGCTTCCGCCGCCTGCGTCCCCGGACCGCTCGTCCCTTGCGAGACGAAGCTGACGTGCGCGTCGAGCGACGAGCGAATCGTTCCGGGCCGCGGCGTCGGCGACGGCGACGGCGACGGTGATGACGAGACGGCCGGCGCCGGCGAGGCGGGCGCCGGCAAGTTTTGCGCATCGGCGGGTACCGCGCCGGCGACGAGCGCGGTGAGGATGAGCGCGAGCGATCTCATGCCGCGTTAGAGGTTGAAGCCGCCGCTGACGTAACCGCCGAGGTCGAGCGTGACATAGCGGTACCCGGCGGCGCGGACGCCCTCGACGATCGCGGCGCGGCGCGTCGGATCGGCGACGTTGGCGATCTCCTCCGGGGGGACTTCGATCCGCGCGATCTCGCCGTGATGGCGAACGCGGCACGCGCGGAAGCCGGCGTCGTGCAGCGCCTGTTCGGCGCGGTCGACCTGGCGCAGCAGCTCGAGCGTGATCGGCGTACCGTACGGAAAGCGCGACGAGAGGCACGCGAGCGCGGGCTTATCCCACACTTCGAGGCCGAGGGTGCGTGCCAGCGCGCGCACGTCGGCTTTGCGCAGGCCCGCTTCGTAGAGCGGGCTGCGGACGGCGTGTTCTTGCGCCGCCTTGCGGCCGGGACGCCAGTCGCCTTCGTCGTCGCGGTTGTAGCCGTCGACGATCGCCGCGACGCCGCGCTCCTGGGCGATCTCGGTCAACTTGCCGTAGAGCTCGCTCTTGCAGAAGTAGCAGCGGTTCGTCGGGTTCGATGCGTACGAGGGGTCGTGCAGCTCCTGCGTCTCGACGACTTCGTGGCGCGCGTCGATCGTTGCCGCGAACGCGACCGCGCCGTCGTACTCGCGCTCCGCGAGCGACTCGCTGCGCGCGGTGATCCCGATCGCGCGCTCGCCCAGTTCTTGCGCGGCGACGTGCAGGACCAGCGCGGAGTCGACGCCGCCGGAGAAGGCCACGACGCAGCTCCCGAGCTCGCGGAAAATCTCCCGCAGCCGAGATTCTTTGACGTCGAGCGGAGCGTCGCCGAGGTCGATCACGAGCGCGCCTCGCGTTCGATGCAGGCCTCGACGGCCGCCGCCACGTCGAGGATGGGGAGCCGCCGTTCGCGTGCGATCCGCAGCAGGTCGGCGTACTCCGGGCGGACGCGCGCGTGCCCGTTCACGCCGGCGCGCTTTGCGCGGACCGGGCCGTAGGGCGTCTCGATCGTCGCTTCCGCGCGCGGCAGCGTCCGCCGCCGCTCCTCGCGGATGCGCACGCCGATCGTGGTCGTCTCGGTGAGGATCGCCTCCGCGACGGCAGCCTCATCAGCCGGTGCGGCGATCGCGGAGAGGGTGATCGCGGGACGTCCCTTCTTCATCGTGATGGGCGTGAGCCACACGTCGAGGGCGCCGGCGGCGAAGACCCGCTCGAGCGCGAGCTCGTAATGCTGCGGCGACATGTCGTCGATGTTCGCTTCGATCACGACGATCCGCTCCGCCTGGGTCTCGGCCGTCGCCGCCGTTCCGACGAAGACGCGCGTCACGTTGGGGATCGGGAAGTCGCTCGTGCCGGCGCCGTACCCGATCCGTTCCGCAGTGAAGTCGGGACGCGGACCCGGCGTCGCGAGCGTTGTGAGAATCGCCGCGGCGGTCGTGGTGACGAGCTCGCCGTCGACGTCGACGCTGCGCGTCGGCCAGCCTCGCAGCAGCTCCGCGGTCGCGGGCGGCGGGTTCGGGTAGCGCCCGTGCGCCATCCGGATCTCGCCGGCGCCGATCGGGAACGGCGAGCAGCGCAGCTCCTCGATCTCCAGCAGGTCGAGCGCGACGCAGGTCGCGGCGACGTCGAGGATCGCGTCGATCTGCCCGACTTCGTGAAAGTGGATCGCGTCGGCCGTCGTTCCGTGGACGGTCGCCTCGGCGTCGGCGAGGCGCTGATAGATCGTCGCGGCGCGCGTCTTCTGCCGATCGGTCAGCCCGCTCCGTTCCACGATCGCGATCACCTCGGCGAGGCTGCGCAGATCGCCGTCGCCGTGATGATGGTGATGCGCGGCGTCGCCGTCCTCGCCCGGCACGAACAGGTTCGCATACGTCGCTGCGATCCCGCGCCGCGAGACGCGCTCCGGCGTCAGCGTCCACCCGTCGGCGACGATCGAGCGCAGCGCGGCTTCGATGGCGATACGATCGACGCCGGCGTCGAGGAACGCCGCCAGGAGCATGTCGCCGGCGGCACCGCCCACCATGTCGACGTACGCGATCTTCATGCGGTCACGATCTTGTGGGCGAGCGCGGCCGCGCCGAACCCGTTGTCGATATTGACCACCGCGATCCCCGGCGCGCAGGCGGTCAGCATGCCGAGCAGGGCGGCGAGTCCCTCGAAGGCCGCGCCGTAGCCGACGCTGGTGGGGACGGCGATCACCGGCGCGCGGATCAGCCCCGCGACGACCGACGGCAGCGCGCCTTCCATCCCCGCGACGACGATCACGGCGCGCGCCGTCGCGATGTCGTCGAGCGCGTCGAACAGGCGATGGATCCCGGCGACGCCGACGTCGGTCGCACGGATCGCGTCGTCGCCGAGCGCGTCGACGCAGAACGCCGCCTCGTCGGCGACCGGGAGATCGGACGTGCCGGCGCAGACGACGGCGACCTTCGCGCCGGTTCGCGGCAGCGTGCCGCGGCGCAAGGCGCCGGAGCGCGGTTCGATCGCGGCATCCGGAAACGCCGCGGCAAGCACGTCACGCTGGTCGGCCGGGATGCGCGTCGCCAGGACGAACCCGGTCCGCGCGTAGAGCGAGCCGATCAGCGCGCGGTTCTGGTCGAGCGTCTTCCCTCCGGCGTAGATCACCTCGGGGATCCCCGTGCGTTCGCGGCGCTCGCAGTCGAGCCGCGCGTCGGCGGACGTGTCCATGCTGCTTCGTACCCGCTCGCGTCCTCGGACGCCTGGGCGTCAGGCGGTGCGGGGGCGGTGCAGCGCGGCCCGGACTGCAGCCCCGAGGCTCAATCCGACCAGCCCCAGGAGGATGCCGCCGATCAGGTCGGTCACCCAGTGGGCGCCCAAGGCGAGGCGCGACCAGAGAATTCCGACCGCCCACAATCCGAGGACGGTCGAGACGACGACACGGACCGGCCGCGGGAAGTCGCTGCGCCAGATGAACCACGCCCACAGCCCGTAGACGATCGTTGCGAACATCGCGTGGCCGCTGGAATATGCGAACGTCGGCTCGTGGATGATCCGCCAATAGTCGGGCCGCGGGCGGCGGAACAAGTTCTTCAGCAGGTCGCTGAGCTGCCAGAAGACGACGGTCGTCACGATCGAGGTGATGATGCGCTCGCGCCACGAGCGCGCCCGGATCGCAACGGCGATCCCGATCAAGCCGAGCGCCACCAGGACGTACCAGTAGCACGACTCGGTGAAGAGCAGCGCGAGGTGCGGCGGCCCGCCCAACAGCGCGCGTCCCGCAAGGTCGATTCCGCTCGGCGGCGCGTGCGAGACGGCGATGCCCAGCAGGACGTAGACGACCGCGAACGCACCCGCCGCGGCGAGGTAGCGGATCACTTTCCGAACAGGTCGGTCTGCGTGGACGGTTTTCCGATGCGCTCGGCGATCCGTTCGAGCTCGGCCGGCGACTCGACGACGACGGCGCGCGGCTTCGTCCCCTCGTTGGGACCGACGATTCCGAACTCTTCGAGCTGCCGCATCAGCCGCACCGCGCGCGGGTGACCGATCGAGAAGCGCGCCTGCAGCGCAGCGGTCGAGCCGACGTTCGGGTCGCCCTTGGCGACGCGCGAGTCGAGCAAGAACTTCGCCGCCTCGTACCACAGCTCGTCGATCTTGCGCTCGCCGTTTGCGCCGCCGCGCTCTTCGTCGTCGCGCAGCGGGACGATCTCCATCGTCTGTTTCGCGGCGTCGGGCTTCGCCTGCCGCTTCCAGAACTCCACGAGTCGCTCGACCTCGTGGTTGGTAACGAGCGCGCCTTGCGCGCGAATCGGCTTCGGCGCGTCGATCGGGAGATACAGCATGTCGCCGCGGCCGAGCAGTCGTTCCGCGCCGCCCATGTCAGGGATCGTGCGCGAGTCGACCTGCGAGGAGACCGCGAACGCGATACGCGAGGGGATGTTCGCCTTGATGAGGCCGGTGATGACGTCCACCGACGGCCGCTGCGTCGCGACGACGAGATGGATGCCGGTGGCGCGCGCGAGCTGCGCGAGGCGCATGATCAGCATCTCGACCTTCGCCGGCGCGACCAGCATCAGGTCGGCGAGCTCGTCGATCACCACGACGATGTAGGGCAGCCGCTCCTCGGGGTACTTCGCGTTGTACTCCTCGATCTTGCGGACGCCGGCCTTCGCGAACCGCTCGTAGCGCATGTCCATCTCGCGCGTGATCAGCGCGAGCGCGCCGGCGGCGAGGCTCGGATCGGTGATGACCTCGTGCTTGAGGTGCGGGATCCCGTTGTAGACGGTGAGCTCGACGCGCTTGGGGTCGATCATCAGCAGCTCGAGCTGATCCGGCGTCGCCGTCACCAGCAGCGAGGCGATGATCCCGTTGAGGCAGACCGACTTTCCGGCGCCGGTCGCGCCGGCGACGAGCAGGTGCGGCATCTTGCCGAGATCGCCGAAGACCGGTTTCCCGGTGATGTCTTTGCCGAGTGCCATCGAGAGCGGCGGGACGCCTTGCGGGATGCGTTCGAGGATCTCGCGGATCGCGACGATCGAGACGGTCGTGTTCGGGACCTCGATCCCGACCGCCGACTTCCCGGGGATCGGCGCCTCGATGCGGATCGACGTCGCCGCAAGCGCGAGCGCGATGTCGTCGGCGAGCGACGAGATGCGCGAGATCTTGACGCCGCGTTCGGGCTTGAGCTCGTAGCGCGTGATCGACGGGCCGCGCTCGATGTGCGTCACCTTCGCGCCGACGCCGAACGACGCCAGCGTGTCCTCGAGGACGCCGGCGCGGCTCGCGTCGTCGACCTTCTGCGCCTGCGGCGCGTCGAAGATCGCCATGATATCGGGGAGCTTCCACTGCGGCCGCGCCTGGGGGGCGGGCTCGTAATCGCCGCTGATTGCGGGGACGGCCAGCGCAACGCGGTCGTCGACCCCCGACTCTACGTCGTCGGCGTCATCCTCGCCCGGCTCCTCGGTGACGTCCTCGTCTTCGTCGTAGTCGTCGTCTTCTTCGTCTTCCTCATCGTCGAACTCCTCATCGTCGACGTCGTCTTCGTCGTACGCTTCCTCGTCCGCGTCGTCGGGCTCGTCCTCGTCTAGGCCCTCGTCCTCATCGATCTCGTCCTCCCCGTCGACGTCGTAGAAGCGCGGCGCCGGCGGCTCGGCGACCGGAGCGCGCCTCGGCGGCTCGGCGATCGCGGCGCTCGCGCTTGCGAGCGCGGGGAGATGAAACGCCTCGCGTAGCGCGACGAGCGGGCTCTTCGCCGGCTCGTTCGCGCGCGGCGGCGGTCGCAGCGCGGCGGCGCGCGCGACGACCCAGCCGATGACGCGCTTGAGCGAGACGCCGGTGATCGCGACGGTGATCGCGAGGATTGCGACACCGATGACGATCCAGGTTCCGGCGTCGCCGACGAGCGCATGCAGGGCGTACGCCAGCACGCCGCCGAGGCGGCCGCCGTCGCGCCCGGCCGCGGCGATCGCCGCGTCGATCAGAATGAAGTACGCGCAGGCGGAGCCGCCCAGCGTCGCGATCATCCGCGGGACGTTGATCTCCAGGAAAACGATCGCCGCGAGCAGCGCGAGCAGAACGACAAAGAGTCCCGCCGCAGCGCCGAAGAGCACGTGCAGCGCGAAGACGGTCGCGCTCCCGACGACGCCGGTGCGGGACGCCGGCGCGACGAGCGCGACCCCCAGCAGCAGGGCGAAGCCGAGGGCGACGATCCCGGCGACCTCGAGGTTCCAGCGCGTCGTTGCGCTTGGCTTGCGTCGAACGCGTGCCATTGGCGAACGAAGTTCCCGGTGGACGGGGGCTCCCACCTGTGCGGCGAACCAGCGGGGTCGTGCCGCACCCCACCATCGTCGTCCTCGAGGGCGACCAAACCGGACAAGAGCTGCTGGTCGAGGCGCTGCGCGTCCTCCAACCCGACGTGATCGGACTCGACGTCGCGCTCGAACACTTCGACCTCTCGCTCGAGAAACGCCGCGAGACGAACAACGCGATCGTGTACGAAGCGGCCGAGGCGATGAAGCGCACGAAGCTCGGACTGAAGGCGGCGACGATCACCCCCGAAGCCAGCGGCGACGTCGGCTCGCCCAACGCGATCCTGCGCCGCGCGATCGACGGCAAGGTGATCGTGCGCACCGGCCGCCGCATCCCGGGCGTGCGGCCCGTCGCGGGGATCCACGCGCCGATCTCGGTCGTGCGCATGGCGGTCGGCGATGCCTACGGCGCCAAGGAGTGGCGCGAGACCGAGAACGGCGACGAGGTTGCGTACCGCACGGAGCGGATCGAGCGTTCGGTCTGCCGGATGGTCTCGGAGTACGCGTTCCTGCACGCGCGCCGCACGGGTGCCAAAGTCTTCGGCGGCCCGAAGTACACCGTCAGCCCGGTGTACGAAGGGATGCTCAAGGAGGAGATGGACGCGGCGGCACGCCGCTATCCCGACGTTCCGTACGAGCCGCAGCTCATCGACGCGACCTACGCGCTGCTGATC
Organism: Candidatus Elarobacter sp.; assembly: GCA_036498305.1. GTDB lineage: Bacteria > Vulcanimicrobiota > Vulcanimicrobiia > Vulcanimicrobiales > Vulcanimicrobiaceae > Vulcanimicrobium. Next base: position 176 of record DASYFS010000452.1, on the reverse strand, counting down.
TCCAGCGCCGGCGATTCGCTCGCGATCCCCTCGCTCAACCGCGACGGCGACTGTCTCTCCGATCTCGTGATGCAGCTGTTCGGCTCGATCGCCGGCGCCGAGTCGACGCTGATGTCATTCACGCCGGATATGAAGGTCGACGTCGCGATGACCGAAGCGCCGCACGGCACCGCGCC
>DASYFS010000451.1:0-5916 GCA_036498305.1 Candidatus Elarobacter sp. | reverse complement strand
CTGAGCGGAGTCGAAGGACGACCCCACATCGTGACGGCCGAGATCAGGGGTCGCGCTCGACTTCGCTCGCACGACGACGAGGGTCCCTCGCTCGGGATGACGGAGGGTATGGTGTGACGATGAAGGTTCCCGTACGGCGGCTGGTCGTCGCAGCGGTGGTCGTCCTGATCGCCGCCGCCGGTGCCGGCTGGTGGTACTTCAGCTCCGGCCACACCCGGATCGTCGAGCTCCCGGAGACCGCGCAGCGCGCCGTGGTCGCGGCCGTCCCCGGCTTCACGATGCCCCACCCGAAACACATCCTGGTGATTGTCGAGGAGAACAAATCCTACGACGACATCATCGGAGACACGAAAGACGCTCCGTACCTCAACGGCCTCGCAGCCCAGGGCGCCCTCTTCACGCAGTCGTTCGGGATCGCACACCCGAGCCAGCCGAACTACTTCGCCCTCTACGCCGGCGTCACAACGCGCGTCGGCGACGCCTGCAACGTCACGGACATCCCGGCCGACGCCCCGAACCTCGGCGCCGACCTCCTCGCCGCGCACCACACCTTCGTCGCGTACGCCGAAAGCTTACCGCAGCCTGGATTCCGCGGCTGCTCCGCCGGCCAGTACGCCCGCAAGCACGCCCCCTGGACGCACTTCACCAACGTCCCCGACTCGGCGATCCAACCGTTCACCGCGTTCCCGGCCCACGACCCGGCGCGTCTCCCCGACGTCGCCTTCGTGATCCCCAACGAGCTCGACGACATGCACAGCGCCAGCATCGCGCGCGGCGACGCCTGGCTCAAGACAAACCTCGGACCGCTCATCGCGCGCGCGGCCGAGGACGACCTCGTCGTCGTGATCACGTGGGACGAGAGCAGCGAGGCGCTCTCCAATCACATCCCGACGATCTTCACCGGCGCGCGCGTGAAGCGCGGACGCTTCGGCGAAACCATTACGCACTACGACGTGCTACGCACGATCGAGGACCTCGAGCGCATCGGCCACGACGGTCACGCTGCGACCGCGCTCCCGATCGTCGACGTCTGGCGCTAACCGGTGGTGCTGGCGATCATCATCGCGATGACGCTCACGGCGATCGAGATGCCGATCCCCATCGCGATGACGGGAGCGGCGTTGCCTTCGCCGGCGGTTTCGCGAACCGTCGCGTCGGCGTAGGCGAGGACGATCGCCGACGCGGCGGCGATCGGGTCGGGGGCGGCCTTGGCGTTCGTTCTCATGGGCCTACGATAGCTGCTTACCCCGATCGCGGCCGTCCGTAGTACTACGGAACCTTAGGCGATGTCGTAGACGGTGACGGGCTCGGCTTTGCCGCGGATCTTCGCGATCAGCTTCTCTGCTTTCGGCTTCTGCGCGAGCCGCGAATAGGTGCGGTCGTCGACATACGTGCGCGCCGGCGGCGCCGCGCTCTGCAGGCGGCTGGCGAGGTTGGCGGCGTCGCCGATGACGGTGTAGTCCATTCGCTTGGGGCTGCCGATGTGGCCGGCGACGACCTCGCCGGTCGCGATCCCGATCGAGACGCGCAGCGGCTTGCCGTCGGCCATGATCGTCGACGCGGCGCGGTGCAGCGCGCTCGCGACCGCGAGGGCGCGGGCTGCGTCGTCCTCGCGGACGACCGGCGGGCCGAAGACTGCCATCAAACCGTCGCCGTAGAACTTGTCGAGCAGTCCGTCGTTCTCGAACACGATCGCGACCGCGTCGCTGAAGAAGCGGTTGAGGATCTCGACGACACGCTCCGCGTCGAGGCGATCGGCGAGCTCGGTGAAGCCCTCGATGTCGGCGAACAGAATCGTCGCCGTCGCTCGCTCGCCGCCGAGCGCGACGCCGCCCGGCGCGCGCATCAGCTGCTCGACGACGTGCGGCGCCAGGTAGCGCGCGAACGCGTCGCGGATCGCTTGGCGCTGCTCGACGTCGGCGGCGTGCAGCCGCTCGAGTTGGCGGCGAACGGTCAGGTCGGTGACCGCGATCGCCCAGCCGGTCTGTGTCGTCCCGTCGGGGAGATCGACCGGTGCGATCTTCACCTCGAGGACGAGCGAGCCGCGCGTCGGGTGCGTCGCCTGCAGCTCGGCGGGCCGCGCGGCGAGGTCGCTCTCGTGAAGCAGCGTCGTGATCCCGGGGATCAACGCGTCGAGCGCGCGTGCCGGGCGGCCGAGCATCGCCGCGCGATCAACGCCGAACGTCTGTCCGGCGGCATCGTTGAAGCTGGCGATCTGGCCGCGGCCGTCGACGGTGATGACGCCGCTCGCGATCGAGCTTAGCACGCGCGCCTGCAGCTGCTCCAGGCGCGTGATCTCGACCACCTGCGCGCGCTGCGCATCGAAGAGCCGCGCGTTCTCGATCGCGAGCGCCGCCTGGTTAGCGAACGCCGTAAGCAGATCGGGGTCGTTCGGAGAGAACAGCCCCGGCGCGACGCGCGAGTCGAGGTAGACAACGCCGATCGTACGCGCCTTGATCGCGAGCGGAACGCACAGGATCGAGCGCAGCTTCAGCGCGCGCACGGACGTGTTGACGTTGAAGCGCGGATCCTGCTGCGCGTCCGTCGTGACGATCGGCTCGCCGCTCTCGAAGACGCGGCGCACGGTCGTCTGCGAGGGACGCATCGCGTCGCCCTCGACCGTCGCGCGGTCGATCCCGTAGGTCGTCGTCAGCTCGAGGCGGCCCTGTTCGTTGGCGATCATCAGGAAGCCGCGCTCGGCGTTCATCACGTCGACCGCGGTGTCGAGGACGCGGCGGAGCACGACGTCGAGCTCCAGCGAGGAGTTGACGGTCTCGGCGACCCTACCCAGGGTACGGAGCTTGAGCAGCTCGCGGTCGGCGTTCGTCGCAGAGGCGGCGAGGCGGCTCTGAAGCGAGGCGCGTTCGAGTGCCGCGCTCTCGTAGGCGCGTTCAGCCGCCTCGATCGCCGCCATCAGGGCCGGGTCGCTGTGTGCGGCCGCCCGCTCGCGGAGCGCGGCAAAAGCCTCGGTCCCGGACTCGAACGCTCTCATCGCGTCCGACCGGGGCGGGGGAACAGCACGCCCACACGTTCCTCACTTCGCGGTCACCTTCCGCTCATGCCGCCCCGGTAGGGTCCGGCCATGAACCTCGATCCCGCAGGTCCGGCCGCCGACGCTTCCCTTGCCGCCCGGCAGGATGTGGAGCGCCTCGCACCCCGCGCCGCGACCGATGAACGCAGCTCGGCCCGCCTGGCCCAGGCCGCCCTCTTCGAAGAGGCGCTGCTCGCGTCGCTGCGCGCGCGGTTCGCCGAGCTGCGCATCGTCACGCGCTGACCTAGCGGACGTGGATCTGATGCACGAAGCGCACCTCGGTGCCGTCCCGCCCTTCGACCCGGATCGACGCGGCCGGCCCCGTTGAGAAGACGAATAACGCTTCGTCGCTCCCGTCCGGCCGCTGCCAGGACTCGCCGCCGCCGACCGACTCGACGTTGCCGACGGTGCCGCTGACCGGCGCGACCTTTCGCGCGTCGTGCCCGGCCTCGAAGGCGTCGGCGAGCTGCCGATAGGGCGTGAGGTCCGCAAAGCCCGCGACCGTGAGTGTGCGGACGCCGCAGGCATGATAGGGCGGCGCCTCCACCGTCACGACGAAGCGGCCGCTGCGACCGGTCAGAAACCAGCCGACGCCGGGATTCGCGTGGAGGTAAAGGGCGACGTCCGCCGGGGTCATCGTCGTCACGCCGCCGCCGCGCGCCGCGATCGCAGCCGCCACGGCGGCGTCGTCAGGAAACGCCTTCAGGCAAAGGGTGTCGAAGAGGCCGACCATCTCGGAGAGCTGCGCGGCCGCGTCGGGCGCCGGCGACGGGAGAAGATAGGGCGAGACGGTGCCGGGCGCTGCGGCGAGCGCGAGCACGGCGGCAAGAATCGGCGCGGCGAGCGGCATGATTCCCTCGTTTCATCAACCCACGGTAATACCGCTGCAATGCGGCGCCGCGCAAATGAAGCCATGCCGGAATTCGATCTGCTGAACGTCGCTGCAAGCGGGATGACGGCGCAGCGTGCACTACTTGACGTCGCAGCGCGAAACGTTGCCGCTGCGCAAGCCTCAACCCCGGATCATCCGTATCCGCGGCTCGTCGCGCGGCTGGCCGCGCCGCCGGCAGCGGCGAACGAGGCCGACGGCTTCGAGCCGTCTGCACCCGGCGAAGAGGACGAAGCGGCGGACGCACCGGTGCTGCTCGGGACGGTGCCCGGCGGCGAAAGCGCCGATGCGCTGACCGAGATGATCGCGGTGCTCGACGCGCAGCGCGCGTACGAGGCGAACGCGAGCGTGTTCGACGTCGGGAAACGGCTCACCGAACGGACACTGGACGTGGGGCGCTTCTGATGCGCATCGATGTGCTCGTCGCCGACATCGGGATGCCGTCGCCGAGCGTCGGCGCGAGTCCGGCCGGCGGCGGCGCGTTCGCGCGGCTCGTCGACGCCGCAGGCGCGATTCTCGACGGTGCCGAGCGCGCCGAAGCGGCGTTCGCCGCGCACCGCGGCGGGCTGCAAGAGATGGTCGTCGAGCGGGCCCGCGCGGACATCGCGCTGCAGGTCGCGGCGACCGCCGCGCAGCGGACGACGCAGGCGCTCCAGACGCTGCTCGGCATGCCGCTGTGAGCGGTCGCTGATGGCGCTCGCTCTGACCGCGCAGCGCTGGCGCGCGTTGCCGCCGCGTGCCCGCCTGATCGGCGCCGTCGCGCTCGGCGCGACGCTGATCGCCGTCGCGATCGCAATCACCGCGGCCCGCGATGCGCGCATCGCTTTGTTCGCGACGCCGCTGCGCGCCGATCAGCTCGCCGAGGTCGAACAGCGGCTCGCGGCGTGGAACGTGCCGTACGCGGCGCTCGCCGACAACGTGCGGGTCGATCCCGGCCGGCGCAGCGCGCTGCTGCTGCGGCTTGCGCTCGCCGGCGTTCCGCATCCGCATCTCGCCGGCAGCGACGAAACGCTCGGGCATCTCGGGGCGCTGACGCCGCAGAGCGTCCTCGAAGCGCAGACGCGTGACGCGCTGGCGGCCGACCTCGCGCTCGGGCTGCGCGGGATCGACGGAGTCGCCGACGCGCGGGTCGTGATCGCGCCGGCGAGCGGCGGCGTCTATGCGGATGAGCCGCGTCGGGATGCGAGCGCAAGCGTGCGCGTGACGCTCGCGCCCGGCGCGCACCTCGCGGCGCGCACCGTCGCCGGGATCGCGGCGTTCGTCGCGGGCGGCGTGCCGGGCCTCGACGCGCAGCGCGTGACGGTCGTCGACGATCGCGGGATCGCGCTCGGCGATGAGAGCGGTGACGACGCGAGCGACGTGCAGATTGCGCTGCAAAGCGCGCTGGACGGCGCGTTCGGCGCCGGCGCGACGATCGTGCGCGTGCATCGCGATCCGCTCGGCGAGACGCGCGACGTTCGCGACGTCCGGCGCGCGGCGCTGAACGGCGCGATCAGCCGCACGACGACCGACGAGCGGTATGCGTCGAGCGCGAAGCGCTACTCCAAGACCAGCGGGACCGATGAGCGCGGCAGCGAGACCCACGAGGAACATCGCATGGCGTCCGCGAGCGCGACGGCGCGCCTGTCGGTCGCGGTTTTCGTCGACGGCGCGCGCGGGCTCGACCTGCACGCGATCCGCGCGCTCGCCGCGGCGACCGCCGGGATTCGCAGCGATCGCGGCGACACGCTGCAAGTCGAGGCGGTGCCGTTCGGCGGGCCGCGGCGGGCGCTGCCGAGCGCCGCGCCGGGATGGGTGCTGGCCGTCGCGAGCGTGCTGCCGCAACTGGGCGCCGCGCTCGCCGTCGTGCTGATCGTCGCATTCACGGCGAAGCCGCTCCTCGGCCTCGCGGCGCGCGGCTGGGAAGCGGCGGCGACGCGCGGCGCGGCTCGCGAGGTAGCCGGGATTCCGCCCGTCGAGGTGCGCGCCGCGCTCGCCGGCGAGCCGCCGCATGTCG
>DASYFS010000450.1:0-15102 GCA_036498305.1 Candidatus Elarobacter sp. | reverse complement strand
AATCTCGACGTCGGCGTCGGGCGAGATGTCTCCCGCGGTGACTTCCTTGGCGCCGCTGACGTTCAGCGTGAGCACCTTCGGATCGTCGGTGTTCAGTTTGAGCGGCAGGCCCTTGAGGTTGAGCAGCAAGTCGACGGTGTCTTCGACGACACCCGAGATCGTCGAAAACTCGTGGAGCACGCCGTCGATCTTGACGTAGGTGACGGCGGCGCCCGGGATGGACGAGAGCAGGATGCGGCGCAGCGCGTTGCCGAGGGTAATGCCGAAGCCGCGATCGAGCGGCTCGATCACGAACTTCGCGTAGTTCTCGCGGCGTTCGCGGACTTCGATCTGGGCGCCGGCCGGCGCTTCGAGGACGGTCATGATAACGGTGGTGGTTACTTTCTCCGCTTGCGTTATCCGCAGCTGCGAGCCGTGCTCGCAGCTACGATCGGACGTCTAGCGGCGGTTGGTATCAGGGATTAGCGCGAGTAGTATTCGACGATGAGCTGTTCGTCGACGGGCGTATCGATCTGCTCGCGCGACGGAAGCGCGAGGACCTTCGCGGTCGAGTCGGTCTCCGAGAACTCGAGCCACTCGGGGTGACGGCGGTTCTTCGCCATCTCGACGAGCTGCGTGAACAGATCCGAGCTCTTGGAGCCGTCGCCGATCGAGAGCACGTCGCCGGGCTTCACGATGATCGACGGGACGTTGATGAGCCGGCCGTTCAGACGGAAGTGGCGGTGCGTGATCAGCTGGCGCGCCTGGGCGCGGCTGGCGGCGAGGTTCAGACGGTACACGACGTTGTCGAGGCGGCGTTCGAGCAGCTGCAAGAACGTCGCGCCGGTCTGACCCTTGACGCGCTGCGCTTCGCGGAAGTAGTTCTGGAACTGCGTCTCGAGCACGCCGTAGTAGCGGCGCATCTTCTGCTTCTCGCGCAGCTGGCGGCCGTACTCGCTGATCTTCTGACGCGTCTTGGTGTTCTGCGTCTTCTGACCGGGCGCCGTGCCGCGGCGCTCGACGGCGCACTTCTTCGACAGGCAGCGGTCGCCCTTAAGGAAGAGCTTGATCTTCTCGCCCGTCTTCGACGTGGCGGTTTCGCGGCGGCAGAGGCGGCACACGGCTTCAGTGTAGCGGGACATCTTCTTCTATAACTCCGTTACACGCGCCGGCGCTTCGGCGGGCGGCAGCCGTTGTGCGGGATCGGGGTGACGTCTTTGATCAGGGTGATCTCCAGGCCGGCAGCCTGCAGCGAGCGGATCGCGGCTTCGCGACCGGCGCCCGGACCCTTCACGTAGACCTCGGCGCTCTTCATCCCGTGCTCCATCGCCTTGCGCGCGACGGCCTCGGCGGCCATCTGGGCGGCGAACGGCGTCGACTTCTTCGAGCCCTTGAACCCGAGGTTGCCGGCGGATGCCCAGGCGATCGTGGACCCGGTGTTGTCGGTGATCGTCACGATCGTGTTGTTGAACGACGAGTGGATGTGGGCGACGCCCGATCCGACGTTCTTGAACTCGCGCTTCTTGCGCGTCTTGGTCTGCTTCTTGGCGGCCAAACGAAAACTGCTCTCGGTGGTGTTTATCCTGTCCGGCAAACGGCCGGTGTCGTCGCCTCGACCGGCAGGGCCCGCGACTGCGGGCGCTCCGACCTCTGCCCGCACCGCTCGGCGAAAGCGGTGGGCGCGCACGAATGCGCGTGTCTCCCGCGAGGGAGACAACGCCCTACTTTACCATGGGCGCAGGCCGCAGGCAAGAGCAGGCGAACGAGGGCGGCCGTGCGCCTGCAACGCCCCTCGGGTCTGTGGATCGGGACGTTCTGCCTCTTCGTGCTGCTCGCCGGCTTGGCGGCCGTCCGGGTCGCCGACTGGAGCTACGGGGCGGACACCGGCACCTTCGCCCAGGTCATCCTCGGGGCGCTCGGGCCGATGCAGAACGGGGTCGAGCGGACGACCCACTACCGCTTCCACTGGTCGCCGACGCTGATCGTCCTCTGGCCGCTGCTGGCTGCGACCCACAGCGTGTGGGTCTTACAGGCGATCGTCGCGGCGGCCGCGGTTGCCTGCGCGCCGCTGCTGGCGGCGGTTGCTCGCTGCGGCTTCCGCGGGCGCCGGATCGACGACCGCCTCGCCGACCGGATCGGCGCCGTCGCGCTGGTCTACCCGCCGCTCGTCGCGCTCGGGTTCGGCGAGTTCCGCGAGCTGGTGCTGCTCCCGGTGCTGGCGCTGGGCTGGTGGCTCGCGCTCCAGCGCCGAGCCTGGGGGTGGGTCGCCGCGTGCGCCGTTCTGCTCGCCGGGCTCCGCGAGGACGTGTGCCTCGAGCTGGTGCTGCTGGGGGTTGGGGTCGGCCTGGCCGTGCTCCGCGGCGGCGACCGTCCGAAGGCGGCGGCTGCGTTCGGCACCGCTGCGGCGGCCGCGGTCTCCGCAGCCGCCTACATTCTCATCGTGCTGCCGCGCGTCGGGCCGTGGCCGCCCTCGCACTTCTACGACTATCCGTTCGCGCACGGACCGCTGCAGCTGCTGGCGGCGCCCTTCGTCCAGCCGCTCGCCTTCGCGGCGGCGATCTTCACCGTCGGACGGCTGACGTACGTCCTCGAAGCGCTGCTGCCGCTGGCGTTCGTGCCGTTCCGCACCCGGCTGATCGCGCTGGCCCTCCCCGGCTTCGCGATCGTGCTGCTCGCCAACAGCGGCCTGGTGTGGCGGATGGGCGAGCACTACGCCGCGCTCTGGATCCCGTGGCTGCTGATCGCCTTCGCCGCCGGGATCGCGACGCTTCGCTTCCCGCGCCGCTGGACGTCGGCGGCGTTTGCGCTCTCGCTCCTCGTGCTGATCGCCTTCAACCCCTCGCACCCGCTGTTCTATCTGCGGCCGTCGTACCACGCGCTCGGCGATGCACGCGCCGCGCTCGCCTGCGTCCCGCGCGACGCGACCGTCGCGACGCACGACGAGTGGTACTCCGCGGTCTCGGCGCGGCGCGCCGGCGCGATGAACCTCGGCGACGTCCCGCCGCCGGCCGAGTATCTCGTCGTCGCCGACGACTATCCGAACGCCGCGTTCGCCGCCGGCGTGCTGCCGAGGGTGCGTGCGCTCGTCGCGGCCGGAACCTACCACGCGCGATGCCGATTCGGCAACGTCACGACGTACGTGCGCTCCGAAGGTCCGAGCCGACCCGCGGGGTAGACTCCCGCATGGCTGTCATCGCATATTTCGGCACCGGGCTGCTCGGTGCGGGCTTCGTTCGCAAGATGCTCGAGCGCGGCGAGACCGTGCACGTCTGGAACCGCACCGCGGAGAAGGCGAAAGCTCTCGAAGCCGACGGCGCGAAGGCGTTCGCGACCCCCGCGGAGGCGGCGCGCGGCGCCGACGAGATCCACCTCACGCTCAGCGACGACGCGGCGGTCGACGCGGTCCTCGAACCGCTCGCCGATCTCATCCTGCCGACCGCGTTCATCGCCGACCACACGACGACCGCGCCGACGCCGACCGGCGAGCGCTACGTGCGCTGGAAGCAGCGGGGCAAGACGTTCGTGCACGCCCCGGTCTTCATGGGGCCGCAGCAAGCGCGCGAAGGGACGGGGTTCATGATGATCTCCGGCGACCCCGACGTGCGCGCTCGCGTGAAGCCGCGGCTCGCGCCGATGACCGGAAAGCTCCTCGAGCTCGGCGACGATCCGGCGCGCGCCGCGGGCTTCAAGCTGTTCGGGAACATGATGCTGCTCGTCATCAGCGCCGGGCTCGCCGACACCTACAAGCTCAGCCGGTCGCTCGGGATCGACACGAAAGACGCGTGGAGCCTGTTCACCGAGTTCAATCCGGGGAACGCAATCCTGGGCCGCGGGAAGTCGATGGCCGAAGGGAACTACAAAGCGAACTTCGAGCTCGCGATGGCGCGCAAGGATTTGCGCCTGATGACCGAAGAGGCGGCGCGCCACGGCGCGCAGCTCGACGTCGTTCCGGCGGTCGCCGCGCTGTTCGACAAATACATCGCCGCGGGCCACGGGAGCGAGGACGTCGGCGCGATCGCGGCGCCTCTGCCGTGAACCCGCTCTACCTGACCGAAGGCGACGTCGTCGCGACGTTCCCGATGAAAGAGGCGCTCGGCGTCGTCGAGAACGCGGCGCGCGCGCTCGCCGAAGGCCGGGCGCAGAACCGCCCGCGCCAGCGCGCGTACACGCAGTCGGCGGTCATCCAGGTGCTGGCCGCGTCGTTCGAAGGCCGGCTCGGGCACAAGACCTACACCGTCGCACCGCAAGGCCGCGGCGCGCGCTTCTGGGTGCTGCTCTTCGACGAGGGCGGCCAGATGCTCGCGATGATCGAAGCCGATGCGCTCGGACAGCTCCGCACCGGCGCGGCGTCAGGGATCGCGACGCGGTTCATGGCGCGCGAGGACGCGAAGGTCCTCGGCGTGATCGGCACCGGCTGGCAGGCGCGCACGCAGCTCGAGTCGGTCATCCACGTGCGTCCGATCAACGACGTCCTCGTTTACGGCCGCGACGAGCGGCGGCGCGAGCTCTTCTGCGAGGAGATGGCCGAGAAGACCGGGTTGCGCATCCGCCCCGTCCCGAACGCGCGCGAGGCGGTCGCGCAGGCCGACGTCGTCTGCACGATGACGTCGTCGACCACGCCGGTCTTCGAGGGCGCGTGGCTGCAGCCCGGGACGCACGTCAACGCCGCCGGCTCGAACCGCGCGAACTCGCAGGAGATCGACCTCGAGACGGTCCGCCGCTCGTCGCTCGTCGCCGTCGAGGACGTCGCGCAAGCGAAGGTCGAGTCCGGCGACTTGCTCGCCGCCGAAGCAGCCGGCGCGTTCCGCTGGGACGACGCCGTGCTGCTCAGCGACATCGTGAGCGGAAAGGCCCGCTCTCGCGAGCGGGCCGATCAGATCACCCTGTTCGAGTCGCTCGGAGTCGGCATCTGGGACGTCGCCGCCGCCTCGTTCGTCTACGACGCCTGCATCATCGAAGGCCGCGGGACGCGGTTGCCGATCCCGAGCTAGAGCTTGAAGCTGTAGTTGAGCTGCGAGATCCAGAGCGCTTCGCGGATCGAATCGTGTCCGCGTGCCGTGAGGTAGCTCTGGCCTGCGTACTGCTGCGCCGTGAAGTCGTAGGTCGAGAAGGTGATATTCTTCGTCAGGACCTTGGTGAAGCCGTACTGCATGAAGCGGTAGAGGTACATCCCCGGGTCTTTGCGGTAGAACGTCCCGCCCTGTGAGTACTGGACGAACGGGATGAAGGTGCGGTCCCACGTCGGAACGTCGATGCGCGCGCCGTATGAGGGAACGTTGAAGCCGCTGCCGGAGTAGGGCGTCCCGCCGTTGGCCGCCATCGTCGCCGGTGTGTAATTCTTCTGGAACGGGTGGTTCGTATACGCCGCGGTCGCGAAGACGGTGAAGGGATAGCCGATGATCGTGCGCGGTCCGAAGCGATACGTCTCGCCGAAGCGGTAATCGGTCTGATCGACGCCGCCGAAGTCCGGCGGGCCCACGACCGTCTCGCTGTCGGCCGGACAGCACATGCGCGTGCGGTGGACGTACGACAGCGTCTGGATCAAGTGCGCGTTCGGCGTGTTGTTGATCGCGACGGTGTCGAAGCGGTCGCGCAGGCCGCCGGTGGTCAGCGGGATGCCGAGATACGCGTTGAACGCGTCGAGCGCCTGATCGAGCGTCGAGTGCGAGTAGAGCACGTTGAACTTGCGGCTCGCCAGCCAGCGCGCGGAGTAGTTGAGCTCCCAGCCGTGCGTCGTCGGCGGGTTGCCGTGCTCGAGCTGCAGCCCGTTGCGCGGCACGATCGTGTCGCTGCCGACCGCGGCCGTGTACTGCGGCTGCACCGTGAAGATGACGTTCTTGAGAAAGTCGTCGGCGCGCGCCGGCGCAGCGGCAGAGAGAAACAGCGCGGCGGCAATAAGCGCCGACGCCCGGACGAAGAAGTGTCGAGCCATGCGTACCTCCGTTAATTTCAGCGAGTATCGCATGCAGACGGCATCCACCGTTACCCCCGAATGGGCGTAATTCGTTTCCGCGGCAAAAACAAAGAAAAAGGCCCGGTCGACTGACCGGGCCTTTTGATCGCTAGCGGCGCGGCGCTACTTCTTCGTCGTCTTCTTCTTGCCGGCGACGGTGCGCTTGGGACCCTTGCGGGTGCGCGCGTTCGTCTTCGTGCGCTGGCCGCGCACGGGCAGGCCGCGGCGGTGGCGGAGGCCGCGATAGCAGCCGATGTCCGTCAGACGCTTGATGTTCGACGCGATCTCACGGCGCAAGTCGCCCTCGACCTTCAAGCCGTCGACGACTTCGCGCAGCTTGTGCTCGTCGTCGGTCGTGAGATCCTTGACCCGCGTGTTCGGGTTGACCCCGGTCTGCGAGAGGATCTTCTTCGCGGTCGGAAGCCCGATCCCGAAGATGTACGTGAGACCGATCTCGACGCGCTTGTCGCGCGGCAGATCGATGCCGGAGATACGTGCCATTATCCCTGAACCTGCTTGTGCTTCGGATTGACGCTGCAAATCACGCGAACTTTGCCTTCGCGGCGGATGACCTTACAGGCGTCGCAGATGCGTTTGACGGAGGGTCTGACTTTCATGATGCTTCTTCTATGAGGTGAGTCGGCGGCGGCGGTTAAGCCGCGACCTCCTCGGCGGGGCGGTAGCGAGCAACGTCGGGATGCTCGTGGACGTCGCGCAGGGTCAGGATCTTCGGGCCGGCCTCGGTGATCGCGATGGTATGCTCGAAGTGCGCGGCTAGTTTACCATCCTCGGTCACGACCGTCCAGCCGTCCTCGAGGGTTGCGACTTCCCAGGTCCCTTCGGTGATCATCGGCTCGATCGCGAGGACGAGGCCTTTGCGCAGGACCGTTCCGGTCCCGGGCTCGCCGAAGTTGGGAACTTGCGGGTCCTCGTGCATCTTGCGGCCGATCCCGTGACCGACCAGCGCCCGGACGACGCCGTACCCTTGCGATTCGGCGTGGCGCTGGACCGCGGCACCGATGTCGCCGAGGCGGTTCCCCGGCTGCATCTGGGCGATCCCGAGCATGAGGCACTCTTGGGTAACGGCCATCAGGCGCTTCGCCGCCTCACTGACGTCACCGATCGGGATGGTGACGGCGGAGTCGGAGACGTAGCCTTCGAGCGTCGTCCCGAGGTCGAGGGAGAGCAGGTCGCCCTCCTCGAGGACGCGATCGCCGGGCATCCCGTGGACGACTTCGTCGTTCACCGACGCGCAGAGCGCCGCCGGGTAGCCGTGGTAGCCGATGAAGGTCGGGATCCCGCCCATCTCGCGAATCGACGCATCGGCCAGCACGTTGAGCTCGCCGGTGGTGACGCCGGGTTTCGCCGCCTCGATGAGGCGGCTCAGCGTCTTGGCGGTGATCTTCCCGCTGCGCCGCATGAGCTCGATCTCGCGCGCCGACTTGATGCTGATCACGGCGCGCCGCTCCCCTGATCGACCTTCTCGGTGATCAAGTTCTCGAGCTGCTCGGTCACCTGCGGGATCGCCGCGAGCGCGTCGACGCGCACCAGCCGCGGGTCGGCCGGATCGTCGTAATAGCCGATCAGCGGCGCGGTCTGCTCGGAGTAGACGGCGAGGCGCTTGCGGATCGTCTCTTCCTTATCGTCGGGACGCTGCACCAGCGGCTCGCCGGTCACGTCGTCGACGCCCGGCGTCTTCGGCGGCGCGAACCGCTCGTGATAGGTGCGGCCCGACGCCACGTGCGTCCAGCGGCCGGTCAGCCGATCGAGCAGCGCACCCATGTCGACGTCGAACAAGATCGCGACCGACGAGCTGTGCTTGCGGTCGAGCAGCTCGTCGAGCGCCTTCGCCTGGGCGACGGTCCGGGGGAACCCGTCGAAGATCACGCGACCGGGCTTGTCGAGCTCGTGCTCGATCATCCGGATCATGAGGTCGTCCGGGACGAGCCCGCCGCTCTCCATGATCGGCTTCGCCTCGAGCCCGAGCGGCGTCCCCTCGCGCACGTTCGCGCGCAAGATGTCGCCGGTCGACAGCTGCCGATAGCCGAACTTGTCCGCGAGCACTTTGGCTTGCGTCCCTTTACCGGCACCGGGCGGCCCGAGGAATATCAGGTTCACTTATTGATGAACCCGCGGTAGTCGCGCATGGCCAGGCGGGCTTCGATCTGGGTGATCGAGTCCAACGCCACACCGACGACGATGAGGAGCGAGGTGCTCCCGATGTAGAGCGAGCTCACGCCGACGTCGCGCTGGAGCGACGGCAGGACGGCGAGCAGGCCGAGGTAGATCGCCGAGGCGGTCGTGATGCGCAGCAGGATCTTGTTGATGTAGTCGACGGTCGGTTGGCCGGGACGGATGCCCGGGATGAACGAGCCCGATTTCTTGAGGTTGTCCGCGATGTCGCGCGTGTTGACCACGATCGCCGAGTAGAAGAACGTGAAGATCACGACCAGCAAGAAATAGACGACGTTGTACGCCAGCGACTGCGGGCCGAAGTAGGTCTGCAGGAAGAACGAGATGTTCGCCGCCCAGCCGTGGTTGTTCGCGTTGGCGGCGCCGCCGAACCACGAGAGGGCCTGCTGCGGCAACAGCAGGATCGAGATCGCGAAGATGATCGAGATGACGCCCGAGTTGTTGAGGCGCAGCGGGATATAGCTCGAACGGCCGGCGTAGAGCTTGCGGCCGACGACGCGGCGCGCTTGCTGGACCGGGATCCGGCGCTGCCCCTGATACATGAACACGATCGAGACGATCGTGACCAGCGCGATCCCGACCCACAGGATCAGGCCCAGCCAGTTGATATTGCCCTTGTTCGCCAGCGAGAACGTTTGCGAGATCTGGGTCGGGAAGCGCAGCACGATGCCGACGAAGATGATCAGCGAGACGCCGTTGCCGATCCCCTTGTCGGTGATCTGCTCGCCAAGCCACATCAGGAACATCGTCCCGGCGACGAACGCGACGATCGCGTAGATCAGGAACAGCACGGAGTGGTCGTAGAACACGCCGCCGCGCTGCATCGCGATCGCCATCGAGGTCCCCTGGATCGCTGCCAGGACGATCGTCAGCCAGCGGGTGTACTTGCTGATCGTCTTGCGGCCTTCCTCACCGCCCTTCTTCGCCATCTCCTCGAGCTGCGGGATGACGACCGTCATCAGCTGCATGATGATCGACGCGTTGATGTAGGGCGTGATCCCCATCGCGATGATCGACAGATGCTGCAGCGCGCCGCCCGAGAGGAAGCCGAGGAACTGGTAGAAGGTCCCCGACTGGATGAGCGAGTTCCACTGCTGCTGGTTCACGTTGGGCAGCTGCACGTGGATCATGAAGACGAAGACGGCGAACGCGAAGAACACGAACCCGATCCGCTTGCGGATGTCGGGGACGGTCAGCGCGTTCCGAAGGGTGGTCAGCACGAGGCTGCGGTTACTCCGCGGCCGCTTCGGCGGCGTCGCCGAAGTCGGCGCCGACCGCGCCGAGCGCCTCGCGCGCCGACGCCGAGAACAGGATGTCGCGGAACTTCAGCCCGGCCGGGAGCGAACCGGTCGACTTCTTCGCGCTGCCGCCGAGGATCTTGACGCCGTCGCGCAGGTTGCGCAGCTTGCCGGCATCCTTGAGCGACTGCGGGCTGACCTCGACCGACGGATCCCAGCCGGCGAGCTCGCCGACGTTGAGCACGGCGAACTCGGTGCGGAAATGGCCGATGTCGCGCGACTTCTGCGAGACGCCCTTGCGCTGCGGGAGCCGCCGCGACCACGGGGTCTGGCCGCCTTCGAACGAGGGACCCTTGCCGCCGCCCGAGCGGACGGTCTGACCCTTGCCGCCCTCGCCGCCGGTCTTCACCATCCCCGAACCGTGGCCGCGTCCGATGCGGACGCGCTTCGGCCGGGAGTGCGCGTTCGGTTTGAGCGTCGCAAGCGACAGGGACGGAGCTGAGGCCGCCGGAGCGGCCGCTTTTTTCTTTGCTGCCATGATTACACGTAGAGCTCTTGGACGGTCTTGCCGCGCAGCTGCGCGACCTTCTCGGCCGTCTTGAGCGACCTGAGGGCTTCGAACGTCGCGAGCACGACGTTGATCGGGTTGTTCGTTCCGAGCGACTTGGTCACGATGTCATGGATCCCGGCCAGCTCGAGGACGGCGCGCATCGCGCCGCCGGCGATAACGCCGGTACCGGGCGAAGCCGGCTTGAGCATGACGTGACCGCTGCCGACGTGGACGTCGACCATGTGCGGGATCGTCTTCTCAACCATCGGGACGGTGATCAGCGCCTTGCGCGCCTGCTCGACGCCCTTGCGGATCGCTTCGGGAACTTCGCCGGCCTTGCCGATCGCGAAGCCGACGCGCCCCTTCTTGTCGCCGACGACGACGAGCGCGGAGAAGCTGAACCGCTTACCGCCCTTGACGACCTTCGCGACGCGGTTGATGCGGACGACCTGCTCTTCGAATCCTTGGTTGTCGCGATCGCGACCGCCACGATTGTACATGCGCTAGAACTCCAAACCGGCTTCACGCGCGGCTTGCGCGAGTGCAGCGACGCGACCGTGATACTTGTGGCCCGAGGTGTCGAACACGACCGCATCGATTCCGGCGGCCTTCGCACGCTGGGCGATCGTCGCGCCGACCTTCTGGGCGGCTTCGATGTTGGTACGCGAGCCGAGTCCTTCAGAGAGGGCTCCTTCGCGCGTCGACGCGGCGACGAGCGTGTGGCCCTTCGCATCGTCGACGACGAACGCGTACGTGTGGTGGAGGCTGCGGAAGATCTGGAGCCGCGGGCGTCCCGTGGTTCCGACCACCTTCTTGCGCAGCCGCGTGTGGCGCTTGCGGCGCTGCTCGTCGCGTGAGGTAGCCATTACTTCTTACCAGCCTTGCCCGCTTTGCCGAGCTTCTTCCGGACGCGCTCGCCCTCGTAGCGCACGCCTTTGCCCTTGTATGGCTCGGGGGGACGCAGGTTGCGGATCTCCGCTGCGACCTGGCCGACGCGCTGCTTGTCGATCCCCTCGACGTGCACTTTCGTCGTGCCCTCGACCGTGAACGCGATCCCTTCGGGAGCCGCGTAGGTCACCGGGTGCGAGTAGCCGAGCGAGAAGTTGAGGTCGTTGCCGGCCTTGTTGACGCGGTAGCCGACGCCCTGAAGCTCCAGCGACTTGCGGAAGCCCTTGGTGACGCCGTCGATCATGTTCGCGATCAGCGTGCGCGTCAGGCCGTGAGCCGAACGCCCCGGCTTGTCGTCGCTCTTGCGCGCGACGAGCACCTGACCGCCGTCGAGCTTGACCTCGACGACCGGCAGGATGTGCTGCGAGAGCTGGCCCTTCGGCCCTTTGACCGTGACGGTGTGATCGTCGAGCTTGACGTCCACGCCGCTGGGCACGGCAACCGGAAGTTTTCCAATGCGTGACATGATGAATTACCAGACAAACGCGAGGACTTCACCGCCGAAGCCTTCGCGCTTAGCGCGCTTGCCCGACATGATGCCCTTCGAGGTCGACATGATGACCAGACCCAGCCCGCCCAGAACGCGGGGGATCTCGGTCTTCGGAGTGTAGACGCGCAAACCCGGACGGCTGATCCGGCGAAGGCCGGTGATGACCTTCTCCTTCTCGGGGCCGTACTTGAGAGTGATCCGGAGCGTCCCTTGCGGGCCTTCCTTGATCTCCTCGAGGCCGCTGATGAAGCCTTCGTCGAGCAGTATCTGCGCGACGGCCTTCTTCATCCGCGACGCCGGGATGTCGGTCGTCTTGTGGTTCGCGGTGTTCGCGTTGCGGATCCGCGTCAGCAGATCGGCGATCGGATCGGTTACGACGCCCATGACTTACCAGCTCGCCTTCGTGATGCCCGGGATGAACCCGCGGTGCGCGTTCTCGCGGAAGCAGATGCGGCACATCCCGAAGCGGCGGTAGTACGCGCGCGGCCGGCCGCAAACTTTGCAGCGGTTGTGCTGGCGCGTGCTGAACTTCGGGGTTCGCTTCGACTTCTCGATGCTCGAGGTCTTGGCCATTAGCGGGTCGCTCCGGCGGGCGCCGCGGCAGGCTTCTGCAGCGGGAGCCCCATCTGGGTGAGGAATTCGGTCGCTTCTTCGTCGTTGCGGGCGGTCGTCACGATGACGATGTCCATCCCGCGCGCCTTGTCGACCTTGTCGAAATCGATCTCCGGGAACACGAGTTGCTCTTTGAGACCGAGATTGTAGTTGCCGCGGCCGTCGAACGACTTGCGGTTGAGACCGCGGAAGTCGCGGATGCGGGGCAGCACGACGTTGAACAGCTTGTCGAGGAAGACGTACATCCGCTCGCCGCGCAGCGTCACCTTGGCGCCGATGTTCATGCCTTCACGCAGCTTGAACGCCGCGATCGACTTCTTGGCCTTGGTGATGATCGGCTTCTGGCCGCTGATCGTCGTCAGCTCCCGAACCGCGGCGTCGAGCGCCTTCGAGTTCTGGATCGCGTCGCCGACCGACATGTTGATGACGACCTTCTCGAGCTTCGGCACCTGCATCGGGTTCGAGTACTTGAACCGCTCCTGCAGCTTGCCGACGACCTCGGTCCGGTACTTCTCTTTCAGTCTCGCAGCCATGATTACGCCTTACCGGGGACGAGCAGTTGCTCGCCGGACTTCGCGACGCGCACGGTCGTGCCGTCGGCTTGACGGACGCGCTTCACGCGGGTGGGCTTGTCCGTCTTGGGATCGATCACCATGAGAGCCGAGAGCGGGATCGGGGCTTCCTTCTCCATGATCCCGCCGCCCTGAACCTGACCGGCTTGACCCGGCTTGGTATGGCGCTTGACCACGTTGAGACCCTCGACCGTCGCGACGCCGTTCTTGGGGAACACGTGCTTGACGATCCCGCGCTTGCCTTTCTCCTTGCCGCGCCGCAGAACGACGGTGTCGCCCTTGACGATCTTCGGCTTGGAGACGGCGCTTACGATGCGCGACATCTCAGAGCACCTCCGGCGCGAGCGAGGCGATCTTGAGGAACCCGCGGTCGCGCAGCTCGCGGCAGACCGGCCCGAACACGCGCGTCCCGCGCGGGTCCAGGTTGTCCTTGTCGCCCTTGATGATGACGCACGCGTTCTCGTCGAACTTGATGACCGAGCCGTCGGGCCGGCGCATCGGCTGCGACGTGCGAACGACGACCGCCTTGACGACCTGGCCCTTCTTGACCGCGGCGCCCGGGATCGCGCTCTTCACCGTCCCGACGATGATGTCGCCGACGTGCGCGTAGGGATGGCGCGAGCCACCCGCGACGTGGATGCACAGCAGCTCACGAGCCCCCGAGTTGTCGGCCACTTTGAGCCGAGTCTCTTGCTGGATCATGTTACTTCGCGCGCTCCACGACTTCGACCAGACGCCAGCGCTTGTCGCGCGACATCGGACGGCACTCCTGAATGCGCACCAGGTCGCCCACCTTGGCGTCGTTGAGCTCGTCGTGCGCCTTGAACCGCGACGACTGCCGGACGACCTTCTTGTAGACGGGGTGCGGGACGCGCGTCTCGGTCACGACGACGATGGTCTTGTCCATCTTGTCGCTCGCGACGCGGCCTTGCTTGATGCGACGACGGTTGCCGCGTTCCACGGTGTTAGGCTGCTCCATGACGTGCCTCGGTGAGCCGCTTCTCGGAGATCGCGGTCTGAATCTGGGCGTAGGTACGGCGGACGATCTTCACGCGCGAGTAGTCGCTGAGATGCCCGGTGCGCAGCGCGAAGCGAAGGTTGAAGAGCTCTTCCTTCGTCTCACGAGCGCGCTGCTCGAGTTCTTTGATGGACAGTTCGCGCAGCGCGCGCAGGTCGGTACGCTTCATTAGGACGCAACCTCCGCTTCCTGGTCGGTGCGCGAGACGATCTTGACGGCGATCGGGAGCTTCTGAGCGGCGAGACGCAGCGCTTCGCGCGCCGTCTTCTCGTCGACGCCGGCGATCTCGAACAGCACGCGGCCCGGGCGCACGACGGCGACCCAGCCCTCCGGGTTGCCTTTACCCGAGCCCATGCGGACTTCGGCCGGCTTCTTGGTGACCGACTTGTCGGGGAACACCTTGATCCAGACCTTGCCGCCGCGCTTGATGTGGCGCGTCATCGCGATACGCGCCGCTTCGATCTGCCGGTTGGTCATCCACACCGGCTCGAGCGCCTGCAGGCCGTACTCGCCGAACGTCAGGGTGTTGCCGACCAGCGCCTTGCCGCGCATGCGGCCGCGGTGCTGGCGGCGCCACTTCACTCGCTTCGGAGTAAGCATGTTCTACTGGCCCTCGTTCGTCGTGTCGAGCTCGGGGCGGTTGTGCGTGCCGCCGCCCGGAGCGGGTTCGGGATGCTCTGCGGTCGGCGCGGTCGACGGCGCACCGGGACGCTCGGCGGCGTCGACGGTGGCTTGCGTTTCCGGCGGAACGACCGACGTTTCGGTGGTGACGCCGTGACCGTGCTCGGCGTTCGGGTCGTGCGTCACGGCGCCGGCGTGCGGCGCGTCGTGCTTGAACCCGCCCGCGGCCGGAGCGCCGTCCGTGATCGACTCGAGCGACTGGCCTTCGCCCTCGGCGACGTGCAGCGCATCGGCGGTGTCGAGCGCGGGTCGCGCCGGACGATCGCCGCGCGCCGGACCTTCGGTGCGGGGACGGCCGCCGCGCGTGCCGCGGCGGTTGTCGCGGAAGTTGCCGCCGGCGCCGGCTGCGCCCGGGCGCCCCTGGCCTTCGCGCTCGCCGCGCGGACCCTCGGGGAGAACCTCACCCTTGTAGATCCACACCTTGACGCCGATGCGGCCGAAGGTCGTGAACGCTTCGACGTGCGCGTAGTCGATGTCGGCGCGCAGCGTGTGCAGCGGCACCTTGCCGTCGTGGTTGCGCTCGGTGCGCGCGATCTCGGCGCCGCCGAGGCGGCCCGAAACCTGAACCTTGACGCCGCGGGCGCCGGCCTTCATCGTGCGCATGATCGCCTGCTTCATGGCGCGGCGGAACGCGATGCGCTTCTCGAGCTGGTCGACGATGTTCTGACCGACGAGGCGTGCGTCCAGCTCGATCGTCTTGATCTCGACGACGTTCACCTGGACTTGCTTCCCGGTGAGCGTCTCCAGGTTACGGCGGATCTCGTCGATCCCGACGCCGCGCTTCCCGATGATGATCCCGGGCTTGCCGGTGTTGATGATGATCCGAGCCTGGTTGGCACGGCGCTCGATCTCGACGCGCGAGATCGCG
>DASYFS010000449.1:0-4120 GCA_036498305.1 Candidatus Elarobacter sp. | reverse complement strand
ATTCCCGCGAGGACGCCCTTGACGGACTGCACGATCGCCGGACCCTCCTCAGGATCGCCGCGCAGCATCGCCTTGACGAACGACTCGGCCTGCTCCGGCATGATGTGCGGCGGAAGCATCGAGACATTGGGATCGGTGAGGACCTCCAGGACCGCGGGCCGCTCGGCGCGCAGGACGCGTTCCAGCGCGCCGCCGAGATCCTCGGCGCGCTCGACGCGGATCCCCTCGAAGCCGAGCAGCTGCGCGAAGGCCGCCATCGAGACGTCGGGGAGGTGCTGCGAGCTCGGATAATCCGGCGCGCCGCTCTCGATCCGCATCTCCCACGTCACCTGATTGAGGTCGCGGTTGTTGGCGACGAGGAAGACGATCCGCGGATCGCTCCAGCGCTGCCAATACCGCGCGACGGTGATGAGCTCGTTCATCCCGTTCATCTGCATCGCGCCGTCGCCCGTCACCGCGATCGCGATCCGCTCGGGGTACGCCATCTTCGCCGCGATCGCGTACGGGACGGCCGAGCCCATCGTCGCCAAGCCGCCGGAGAGCGAGAACATCATCCCGCTGCGCATCTGCAGGTGGCGCGCCACCCAGTTCGTCGACGTGCCGGCGTCGGCAGTGACGATGCAGCGATCCGGGAGCCGCTCGTTGAGCGCGACGAAGACGTCCTCAGGGTTGATCCCGTCGATGCCCGTGATCTCGGCGCGCTTCTCGTTGATCCGTTCGCCTTTTTCGCGCGCCTTCGCGATGCGATCGCGCCACGACGGATCGGTCTTCGTCTCGAGCAGCGGCAGCAGCGCGGCGAGCGTGTCGCGCGCCGACCCCTGCAGGTTCACTTCGGTCGGATACCGCAGGCCGATCCGCGTCGGATTGATGTCGATCTGCACGCCGCGCGCTTGTCCCTCCTTCGGCAGAAACTGCGCGTACGGGTAGTTCGTCCCGACCATCAACAGCGTGTCGCAGTCGGCCATCATCGCGCTCGACGCTTCGGTTCCGAGCAGCCCGATCGTGCCGGTCACCCACGGCAGATCGTCGGGGAGCACGGCTTTGCCGAGCAGCGCTTTGGCGCAGCCGGCTTGGAGCTGGTCGGCGACCGCGATCAGCTCCTGCTCGGCGCCGCGTGCGCCGGCGCCGATCAGCATCGCGACCTTGGTGCCGGCGTTGAGTACCTCCGCGGCGCGCTCGAGATCGCTCTGGTGCGGGATCATCCGCGCGACGGCGAGCCCGACGCTCGATGCGTTGAAGTTCATGTGGTGCGGCGGGTGCTCGACCGCCCTCTCTTCCTGAAGGTCCTTCGGGAAGATCAGCGCGGCGACGGACCTCTCGCCGATCGCACCGCGCACGGCTCGATCGATCGCGTGCCGCACGCCGGCCGGATGCATCACCGTGCAGAGATACGCTGCAGCAACGTCCTTGAAGAGTGAGTGGAGATCGACTTCCTGCTGGTATTCGCTGCCGATCGCCGTCGTTGCGGTCTGACCGCAGAGCGCGAGGACGGGCGTGTGATCGTTCTTCGCGTCGTACAGGCCGTTGAGCAGATGGATGGCGCCGGGACCGGAGGTGGCGAGGCAGACGCCCAGCTCACCGGTGAACTTCGCGTGCGCGCACGCCATGAACGCCGCCTGCTCCTCGTGACGGACTTGAATGAAGTCGATCGCGTCGCCGGCCTCGGCGTGCCGCTTCTGATGGACGTCGATGGCGGCGATGATGCCGTTGATCCCGTCGCCCGGATAGCCGAAGATGCGCCGCACGCCCCACGCGTGCAGGCGTTCGATGAGAAACTCGCTTACGGTTGCGGATGCCACGTCTTTCCTCTTATTGCGCCGGGTAGGCGATCGTAGTGATCAGCGCGTTCTCGCTCTGACGCGAGTCCAGCCGCGTGTGCTGGACGACGATCGGGACGTCGGAGACGATGACGCTCGCATAGTCCGTACCCCGCGGTATCGGCTCGGGGTCGGCCAGGGCGTTGAAGCGTTGGTGCAGCGTGCGGCGTGCCGGCACCACAACGTGATACGGCCCGGCGGGCTCCCGATCGCTGAAGAACACCGTGATCTGGACGTGGGCCTCGCGATCCCCGGCGTTGAGGATGCAAGCGGTCTCGTGACTGGTGAACTCGGGCTCGGGGCCGTTGCTCCAGGCCGGAATGTATCCCTCGGCGATGACCCATGTCGTGGCGCCGAGGCGTGCAGGGGACTGCAACGGCGACCCTCCTCAGGTTCATCGTACCCCTCCCGGGGAGGGGTCGTAACAGGCGGACTGTCGAGACCGGTCAGTCCAGCTGCTTGAGGAAAGCCAAGGCAGCCATGAGCTCGTCGACCGCGGGCTCGACGTCGCCGGCGCGCACCGCGTTGACGAACCCGCGTTCGAAGTAGTACCGCAGGGCGACGCGCACCGTAGCGTCGAGCGCGCCGCGGACCGCTGCGATCTGTCGCAGGACGTCGACGACGTACGGTTCGTCGCCGTCGAGCGACGCGATGACGTGATCGAGGTGCCCGCGCGCGGACTTCAACCGATTGAGGACGTCGGTCTTCCGCTCGGCGGCCAAGGGCTCGCGATGGCGGTCCATCTCGGGACGACGCACGATGGCGACTCCGCGGAGACGCCGCGAAGCCCCTTCCGATGTGCCTCGGCTAGTCCCGCTCCAACCAGGCGACGACGACCCACTTCTCGCCGTTTGCGACGGGCCGCCCCGTATGCGGGAGGTGCGCGGCGAAGGTCAGTACCGCGCCGGCCGCCGGTCGGACGACTTCGCCCGTCCCCATGAACTCGGTCTCACCGCCCTCGAAGTCGTCGTTGAGGTACACGATGACGCTGATCCGGCGGCGTTCGCGCGGGTGCAGCGACGCATCGGCGTGCGGCAGAAAGAAGCCGCCGGACGGGTAGCGGACGAGCTGCAGCTCGCCGATCCGCGTCCCGCTCTGCGCGGCCGCGTCGAGGCGATCGAGGCGCAGCCTCAGCTCGTCGAGCAACGCCGCCAGCGGTGCGTCCGCGTCGGTCGGCCGCAGCATGCGCGCATGACGCACGGCAGCGACGACGCGCGCGGTGCCGCCCATGTCAACAGTCGCGTCGTGCCAGCCGCCGGATTCGCATGCGGCCGCTACGATCGCGCTGCACTCCTCGCGCGTGAGAACCGGGACGACTGCCGGCGCCCCTTCCGTCACAGATGCGCTCCGACGAACGCCAGCATCGCCTGCGTGTGGACGCGCCAGAAACCGACGTCGTGACAGCCCGGCGCGACGGTGAGCCGCCCGCCGGGATACGCGCGCGCAAACCGTCGGACGCCGGGCAGAAATGGATCCTGTTCGCCGATCGCGAGGAAGACCGGGACGCCGCGCAGCAGCGCCGCGTGCGCGGTGACGTCGTGCGCGGCGTAGTCCGCCGCCGAGTCGAATGCGTCACCGACGCTGCGATCCTCGTCGGCGAACGACGGAAAGATCGCCGGGCTCGCGACCGCGACCGCGCGATACCGGCGCGGCTGCCCTTCCGCCGCAAGCAGCGCTCCGTAGCCGCCCATCGACTCGCCCATGATCGCTTCACCCCGTACCGGCACACGCAGCGCCGCCCGCACCGCCGCCGGTCCGTCGACGGTCGCGACGCCCAGACGGTCTTCGCCGTTCGCGCGCGGATGAAAGTACGATTCGCCGGCGTCGAACGCCGCTATCGCGAAGCGCTGTCCTCCGCGCCGCACGTGCTCGGCGAGATAGCCGTCGATCCCGATTCCGATCGCGTCGTCGGCGGTGCCGCCCCGGCCGGGGAGCAGGTACGCGACGGCGTCGACCGGCGCGCCGTCCGGAACGGCGATCGCGTACCGGACGACGGTGCGCACGCGCTTCGTCGGCACGACGCCGCGCACGACGCGGACGCCGGTCGCCGACGGCACCGCTGCGTCGGTGCAGCTTGTACGGTGCGCGCCGCAGCCGGCGAGCGGCACGGCGCCGAGCCCCGCAAGCACGGCGCCGCGCGTCACGGCGCGGCGAGCGCTTCGGTGTGGGTTGCCTGGTACTCTTGCAGCGAGCGCGGCGGCCCCGCCTCGGATTCGAGCGCCGTCACCAGCGCGCGCGCTGTGTCGAGCGACGTCAGCGAGGCGATCGACGCTTCGACTGCGGCGCGCCGGATGCGGTAGTTG
>DASYFS010000448.1:0-7125 GCA_036498305.1 Candidatus Elarobacter sp. | reverse complement strand
GACGCCGTAGAACCCTACAACGAACTGGCCTCGGCGCTCGCGGCCCGCGACGGACGCGGCCGCTCCACGCTCGTCCTCGTCGCCGCCGGCGCGACGGTGCGCGTGCCGGTCGCCGTCGCTCAGGCGGACAGCGGCTCGACGCCGACCTACACGTACAGCGGCGAAACCGACGCGACGGTCAAAGGCGTCAACGCGCACGTCGTCGTCGACGTTCGTGCGGCTGTCACCGACGGGCGGCTCGCCGGCGGAACGGCGCGCAACACTTTCGATGCGCGGGTCCTGATCCGGAAGATCCACGTCGAACGGACGTGGTCGCTGACCCGCGTCTGAGGCGGCGGTCAGGTCGAGGCGGCACGCAGCCGGCGTCGTTCGGCCGCCAGGCCCGGAAACTCGTCGAGGAGACCTTTGAGCAGGATCCTCATGATGCGATCGAAGCTGGCGGCGCGATCGGGTCCGCCGAAATCGCCCTGGAGCTCGAGCGTGACGAAGCCGTGGATCGCGGCGCGCAGCGCACGGATGAACTCGGTCGCGTCGTCGTCGCTGAGGCCGTGGCGAGCGAGGACGGTGACGAAGACTGCTCGCACGGTCCGCTGCACCTCGTGCCAATCCTTGTCGCGCGGCGGCGCGGCGCCGGCACTGTAGCGGCCGGGATGCTCGCGGGCGTAGCTGCGAATCGCGCGTGCCATCGCGAGCAGCGCGTCGGCGCCGCTGTGGCCCGACGCGGCGTGTGAGAGGATCTCGCGCATATCGGCGAGCGCGATGAGCGCGATCCCGCGCCGCACGTCCTCGAGGCTTTCGACGTGCGCGTAGAGCGAGGGCGTGCGCACCGACAGGCGCTCGGCGAGCTCGACGAGCTGGAGGTTGTCGACCGTGCCGCGTTCGTCGGCGAGATCGGCGGCGGCGTGCATCACCGCGGCGCGATCGAGTCGCGTCCGCCGCCCGCGGGGCTTCGCCGCCGTTCGTGGACGCCGCATAGCCGCCGACCTTCGCCGCATAGGTGAACGCCGACCTCCGCCGCCGCTCGCAAACGGCGGTGGTTGTCATGAAAACCGTTGCCGCCTCTTGCATCAGACTAGTGAAAGTAGTATCTTGCCTACACCGATTAGGTCAAGACGTTGCTTTCTCCTGTCTGGAGGGTTTCATGCTTGCGCGAGTTTGGTGCGCCGCGGCTCTGGCCGTCGCGCTGTGCATGCAATCGGCGCTGCCGGCGGCCGCCGCGGGGACGACCGGCGAGATCAGCGGCCGCGCGACCGACGCAAAGTCCGGCAAGCCGATTGTCGCCGCGGCCGTAACCGCCGTCTCGCCGTCGTCACGCTACGCGACGACGACCGATGCGAACGGTTTCTATGCCTTCACCGGCGTTCAGCCCGACACGTACACGGTCACGTTCGCGAAGACCGGTTTCGAGACGCTGGCGACGCAGGGCGTGACGGTCTTCGCCGACCAGACCGCGGCCGTCAACGCGCCGCTCGTCGCGAGCCTGAGGACGATCGGGACGACGGTCGTGCGCTCCACGCGCGGGTCGTTTCAGCCCTCGCAGACGCAGGACACGTACACCGTGACCTCGGGCGACATGCAGACCCTGCTCGGCAAGAGCAACGCGACCGACGAGAAGTCGCTGCTCGCGCGGCTGCCGGGTGCGAGCCTCGACGTCAACGGCCTGCCGGTGCTGCGCGGCGGTCGTGTCAACGAGGAAGGCTTCGCGTTCGAAGGGATCGAGCAGACGAACGCGTTCAACGGCCTCTCGCAAAACGCGTATCGGATGAATCCCGGGGTCGGGCAGCTCCAGCTCACGCCGGGGCCCGGTGACGCATCGACCGGCAACGCCGGGACCGGGCTGATCAACCTGATCGCGAAGCGCGGGACGTATCCCGCCTTCGGGTCGCTCGGGATCGAGAGCAGCGCGCGCCCGCAAGGGACGCAGTACACGGCCGAGTACGGCTTCGCGACGAAGGACGGCAAGTTCTCGAGCTACACGATGGTGCTCGCGAGCCGCAACGGCGTGCAGTACGGGCCGTGGGGAACCCCGGCCGATCAGATCTCGACCGTCGCGTTCTATCAGCCCGCGTTCGCGACCGCGCACGACGTGCTGGAGAACCTCGTCTACCGGTTTGGCCGCGGCAACACGCAGTCGCTGCAGTTCCTCTACCAAAACCAGCTGTACGAGCAAACCGGCACCTACGGCGACGGCGCTTTGCTGCCGTATTCGTCCTCGGATCCGTACAGCACGTTCCTGCGTGGAGCGCTGCTCGGCTTGACGCTGCCGCAGCAGCAACAGCTGCTGACGCTCTATCCCTACCAGCACTCCTACGCCGACACGCTCGGGTCGCGGGGCGCGATCCAGCAGCTCACGCCGAGCTCCACGCTCAAGCTCCAGTACACCAACAGCCTCAACCCGTCGACATTCCTCAGCGCGAAGATCTACGAGACCGAAGGCGTCACGACGCGCGACGCCGCCTACGATTCCGCGCGGCTCTCGTCGCTCGACATCCTGGGCCAAGAGGGCGGGACGCGCTACGGCACCGCGGTCGATCTCTCGAAGCAGCTCGGCTCGAAGCACTTTATCCAGACGGGCGTGAAGTACGAGACGAACATTCCGATCCTGGGCTGGTACGATCCGGCCGACGCGCCGTACGTCTTCGGCGGGATCGCCGGCTACAACTCGACCGCGACCTACGCGTTCATCAACCCGCAGAATCCGAACCCGCTGCTTGCGAACTGCCCGATCGATCCGCCGCAGCTCGCCGGAACCGGCAAGAGCTATTGCGGCTACCTCGTGCAGTACCTCGGCGCGAATCCCGGCCCGGTCCCGGCGCTGCAGCAGAGCTCGCACACGATCCGTCAAGACTACGCGGCGTACATCAACGACACGATCAGCCCGAACGATCGCCTGAAGATCGCGCTCGGCCTGCGGCTCGACGGCGCGCACTACCAGCTCCCGGCGCCCGTCGGCTGCGACTCACTGACCGCGGACACGTGCATGTACGCGCAGACCGGCGCCGTTGGCGGTCACCCCGTCGTCGACGTTCCGAACGACGCGAAGAACCCGCTGATCCCCGAGCCGCGCCTGGCGGTCTCGTATCGGCTGAGCGCGACCGACGCCGTGCGCGGTTCGTACGGCCGTTCCGTCGAGCTCGTCCCGATCAAGTACGTCGATCAAGCCGACTCGCCGTCGTACTACGCGCGCTACGCGAACATCCCGTCCTACGACGCGCTCGGTGCGATGGCCGCCGGCGTCGCGCCGGGCCAGCCGTTCGCGGCGCACACGTGCGGGATCACCGGCGACCGTCTCTGCAAGAGCTTCGGCGATCAGCTCTTCTGGGCCGATCAGACGATCGCGTCCGGGATCCCCTACGTCCCGGCGAAGCCGGAGACGTTCAACAATTACGACGTCTCGTACCAGCACCTGTTCGCCGACAACGTCGGGATGCGCGTCACGCCGTTCTACCGGCGCGGCTACGACGCCCTCGCGCTCGTCGCCCAGATCCGGCTGAACCCGCTCACCGGTCAGCCGTTCGTGAACCCGGCGACCGGCGCGCCGCAAACCGGCGTCTCGGTCACGACGAATCTCGGGCGCGACAGCGCGAGCGGCATCGAGTTCTCGGTGACGCGGCAATCCGAGTACGGTTTCAGCGCCTCGGTCTCGGCGACGTACATCAACGAGTTCTCCAACGTCGTCCCGACGTCGCCGGCGGAAGACTTTCAGCCGACGATCCCGCGCGCGTCGATTGCGCTCGGCGACGTCTACCGCGTCGGCTTCATCTCGCCGTTCACCGCGACCGCCGGCATCGCATACCGGTCCCGCTCCGGCTGGCGGATCAACCCGATCCTCACTTACACGCGCGGCTTCCCGCTGGGCGTCGGGACGCTCGTCGCAGGGCAGGTCAACGGCGCGTACGTGAACCTGCCGAACACCAACGCCACCGGCGATTTCTCGCTGCGCGGCGTCGGCGGCTCGCCGGCGTACGTCGACCCGCAGAATCCGGGGACGCTCAAGAACCCGAACATCGACGCGACGCGCGGGCTACCGGAGCGCTCGTCGCCGGGCGGGTTTCTCTCGTCGCCGAGCGTCAATACCGATCTCTCGATCGAGTACAGCCCGCCGCGCAGCCGCAGCACGTTCGGGGTGCTGATCTCGAACCTGCTGAACCGGACCTCGGACGCGTCGAGCTACTTCCTCAACGATCGGTATCAACCGGTCGCAACCGGGATCTCGGGGCCGCAAAGCGGCTACTCCGCGTTCCCGCTGATGTTCCCCAACCACGGCGTCGCGCAGTACACGTCGGCGGAGTACGGCAACCAGCCGTACCTCGTGCTGAACAACCTGCCCCCGCTGTCGGTTCGCTTCTATTATCAGGTGAAGCTCTGATGCGCGTCCCTTCCGTTCTGCTCGCGCTCGCCGCGCTCGCGCTCGCCGGTTGCGGCGGCGGCGGCGGCGCCGAGCCGCCGATCACGAAAGCCAACCTCGCCCAGAACACGCTGCAGTTCGCCGCCGGCGTCGCGACGTTTCCCGACGGATCGCACGGGCTCAACACCGTCGCGACATTCCGTCAACCGAACGGATTGTCGGCGACGCTGGTGAACACGCCGACGATCACCGGCCCGTTCACGAACCCCGCCGCGTCGTCGACGAGCTGCCCCGGCAGCGGCTTCGTGATCGACCTCGTCGGCCGCGCGTACCTCGCCGGGTTCGCGCAGTTCGCGGGGAATTTCTCGGTCGCGGGTGCGGCCGGCGTCGACGCCGGAACGAACCGCATCAGCGGCTCGCAGCAAGTAGCGCCCGGCACCTCGGTGACGTGCACGTCGCTCGGCGAGGGCGGCGGCGTCTTCGCCTACGGCCTCTCGCTGCAGAACCAGACGCCGGATCAAACGCTCAACGTCGGCCCGGCGTACTTCTATCCGCAGCCGCTGTTCGCGCCGGGGCTGCAGGCGCCGATCCGGTACGCCGGGGGGCCGCCGGCCTATCCGAACGTCCGCACCGGAACGTATCCGAGCGGGTTCGTCGGCTACGCGCAAGGCTTTCTGACGTTCGCGATCGGGACGCCGCCCGCGGGGACGTACTCGCTCAACGTGCTCGTCCCGGCCTCGAACGCCGCTTCGGCGACGTTCAACGCAAGCTCGACGATCGCGAACGTCGCCGGTTTGGCGCCGTTCGGCCCGCCGCCGGCCGTCGTCGAGGACGCGAGCGGCGACGGCGGCCTCACCGTCTCGTTCACCGCGCCGGCCGGCGTAACCGAGAGCGTCGTCGACATCATCGACATCGGGCCGAACGCAGCCGGCAGCGGCAGCAACGCCGGGGCACCGATCTTCTACACGCTCGTCGCGCACGGCGCCGGACCGCAAACGCTGACGCTGCCGCCGAATCTCGGACCCGTTGCACCGAACGGCGCGGCGTCGCCGTCGATCCTTCCCGGCGACAACTACGTCGTCGCGCTGATCGGCGCGAACTATCCGCTCGTCGAAGCGGGGCCGCCGGCAAACACGTCGCCGACGCCGGCGATCTCGGGCGCCGACGGTCAGGCCGACATCGTCTTCGCGCCGCCGTCCGGAAACTTCAGCCCCGTCGGGTATGCCGGCCGCCTGCGGGCGCCGGCCGCGCGACGTTCGAGGTAGCATGTCGCCCGCCGCCGCCCTCTTCGCCCGCCTCGATGCGCTGCCGCTGTCGCGCTACGTCGTCGGCCTCGTCGTGCTGCTCGCGCTCGCCGGCGCGTTCGAGATCTACGACATCGCGCTGACCGGGCTGCTCGTCCCGGGGCTCACGCTCGACGACATCTTTTTCAACGACGGGCGGGGGCTGTTCGGTTTCGACGATCAGGCCGCGTTCGGTGCGGCGACGTTCGCTGGGCTGTGGGTCGGAACGTTCTTCATCGCCGCCGCGATCGATCGGCTGGGCCGCAAACGCGCGTTCGTCGCCGGGATGCTGTGGTATTCCGTCTTCGGCGTGCTGATGGCGTTCCAGACGACCGCGCTCGGCGTCGATGCGATGCGCTTCCTCGCGGGGATCGGGATCGGCGTCCAGCTCGTCACACTCGACACCTACATCTCCGAGCTGTCGCCGCCCGCGGTGCGCGGACGGCTGTTCGCGCTCGGGCAGAGCGTGCAGTACCTCGGCGTCCCGATCGCCGGCGTGTTGTGCGTCCTGTTTCTGCCGCGCTCGCCGCTCGGGATCATGGGATGGCGCTGGGTCGCCGCACTCCCCGCGATCGGCGTCCTGCTGGCTATTGCTATCGCGAAGATCGTTCCGGAGTCGCCGCGCTGGCTCGCCGAGCGCGGAAGGCTCGCCGAAGCCGAGGCGATCGTCGACGACTTGGCGCGCCGCGCGCCCGGCGCGCCGCCGCCTGCGCCGGCTTCCGTCGCGCCGGCCGCCGCTCCCGCGGATGTCTCCGCGCGCGGGGCGCTGCGCGAGATCTTCTCGACGCCGTTGCGGCGCGCGACGCTGGTCCTGATCGTCTACAACATCTTTCAGTCGATCGGGTATTTCGGCTTTACCAACTGGGTGCCGACGCTGCTCGTCGCGCAGGGTGTCGGCGTGACGAAGGGGATCGCGTACACGGCGGCGATCGCGTTCGTCTACCCGTTCTGCCCGCTGCTCTTCTTGGCGTTCGCCGACAAGATCGAGCGCAAGTACCAGCTCGTCGCGGCGAGCCTGGTGATGGCGGTGCTGGGGATCGCGTTCGGCTACCAACGGGACGCCGGGCCGATCATCGTCCTCGGGCTGCTGATTACCGTCGCGGGTGCGCTGATGTCGTACGCCGGACACGCGTACCAGGCCGAGAACTTCCCGACCGAGGTTCGCGGCCGTGCCGTCGGGTTCGTCTATTCGTTCAGCCGCTTGTCGACGATCGCGAGCAGCTTCCTGATCGCGGCTACGTTGCGCAGCGGCGGCCCCAACGCCGTCTTTGTCGTGATCGCGGGCGCGCTGACGATCGTTGCGATCACGGTCGGGGTGTTCGGTCCGGCGACGCGTGGCCGCGACGTGGACATGACGCATGCGTAAGGTGGCCGCCGCGCTCGCGCTCGCGCTGGCGCTGAGCGCGTGCAGCGACAACCCGCCGGCGCCGGCGAGCGGACCGTTCGCGATCGTCGACACGCTGCCGGTCGGCGGGAGCGGTCACTGGGACTACG
>DASYFS010000447.1:0-1794 GCA_036498305.1 Candidatus Elarobacter sp. | reverse complement strand
CCGCCGGAGGATGCGCTGGAGTGGACCGACGAGGGGATCGTCGGGCGCGTGCGCTTCATTCAGCGCGTGTGGCGCGCGGCAGAGCCGTTGGCCGCCGCGGCGCGCAGCGTCCCGCTCGACCGCTTACCTGAACAGCGCGGTGATGCGCAGCGCGAGCTCGTGCGCGCGCTGCACGTCGCCCTCGACTCCGGACGCGGCGAGACGCGGACGCGGCGTTTCCACTACAACGTCACCACGGCGAAGCTCGACGAGTTGGTGAACCAGCTCGTCGCCGCGCTGCGGCTGCCGGACGCCGAACGCGATCCGGCCGTCCTCTACGTCGTCCATGCGCTGCCGATCGTGTTGGCGCCCTTCGCGCCGCACCTCGCCGACGAGCTGTGGTCGCGGATGGGCTACGAGCGCAGCGTTCATCTCGAACGCTGGCTCCAGCCGGACCCCGAAGCGCTCAAGGTCGAGGAGATCACGCTCGTCGTTCAGGTGAACGGCAAGGTCCGCGCCCGCATCGCGACGAGCCCCGGCGTCTCCGAAGACGCGGCCTTCGAGCTGGCGATGAAGGAGCCGACGGTGACCGCGCAGCTCGACGGCAAGCAGGTGCGCAAGCGGATCTTCGTCCCCGACAAGCTCCTCAACATCGTCGTCGGGTAGGCCACGGGAGGAACCCGGCGGCCGCTCGCGGACTCCGGGCCATGACGCAATCAACGCTGCGCACCGCCGTCGTCGCCGGGCTCGCCTTCGCGGCCGGTATCGGCGTCGCGCGCCTACCGCTCCCCGCGCGAGCCGCGGCGCCGCCGCTCACGCCGCAGATCATCGACCTCGCCGCGCTCCAGGCCTCGGACCTACCGGCGCCGACGACGACCTCACCGAACTTACGCGCGAAGACGCTGGTGACGGCGGACGGGATGACGGGACAAATTCAGATCGGCACGGTCGTCAAGCACTATCACGCCGAGGCGAACGAGATTCAGGTCGTTCTCTCCGGCTCCGGCACCGAATGGCTCGGCGACAAGCAAGTCGCGCTGAAGCCCGGGACGATGCTGATCATCCCGATGGGGACGCCGCATGCCGGAACGACCGATCCGAACCTGAAGATCGTCTCGTTCAAAACGCCGCCGCAAGCGCCGACGGACACCCACCCCATCCCGTAGGGTTCAGGTCGCCGCGGACTTCTCGCGGTCGCGGAAGTACTCGTACGTTTTGCGCATCCCGTCGACGAGCGCGACCTGCGCTTCCCAGCCGAGCTCTTTGCGCGCCTTCTTCGGGTTGAAGTAGACCTCGCGCGCGTCGCCGGGCCGGCGCGGCGCGCGGTTGATGGGCGCCTCGAAGCCGGTGACCTGGACCATCGCCCGGTAGATCTCGTTGACCGACGTCTTGCGGCCGGTGCCGATGACGTAGATCTGGCCGTCGCCCTTGGTGAGTGCGGCGACGTTGGCGCGCACGACGTCGCCGACGTAGACGTAATCGCGCGTCTGCTCGCCGTCCCAATCGATCCGCACGCCCCCACGCTGCAGAAACTTCCCGAGGAAGATCGCGATGACGCCGGCCTCGCCGTTGGGATCCTGGCGCGGGCCGTAGACGTTCGCGTAGCGCAGCGCGGTGAAGTCGAGACCGAACTCGGCCTTGTAGTACCGCAGGTAATGCTCGGCGACCATCTTCGTGATGCCGTACGGCGATTGCGGAACGGTCGCCGCTTCCTCGGTCACGGGGACGCGCTTGGGGCTGCCGTAGATCGCCGCGCTCGAGGCAAAGACGACTTTCCGCGCTCCGGCCTTCACTGCGGCCTGCAACACGTTAATC
>DASYFS010000446.1:0-4079 GCA_036498305.1 Candidatus Elarobacter sp. | reverse complement strand
CGGCGCGAGTTTCTTGGGCTTCGGGTAGTCGACGCGATAGGCGGCGTACGCCACGATCAAACCGACGACTAGATAGACGAGCTGGTGCTTGAGATAGTACGCCGAGTCGTGCATCTCGGTGTACGCGATCACGCTCGACGCGCTGAAGACCATCACGAGCCCGATCGTCACCAAGAACGCGACCGACCCGAGCAGCACCCAGTCCGGCGGGCGCAGCGAGACGTGACGGCGCGCCGCGCGCGCGCCGATCGGCTGCGTGCGCGCGTGCCCCGGGCGGAGCCGGCTAGCGTGCACCGGCGACGTCTCGGCTGTCTCGCACGGCATCGGCGAAGAGCTGGCCGCGATGCTCGGCGGAGCGGAACATGTCGAACGACGCGCATCCCGGCGACAGCAGCACGACGTCGCCGGGCGCGGCAAGCCGGCGCGCCGCCTCGACGGCCTCTTCCATCGAGCTCGCGCGCGTCACCGGCGCGCGCTTCACGACCCCCGCGATCTCGTCGGCCGCTTCGCCGATCAGCACGACGGCCTTCGCGCGCGACGAGATCACCTTCCCCATCTCGGTGAAGTCGGTGCCCTTCGCTTTCCCGCCGGCGATCAGCACGATCGGCCGCTCGAACGAGCGCATCGCGGCGATCACGGAGCCGGGATTCGTCGCCTTCGAGTCGTCGACGAACTGGACGCCGTCGCGCTCGGCGACGACCTCGAGCCGGTGGCCGAGCGCGTGGAACGTCCGCACGCCTTCGCGGATCGCATCGAGCGGGATGTCGGCGGCGAGCGCGACGAGGATCGCGCCCATCACGTTCTCGACGTTGTGCCGCCCGAGCAGCGGGATCTCCGCGACGTCGAGGATGTCGACGGGACGCGGATCGCCGACCGGGGGCGCGTAGACGATCTTCTGACCGTTGCGCAGGTAGAGCGTCGTCGCGCGGTGCGGCTCGGAAGCGAACCACAGCGCGCGCGCCTTGATGCGGTTGCCGTCCTCGCCCGGTGCGGTCCGCACGATCTCGTCGTCGAGGTTGCCGACGAAGGTGTCGTGCGGCCCTTGGTTCGTGAAGATGCGGAACTTCGCTTCCGCGTACTCCTCCATCGAGTGGTAGCGGTCGAGGTGGTCCGGGGTGATGTTCGTGATCAGCGAGATCCGCGGCTTGAACGAGCGGATCGACTCGAGCTGGAACGAGCTCACTTCCGCGACGACCCAATCGCCCTCGGCGGCGAACGCCGTCTCGCCGATCAGCGCGTTGCCGATGTTCCCGCCGACGTGAACGGTCTTTCCGGCGGCGCTGAAGAGCGCGCCGACGAGCGCCGTCGTCGTCGACTTTCCCTTCGTCCCGGTGACGGCGACGATCGGAGCGCTGCAGATGCGATAGGCGACCTCGACCTCGCTGAACACCGGGATCCCGGCGCTCTGCACGCGCCGCACGATCGGCGCGTTGAGCGGGATCCCCGGCGAGAGGACGGCGACGGTCGTCGACTTCAGCGTCTCGTCGAGCGCGTCGGGCGTGTAGAACGGTACGCCGAGCGTCTCGAGCTCGGCGAGCGCTTCGCCGAGCGTCCCCGGCGGCGCTTCGTCCGTCGCCGCGATCGCGCCGACGCGGTTGCGCAGGACGTCGACGCTGGTGCGGCCGCTGCGGCCGAGGCCGATGACGAGGACGTGTTCGGAGCGGTCGAAGCCGCCGCCGGAGTTCGAAGGATTCATGCGGATCGCGCGATCAGGGCTAAGCCCAGCAGTGAGAGGACGAGCGATGCAAGCCAAAACCGGGTGGTGACCTTCGTCTCCGACCAACCCGCGAGCTCGAAGTGATGGTGAAGCGGGCTCATCCGGAACACGCGCCGCCCGGTGGTCTTGAACGAGACGACTTGAATGATGACACTCAACGTTTCGGCGACGAAGACGCCGCCGATGAGCAGCAGCAGAATGTGCGCGCCGCTCAATACCGCGATTCCGGCGAGCGCGCCGCCGAGCGCGAGCGATCCGGTGTCGCCCATGAAGACGCGTGCCGGATGCCGGTTGTAGACCAGGAAGCCGAGCACCGCGCCGATCATCGCGCACCCGAACACCGGGACGCCGAAGGCGGCATGCACGATGCCGGCCGCGCAGACCAGCACGGCGAGCGGCGGGATGATCGTTCCGGCGGCGAGACCGTCGAGCCCGTCGGTCAAGTTGACGGCGTGCGTCGTCGCCAAGATCGCGCAGACCGCGAGCCCGTACCACAGCCACGTCGGCACGGGACCGATCGCGACGAACGACGCGTCCTGCGGCCCCGCGATCGCGAGGAAGACGACCGCCGCGACGGCGGTCAGCGCGAACTTCGGCACGGCACGCAGCCCGCGGTTCTTCTGCTTGCGGATCTTCGCCAGATCGTCGACGGCGCCGATCGCCATGCACAGCCACACCAGCACCGCCAGCGCGAACGTCGCGCGCGATGGAACCATCAGCAGCGCGATCAGCGGCGCGATCGCGAACAGCAGACCGCCCATCGTCGGCGTCCCGGTCTTCGACTGGTGCGTCTGCGGCGCGTCCTCGTAGGCGATTTGCCGAGCCGACGCCTGCTTGAGGCGAGCGATCAGCGGACGGCCGGCGCCGGCGGTGATGAGAAACGACGGCAGTCCGGCAACGAGCAGCAGGACCGCGAGCGTCCCGAGACCGAGCGGCCAGAAAATCATCACGTAGAGCAGCGCACCGAGCGGCTCGGGAACGTTGATGCCGACGTCGCTCACGGCTCGCGCACCAGCGGGTTGGGGCCGCGGCCGCGCCAGGCGAGCACGACCAGCGGGGTTTGCTCGTCGCCGTTTCCGTGCGGGTTGCCCGCCATCGCGCGCTCGATCGCGTCGCGGTCGATCTGC
Organism: Candidatus Elarobacter sp.; assembly: GCA_036498305.1. Classification (GTDB taxonomy): domain Bacteria; phylum Vulcanimicrobiota; class Vulcanimicrobiia; order Vulcanimicrobiales; family Vulcanimicrobiaceae; genus Vulcanimicrobium. Next base: position 1,235 of record DASYFS010000446.1, on the reverse strand, counting down.
GGCGAGGCGCCGAGCACCTTCGCGCGGTGCAAGTCGTTCGCGTCGACGATCGCGACGTGCGCGCCGAGCGCCTCGGCGAGCTCGGTCGCGACGCGGTCCGGCTCGGCAGGCCCGAGCACGATCGCGCGCTCGTACGGCGGCAGCGTGCCCGTGTAGCCGTCGATCGCGGCGATCGCCTCGCCGAGGATCTCGTAGAAGACGCCGCGCTTTCCGCGCAGGCGGCCGGCGACGTGCGCGACGAGCGCCCACAGCGTCTTGCGCGTCCCGACCTGGTCGATGACGAGTTGCAGCGACTCGGGCTGGCTGACCGTCGCCATCGGGTCGGCGTAGCGCGACATCAGGAGCGCGAGCTTCGAGGGCCGGATCAGCTCGGCGGCGATGAAGCGCGACTGCGCGATCGCGACGGCGGTTTCGGCGACGATGACGACATCGCCGGGCCGCGCGATCCCGCCGGTCGCTTCGCGGACAAGCGCGGCCAGATCGTCGCCGGGGACGACCAGCCGCGTGCGTACCGGGATCGCGACGACGCCGTCGGGCAAACCGCTCTCGCGGACCGCGACCGGGATCACGCGAAGACCTCCGCGCCGAGCGCCTTGGCGATCTCCTCCATCTTATACGCGCGCGAGCCCTTGAGGAGCACGGCGTCGCCGCGGCGGAGGTTGGCGCGCAGCCACGCGATCGCGTCGTCGTTGTCGGCGTAGCGCACGACGGCACCGCCGGCGCGTTCGACGCCGCGCGCCGTGTCGTCGGCGTAGCGGCCGCCGGCGAGGACGAGGTCGGCGCGCTTGGCGGCGATCTCGCCGATCTTCTCGTGCATCGCGGGCGAATCGTTCCCGAGCTCCGCCATCCCGCCGAGGACGGCGATACGGCGCTCCGCCTCCTCGCGGCCGAACGTCGCGAGCGTCGCGAGCGTCCCCGAGAGTGATGCGTTGTACGCGTCGAAGACCAGGCTCACGTCGTCGGCGAGCTGCACGACTTCGTAGCGGCCGTGCGGGAGCGCGAGCGCGCCGACCGCGTCGGCGAGCCGCGCCACCTGATCGCTGCCGGTCACGATCTGCGAGCACAACGTCGCCGCGGCGAACGCCCCGGCGAGATTGCGGCGATTGTGGTCGCCCGGAAAGCCGATCGTCAGCCGATGCGTCTGCGTCGAGCCGTCCTCGGCGATCGCCCACACCGCCTCGGTCTCGACGACGATCGCGCGCTCGCCGCGCGGCGGCCGTTCGTCGTCGATCCCG
>DASYFS010000445.1:0-6089 GCA_036498305.1 Candidatus Elarobacter sp. | reverse complement strand
AGCGTGATCAGCAGCGGGACGGTGCTGCGGTCGACCTCGTGACCGGCAACGGTCGTTGCCGTCATCGCTTTGCTACGCGTGCGGGATGACGCGATCGACGACCATCGCGACGCAGATCAGCGCGAGATACAGCAGCGAGTACTTGAAGAGCACCCGCGCGTAGCGCTTCGTCGCGTCGCCGCGTATCTTCCATGCATCCCACAGGAAGACGCCGCCGAGGATCGCCGCCGCGCCGCCGTAGCACGGGCCCAGCACGTGCAGCGGGAAGAATGCGAGCGAGACCGCGACGAGCACCAGCGAGTAGACCATGATCTCGCTCTTCGTTCGCTCGATCCCCTTGACGTTGGGGAGCATCGGAATCCCGGCCTTGTCGTAGTCGGTGTTCGTCATCAGCGAGAGCGCCCAGAAGTGCGGCGGCGTCCACAAGAAGATCACCGCGAAGAGCGCGAACGCCGGTGAGCCGAGGTGGTGCGTCACCGCGGCCCACCCGACGAGCGGCGGAACGGCGCCGGCCGCACCGCCGATGACGATGTTGAGCGGCGTGACGCGCTTGAGCCACATCGTGTAGATGACGACGTAGTACGCGTTTCCGGCCAGCGACAGCCACGCGGCGAGCGGGTTCGCGAAGTACCACAGGATCGCGAAGCCCGCGATCTGCGCCGCCGCGGCGAACACCAGCGCGTCGCGCGCCGAGATCGCGCCGCGCGCGACCGGCCGCAGCCGGGTGCGGTTCATCAGGCGGTCGATGTCGCGGTCCCACACGCAGTTGATCGCGCCGGCCGACGCGGCGGAGAGCGCGCCGCCGAGCAGCGTCCAGAAGACGAGCGCGAGCGGGGGGATGCCGCGGGCAGCCATTACCATCGCGGCCACCGTCGTGATCAGCAGCAGGTAGATGATCCGCGGCTTCGTCAGCTCGTAGTAGTCGCCGGCGGCGCGCAGAAACGGACCGCGGGCGCCGGGCGGCCGGGCCGTCCCTTCGACGCGCGAGAGCGTCGAGCTCATCGCAGCGCGGTCTCGACCGGTTCGACGGCGAGTCCCGCCGTGCGGCGCTCGCGCAGCGCGATCGTCGCGGGAACCGTGCCGTCGATCGCCGCGAAGACGAGCGCGCCGATGAACGCGACGAACGCCAGCGACGCGTTCGCTGCGTGCGCTTCACGCAGCACCGTCGGGAGCTGCCAGGCGACGTTGCCGAAGCCGAGCATCACCTGGAAGACGACCAGCGCATAGGCGAACAGCGTCGCGGCGCGGACGCGCGGCGTCGTACCGATGGCGGCGAGGTACGCGGCCAGCGTCGCGACCAAGAAGAAGGCGCCCGCGGCGAGGCGGTGGATCATCTGCGCCGTCTGCGCGGCGGTCGCACCGCTCCACGAGCCGCCGTCGCAGGCGGGGAGCGTGCTGCAGGCGAGCCCGGCGCCGCTCGAGCTCACGTACGAGCCCGCGAGCATCGTCAGGAACGCGAGCCCCGCTGCCGCGGTCAGGACACCGCCGAGAAACGAGTGCCGCACGACCACGGTCCGCGGCGCGACGACCGCGAGCTGCGCGAGCGCGGTCAGCCCGCCGAGCAGCAGCATCGCCGTTCCCCAGTGGACGACGACCGACCACGGCGTGTTCGCGAGCGCGACGGTGAGGCCGCCGAGCGCTACCTGCACCGCGAAGATCGCGGCGATGTAGGCAAGGACCGCCGAGACGCCGCCGATTCGTTTGCGCGCCTGCCAGCCGGTAATCAGCGCACCGATCATCAGGAACCCGGTCACGAGTGCCGCGAGACGGTGCGACCATTCCAAAATCACCCCGCCCACCAGCGAGGGGACGAGGGCGCCGTGACACAGCGGCCAGTCGGGGCAGGTCATCCCTGCTCCGTTGATGCGCACCCAACTGCCGAGGACGGCGACGCAGAGCGCCCCGGCGGCAGCCGCGAGCGAGAACGCGCGGAACATTCCGATGAAGGGTACCGCCGTAGGGTCTAGAGCGAAACGAGTTTGGTCGTCAGCAGCCGGAGGTCGCCGCGACGCTGTGGTCGGCCGCCTGGCCTTCGTCGGCGGCGATCGCCGTCCCGAGATCGCTCAGGTCGAACGCGATCCGGCGGAACGTCTGGTTATAGCTCTTGGGCGGATCCGGGACGTGCGCGCGATTCTGCGGGTTCGCCGCGATCGCCATCGCGCCGGTGTCCGGCGGCGGGTTGTCGCGGTCGCGAATGCCGCGCGCTTCCGCGGCGTCTTCGCGGCCCTGCACGATCGTCACGTCGCGCATCATCTCGTTGGCGGCCTTCGTCTGCCGGTAGATCGCGCCCCCGAGCGCGTCGGCGAACGTCTTCAACTCGGCCTTGCGCTGCGCATCCGTCGACGCTGCAGCGTAATCGCGCAGCCGCTTGATCTCGGCGTCCGCAATCTTGCCCGCGACGCGAACTTTTCCGGCCTGATCCATCAGCGACTCGATCGCGTTCCTGCGCTGCAGATCGTTCATCCCGTCGTAATCGACGTTCTTGAGATTCGTCGTGAGGATCGTGAGCGCGCGATCGTTGTCGAGTGCCGACGTGATCGCGCCGTTGGCGTGGGCGACGATCGCGCTGCAGGCCGGCGCCGTGCGCGTCCGGCCGATCTCGGTGAGCGGCGTCGGGCGAGCGGTCGCGGAGGGGACGGGTTCGCTCGCCAACGCCAAGACGAGCGGCAGTAGGCTCAGCATCAGACGTACGACTTCCGTCGCAGGCACGGGGTATCCTCGGCCGCCATCGTCGAACGCTCGGTCCCGATGCGGCGTCTGCTCGCCGCCTTCGCGGCCGTCGTCGTCCTCGCCGGCTGCCGCGAGGTGCGCGTCAACCAAGTTCGGTCCGGGACGACCGCGGCGCTCGGGCCGCGGGAAGTTGCGGTCATCCGGGATCGCAAGATCCTGGAGGCGATCGGCGTCAGCGCCCCCGTCGACTTCCGTAAGGAGTTCGTCGTCGTGCTGCTGATGGGGCCGCACAGCCAGACCGGCTACAGTCAGGTGGTCGAGGCAATCCGGGCCAACAGCGACCGCGTCCGGATCGTCGCGTTCGAGCGGCCGCCGCTCGACGGCGGCGAGCCGGCGCCCAAGGAGTACCGCACCTACACGCTGTGGATCGTGCCAAACTCCGTCTACCGGTCGGGTTCGAAGGTCGAGGTCGTCTCGCCGTCCGGCGAGGCGATCGCGTCGACGACGCTGCGCTGATGGGGCCGGTCCGGGAGCTCGACGGCGACGCGCTGCGCGCCAACGTCGCCGCCTTCGCGGCGCTCGGCGCGCCGGTCGCCGCGGTCGTGAAGAGCGACGGCTACGGCTGGGGAGCCCGCCGGATCGCCCGTGAAGTCGACCGGCTCGTCGAGTCCTACCTCGTCGCCGACGCCGACGAGCTCGCCGCGCTCCGCCCCGCGACGGCCAAACCGATCCGTCTCCTCGCCGACGCCCCGCCGGGACGCCTGGGCGCCGTGCTCGACCTCGGCGGCATCCCGAACGTCTCGACCGCCGAGGCGCTCGCCGAGGCCGCCGCCGAAGCGGGTCGCCGCGGCGGGCTGACGATCCGGGTCGGCGTCCTCGATGCCGCGGGCTGGGCGACGATCCGCCCCGCCGACGCCGGCGCGTTCGCCGGTGCCTGCGCCCGCCACGGGCTCGAGGTCGAGCTGTGGACGCACCTGACATCGCCGGCCCGCGAGGCGGCGCACCTCGAGGGCCTCGCGGCGGCGCGCCGCGCGTTCACCCGCGCCGGCGTCGCGATCGCCTCGCTCGACGCCGCCGCGACCTCCGCGGCGCGGCGCGAGCGCGCCTACGACCGGTTGCGGATCGGCGCCGGACTGTTCGGCGCGCGGATGGGCGCGCAGGTCGCGACCCGCAACGCGATTCGGCTGCGCGCGCCGATCGTCCGGCGTCTTGCGCCCGGCGAGCTCCCTTGGGCGGGCTACGGCGATCGAGCGCTCCCCGTGGATCGGACGGCATTCGTCGTGCGTTGCGGATATGGCGACGGCTACCCGCGGTCTTTGGCGGGTATTGCCGATATCGTTTCGGTAGGTATGCAGTATACGGTGCGGTTGACGAACGACGGGCGTGACCCAGGGGTCCTCATCGGAGCGGAAGACGAGATCGACGGGCTCGCGGCGCACGCCGGCATCAGCGCGCACGAGCTGCTGACGGGTCTGGCGTGCCGATGACGCTCGCTCCGCTGGCGCGGTTCGACGCGACCATCACCCGCCTCGGCGTGGTGCTCAGCCCCGACGGTTCGGAGAACGAGGTCGAAGGCGTCCTGAATCCGGCGAGCGCGACGACGCGCGACGGAGTGCTGCTGCTCTACCCGCGCGCGGTTGCGCGCGGCAACGTCTCGCGCGTCGAGATCTGCCGCGGTCACCGCAACGGCGACGACATCGCGTTCGAGCGGCTCGGCTTTGCGCTCGAGCCGCAGGCGCCGTACGAGATCCGCACCGCTCCCGGCGGAATGGGCTGCGAGGATCCGCGCGTCACCTTCGTTCCGATCCTCGATCGGTATCTGATGGCGTACACCGCGTTCGGTCCCGACGGCCCGCGCATCGCGGTCGCGCAGTCGCGCGACGGCTACACTTGGGAGCGGCTCGGTCTGGTCCGCTTCGCCGAGAACCTGCACCAGGGCGACGACAAGGACGGCGTGTTCTTCCCCGAGCCCGTGATCTCGCCGAACGGCGTCCGTTCGATCGCGCTCTACCACCGCCCGATGCTGCGCCTTTCGACGATGGACGGACGCGGCGCGATCCCGACGCTGCTCGAGCTGACGCCGGAAGAGCGCGAGTGCACGCGCATCGCGTACATCCCGCTCGATCCCGTGCTCGCGAACATCGAGAACTTGCTCGACGTTCAGGAGAGTGCGCTCGCCCTAGTCCCCGACGCGCCGTGGTGCCGCGTCAAGACCGGCGCCGGAACGCCGCCGGTGCGCGTCGCCGAGGGCTGGTTCTCGATCTTCCACGGCGTGAACGCGATCGAGCAGGCGAACGGGCTCTACAAGATGCAGTACAGCGCCGGCTTCGTGGTGCACGACATCGAGCGTCCGCATATCGTGCGCTATCGCTCGCAGGCGCCGGTGATGGTCCCCGAAGGCGTCGACGAGCTGCACGGGATCGTCAACAACGTCGTGTTCCCGACCGCGATCGAGACGATCGGAGACCGCAAGTACGAGTTCTATTACGGGATGGCCGACGCGCGGATCGGCCGCGCCCGGCTCGAGCTCGCGCCGCCGTTCGCCGGCGCGGAGGAGACCGCCGCCTAAGCGCGCGCCGCGATGCTGCGCGGGATGGGTCGCTACTACCTGATCGCGGCCGCGATCGTCCTCGTCGTGGGGACGGTGATCTTCGCGAACCGGATGCGCGCGCTGCGCGACTTCGACGTGAGCGGCGCGACGAAGTTCTCGCCGCGGCCGCAGGCGGCGACGAACGAGTCGCCGGTCCCCTTCGGCAGCTTCACCGGCGAAGGGCCGTGGGTCCTCAGCGCGCTCCCGTCGTGCTTCGCACAGCAGTCGTCGCTGATCGGAACGACCCTGCAGCTGACCTTCGACGTCCCGCCGGCCCGTGAGCGGATCCCGCCGGGCACCACGTTCACGCAGGGCAACTGCACGGTGATCGTGCGCGCGCACGACGTCTGGATCGCGCGCGGGGCCGATCGGCTCCGCGTCCCGCCCGAGGCGCGGCTGTACCGCACGCCGAAGGGGCTGGCGCTCGTCTATGAGCGGGACGGACGCGCGCAGATCCGGGTGTATACGGCCGGGGAGCCGGGGAGCTGATGGAGTCCGAGATCGAGCGGCTCGTCGCGCAATGGCGCGACACCGACAAGCACCGCTACGCCGCCGAATCGCAATCGAAGGCCGCGGAGCTGTTCGCCGCGCTCGAAGCGCTCCATCTGCGCATCTTCCGCGAGGGCGATAAAGGGATCGACGCGTTCGCGCGGCTGCTCGAGGATCCGGACGACCGGGTGCGCATCGATGCGGCTGCCGCGCTGCTGCCGCATCGTCCGCGAGTCGCGAAGGCGATCCTCGAACAGGCCGCGAGCCGGTCGCTGACCGCGCGCTACGTCCTCTCGGAGTGGGGACGCTCGTCGGTCGAGACCACCGCCGCGGAAGGCGA